>JAGBIA010000003.1 GCA_017935225.1 Clostridia bacterium | reverse complement strand
CCATAAATCCCTTCAGCAAGTTCTTTGCGCCACTTTCTCCGAAAGAAAGTGGCAAAAAACACTACTCCAACTAACTTCCAACTAACTTCCAACTAACTCCAAACTAATACAGAGGTGCAAAATGGCAAAAAGAACAGATATCAAAAGAGTAATGATCATAGGCTCCGGCCCTATCGTTATCGGTCAGGCGGCTGAGTTTGACTATGCGGGCACGCAGGCGTGTCTTGCGCTCAAGGAGGAGGGCAACGAGGTAATTCTCGTAAACTCTAACCCTGCTACCATTATGACCGACACGACTATCGCAGACAAGGTTTACATGGAGCCGCTCACCCTTGAATATATAGCAAAGATCATCCGCTACGAGCGTCCCGACGCTATCCTTCCCGGAATCGGCGGTCAGACGGGACTCAACCTCGCTATGCAGCTCGAGAAGAAGGGCGTTCTTGAGGAATGCTGCGTTGAGCTTCTCGGCACGTCGAGCGAGTCTATCGAGCGCGCAGAGGACAGAGAGCTCTTCAAGGAGCTCTGCCAATCTATCGGCGAGCCTGTCATCCCTTCCGAGATCACCTACAACCTTGAGGAAGCTAAGGCTGCGGCAGAGAGAATAGGCTACCCCGTAGTTCTCCGCCCCGCATTCACTCTCGGCGGCACGGGCGGCGGATTTGCATACAACGAAGCAGAGCTGATCGAAGTCGGCACCAACGCGTTCAGACTCTCTCCCGTTCATCAGGTCCTTATCGAGAAGAGCGTCAAGGGCTACAAGGAGATCGAGTTCGAGGTCATGCGCGACGGCTCTGACCATGCCATCACCATCTGCGGAATGGAGAATATCGACCCCGTAGGCGTTCACACCGGCGACTCTATCGTCGTAGCTCCTATTATGACACTCAGCGACCACGACCTCAAGATGCTCAACGACAGCGCAATAAAGCTCATCAAGGAGCTCAAGATCGAGGGCGGCTGTAACGTACAGTTCGCGCTCAACCCCAACTCCTCCGAGTACTATCTCATCGAGGTCAACCCCCGCGTTTCGCGCTCTTCTGCGCTCGCATCCAAGGCATCGGGCTACCCGATCGCGCGCGTTACCGCAAAGATCGCCGTCGGTATGACGCTTGAAGAGATCAAGATCGCAAACACCAACGCGGCATTCGAGCCTCAGCTCGACTACGTTATCGCGAAATTTCCCCGCTTCCCCTTCGACAAGTTCACGACCGCATCCAATCAGCTCGGAACTCAGATGAAGGCGACGGGCGAGATCATGGGCATCGGCTCTAATCTCGAGGAGGCACTTCTCAAGGGCATGCGCTCGCTCGAGGTCGGCGTATATCACGTATACCACGCAAAGTTTGACAATATGACGAGCGAAGAGATCCTGGACTACATCTCTTCCTTCCGCAGTGACAATATCTTCGGCATCGCAGAGCTTCTCGCCCGCGGCGTGACCGTCGAGCAGATCCACAAGATCACCGAGATCACCCCCCTCTTCCTCGAGGCTATCAAAACAATAGTCGATATGGAGGAGACTCTCAAGGCTCATCCTTTCGAGATCGAAACTCTCACTGAGGCAAAGAAGATGGGATTTTCGGACAAGTACGTTGCAAGAATGTGGAAGTGCGCCGAGCTCGACGTTTACAACTTACGTAAGCAGCACGCCCTCTTCCCCGTATTCCGTATGGTAGACACCTGCCACACGGGCGCGTACATTCCCTATTTCTACTCGTCCTACACGGGAAAGAACGCATCCGTCCTCTCGGACAGAAAGAAGATCGTGGTTCTCGGCGCAGGTCCTATCAGAATAGGTCAGGGCGTTGAGTTCGACTACTCGACAGTTCACGCGGTATCCACCATCAAGAACTCGGGCTACGAGGCTATCATCATCAACAACAATCCCGAGACGGTCTCCACCGACTACACCACCGCGGACAAGCTCTACTTCGAGCCGCTCACTCCCGAGGACGTAATGAACATCATCGAGTTCGAGAAGCCCGAGGGCGTTATCGCATCTCTCGGCGGACAGACCGCGATCAACCTCGCACAGCCCCTCTTCGACAGAGGCGTTAAGATAATCGGCACGGACTGCTCGGCGATCGACCGCGCAGAAGACAGAAACGCGTTCGAGAACCTTCTCAACGAGCTCAACATTCCTCGCGCAAAGGGCAAGGCAGTTACAAAGATCGAGGACGGTCTGGCTGCTGCGGCAGAGATCGGATACCCCGTTCTCGTTCGTCCTTCCTTCGTGCTTGGCGGACGCGCAATGCAGATCGTAGGCAACGAGGAGCAGCTCCGCACCTACCTCAAGACCGCGGTTGAGATCGACGAAGACAAGCCCGTCCTCGTTGACAAGTATATCAGCGGTAAGGAGGTCGAGGTCGACTCTATCTGCGACGGAAAGAACGTTTTCGTTCCGGGTATTATGGAGCTCGTAGAGCGCACCGGTGTTCACAGCGGTGACTCTATAAGCGTATATCCCACCTTCTCTATTTCGAACAAGGTAAAGGGCACTATCCTTCAGTACGCAAAGAAGCTCGGTCTTGGCATCGGCATCGTTGGACTTTACAACATCCAGTTCATCGTTGACGAGCACGATGACGTATATATCATCGAGGTCAACCCCCGTTCCTCGAGAACAGTTCCCTTCCTCTCCAAAGCAACCGGCTACAGCCTTGCGGACATCGCTACCGAGGTAATTCTCGGCAAGTCGCTCAAGGAGCAGGGAATTTTCGACATCTACCCCGAAGAGAAGGACCGCTGGTACGTTAAGGTCCCCGTGTTCTCCTTCAATAAGCTCCGCGGACTTGACGCTTACCTCTCGCCCGAAATGAAATCCACGGGTGAGGCGATCGGCTACGACGACAAGTTCTACCGCGCACTCTATAAGGCACTTCAGGCGTCGGGTATGAAGCTCCAGAACTACGGCACCGTCTTTGCGACCATCGCAGACAAGGACAAGGACGAGGCGCTTCCCCTCATCCGCCGCTTCTATAACCTCGGATTTAACATCGTTGCTACCTCGGGCACTGCAAACTTCCTCAAGAGCAACGGCATCCGTACACACATTATGAAGAAGCTCGAAGAGGACAGCGACGAGATCGCACGCGCACTCTCGCAGGGACACATCGCGTACGTTATCAATACGCGTGATCTCGACTCGGTCGGCTCGGCAAGCGACGGCGCGCTTATCCGCCGCTACGCGACCGAGAACAACGTCACCATTATGACCTCGCTCGACACCGTCCGCGTTCTTCTCGACGTCCTTGAGGACATCACGATCACTATTTCGACTATCGATAGCTGATAATCACCACCGCTTTCATCGGTAATCATTAAAATTTATTTCCAACAGTCATCCTGAGCGAGCTTTCAGAAAAGAAAGGTGGCGCATTCCCTCTCAGGCGTCTTCGCCGCCAGCCGCGGACACGCCGTCCCCTTTGTCTGCTCCGCAGACATTTCCCCACACTGTGGGGAATCACCCCAAGGGCGAGCCTTTATGTTAGCTTCATATTGCTTGATGCAGTCTTACAAAAAGCCTCCCCTCGAGGGGAGGTGGATGCGAATGCAGACGGAGAGGTGAACAAATATTTTACCTTTCCTCTATTGAGCAAAACAAAATAAAATTTGGACGACATTTCGAAAAAATATTAATCTGAATGCAAGGAAAATCATGAAAGACACACTTTTTACAATAAAAAGCAATCGACTGATCGCTAAGAACACCTACGAGTGCGTGATCGTAGGTGACACGAGCGACATCAGCGCCAGCGGTCAGTTCGTAAACATCAAGCTCGACGGTTTTTATCTGCGCAGACCTATCTCGGTCTGTGACGTTGAGGGCGACGAGCTGACGCTCATCTACAAGGTCGTCGGCAAGGGCACCGAGGTCATGGCTCGCACGCCCGTCGGTGAGTCCTGGCTCGTTCTGACCGGTCTCGGCAACGGATATGACCTCGACAAATCGGGCGACGCTCCCCTGCTCATCGGCGGCGGCGCGGGCGTTCCCCCTATGTATCTTCTCTGCCGCAAGCTCGCAGCAGAGGGCAAGAAATGCACGGTCATCCTCGGCTTTGGCTCTAAGGACGAGGTCTTCTATGAGGAAGAATTCAAGGCTCTCGGCGCGGACGTTTACGTAACCACCGTCGACGGAAGCTACGGCATCAAGGGATTTGTCACCGATGCTATGGACGGCATCAACTACACCCACTTCTACACCTGCGGTCCTGAACCTATGCTCAAGGCGGTCTACTCCAAGTCGACTACGGGCGGCAGCTTCAGCTTTGAAGAGCGTATGGGATGCGGCTTCGGTGCGTGTATGGGCTGCTCCTGCAAGACTATCACGGGATACAAGCGCATCTGCAAGGAAGGTCCCGTTATGCAGAAGGAGGATATCTTATGGGAAAAATGAGTGTAAATCTCTGCGGCATCGAGCTTGACAACCCGATCATCCCCGCAAGCGGAACGTTCGGCTTCGGCTACGAATTTGCAGAGCTCTACGACATAAACATACTCGGCACTTTCTCCTTCAAGGGCACGACCAAGGAGGCGCGTTTCGGAAACCCCACGCCGAGAATTGCGGAATGCACCGCAGGAATGATCAACGCGGTAGGACTTCAGAACCCCGGCGTTGATAAGGTAATCGGCGTTGAGCTTCCCAAGCTCGCCAAGTGCTTTGACAAAAAGGTAATGGCAAACGTCTCGGGCTTCTCGGTAGACGAGTACGTTTACACATGCGAAAAAATCGACAAGTGCGATCAGGTAGGCTGGATCGAGGTCAATGTAAGCTGCCCCAACGTTCACGGCGGCGGAATGAGCTTCGGCACCTCTCCCGAGGCGGCGGCAGAGGTCACTCGCGCGGTCAAGGCGGTCACCACAAAGCCTATCATCATCAAGCTCTCGCCCAACGTCACCGACATCGTGAGCATCGCAAAGGCTTGCGAGGCGGCAGGAGCTGACGGCATCAGCCTTATAAACACCCTTCTCGGAATGAGAATAGATCTTCGCACACGCAAGCCGATAATCGCCAACAAGATGGGCGGTTTCTCGGGCGCGGCTATCTTCCCCGTCGCCGTTCGTATGGTATATCAGGTCGCTCACGCGGTCGATATTCCCGTTGTCGGTATGGGCGGAGTAAGCTCGGCTGAGGACGTGATCGAAATGATGCTCGCGGGCGCGACCGCAGTACAGGTAGGTGCGGCAAACCTCGTTGATCCCTTCGCTTGCAAGAAGATCATCGAAGCTCTCCCCACCGTTATGGACAAGTACGGTATAAATTCACTTGAGGAAATAATTAAAGGAGTAAAATAAAATGGGAAAAGACGTAATCATCGCGTGCGACTTTGACAGCGCAGAAAAAACATTTGCTTTCCTTGATCAGTTCAAGGACGAAAAGCCCTTCGTTAAGATCGGTATGGAGCTCTACTACGCAGAGGGTCCTTCGATCGTAAAGGAGATCAAGAAGAGAGGCCACAAGATATTCCTCGATCTCAAGCTCCACGACATCCCCAACACAGTTAAAAAGTCTATGGCAGTTCTTTCTCGCCTTGACGTTGATATGACCAACCTCCACGCTGCAGGTACCGTTCGTATGATGCAGGCGGCTATCGAGAGACTTACCCGCGAGGACGGCACAAGACCGATGCTCATCGCGGTTACTCAGCTCACCTCGACCGATCAGGAGAGCATGGAAAAGGATCTTCTTATCAAGGAAGATATCGCAGAGGTCGTTATGCACTACGCTCACAACGCAAAGGTCGCAGGACTCGACGGCGTAGTTTGCTCGCCCCTTGAGGCAGGTAAGGTCCACGAAAAGTGCGGAGAGGGCTTCGTTACCGTTACCCCCGGCGTTCGCTTCGCTGACGGAGATATCGGCGACCAGAAGAGAGTTATGACTCCCGCCGCCGCAAAAGAGATCGGCTCTGACTATATCGTAGTCGGCAGACCTATCACCGCCGCCCCCGATCCCGTAGCCGCTTACCGCCGCTGCGTCGCTGAGTTTGTTGGGTAAAAAGTTAGTTTTGGGTTAGGTTTTTTCCACCTTTCTTTCGAGAAAGGTGGAGCCAAAGAACTTGAATGGGGAAGTTTTAAAGGGATCAGGGATCGTTTCCATATCTCTTAGCCACTCTACAGCGGTTTATGTAGAGTTTTCGGACGGCTCATCGCCACCGAAAACTTGGAATTTTTATTATGAAGGCTATGTGCAAGTCTTTGAATTTTCGCTTCATTTGGGTTTTTAGCCAACAAATACAATAAAAATCGTTTTCTCGGTAGCGGTGAGCTGTCCGAGAAAACTACAAAAGAAAAACAGCAAGCAATAAGGTTATCGCGAAATAATATGATCGCGAGCCAACCAAAGAACCTCCCTTCATTCAGGTTCTTTGGCTCCACCTTTCTGCGAAAGAAAGGTGGAAAAAATTCATAACAGGAGTAACATTATGGAAAGCTACAAGAGAGAATTTATAGAATTTTTGGAAGGAGCAGGAGTGCTCAAGTTTGGTGATTTTACTGCGAAGAGTGGCAGAAAGATCCCGTATTTCATCAATGCCGGAATGATCAAGACCGGTGACGACATCGCGAAGATGGGTGAGTTCTATGCGAGAGCGTACTTTGAGAAGCTCGGCAAGAAGCCCACGGTTCTCTACGGACCTGCATACAAGGGCATTTCGCTTGCAGTATCGGCATCCGTTGCGCTTTCGAAGAACGGACTCAACGTTCCCTTCTTCTTCAACCGCAAGGAAGTCAAGGATCACGGTGAGGGCGGCGTATTCGTAGGCTACGTACCTACCGCAGGTGAAGAGGTCGTAATCATCGAGGACGTTATCACCGCGGGCACCGCTATCCGCGAGAGCATGGAGATCCTCTCCCACCTCGAAGGAGTAAAGGTTGCCGCAACCTTCATTATGGTCGACCGCAAGGAAAAGGGACAGACCGAGAAGGGTGCTATGCAGGAGATCGAGGAGCAGTTCGGCTTCCCGGTTTACTCGGTCGTTGACGTTTACGACATCATCGAGTACCTCGACGAGAAGCCCGAGCACGCTGAGAACGTGGCGCGCATCAGAAACTATCTTGCAGTTAACGGAGCAAAGAACTAATTACAAAGGAGAGCACTATGCGACACCTTATCGGAATTGAAGACCTCTCGGTTGCCGAGATCGAAGATCTCATCGCGACCGCCGAGGATATAATCGCGAACCCCGACAAATATTCAAAAGTTGCCGCCGGCAAGAAGCTCGCGACGCTCTTCTACGAGCCCTCAACCCGTACCCGTCTCTCGTTCGAGGCGGCTATGATGGAGCTTGGCGGAAACGTTCTCGGCTTTTCCGAGGCGCAGAGCTCGTCCGCGGCTAAAGGCGAGAGCGTATCCGACACGGCAAAGGTAATTTCCTGCTTTGCCGACATTATGGTAATGCGTCACTTCAAGGAGGGCGCGCCTATGGTTGCATCTATGAACGCGACCGTTCCCGTGATCAATGCGGGCGACGGCGGACACAACCACCCCACGCAGACTCTGACCGACCTGCTGACCATCAAGTGCGAAAAGGGACGCCTCACAAATCTCACCGTAGGTCTTTGCGGCGACCTCAAGTTCGGCAGAACGGTGCACTCGCTCATCACCGCGCTCTCGAGATACACGGGCATCCGCTTCGTGCTCATCTCGCCCGCAGAGCTGACTCTTCCCGAGTATGTCAAGAGCGAGGTTCTTGACAGACGCGGAATTGAGTACGTTGAGACCACCTCGCTTGACGAAAGCCTGCCCGAGCTCGACATTCTCTATATGACTCGAGTTCAGCGCGAGAGATTTTTCAACGAGCAGGACTACATCAGGCTCAAGGACAGCTACATTCTCACTGTCGACAAGCTCTCTTTGGCAAAGCCCGACCTCTGCATCATGCATCCCCTGCCCCGTGTAAACGAGATCAGCGTGGGAGTTGACGCAGACAGCCGCGCTTGCTACTTCAAGCAGGTGCTTTACGGCAAGTACATTCGTATGGCGCTTATCAAAATGCTCTTAGAGGAGGCGGCAAAATGACTGTAGACGAGATAAAGAACGGTGTCGTTATCGACCATATCAAAGCAGGTCAGGCGATGGAGATTTACAAGTTCCTCGGGCTTGACAAGTTCGACTGCACCGTGGCAATAATCAAGAACGCGCAGAGTCGCAGAATGGGCAAGAAGGATATCATCAAGATAGACTCCGAGGTCGTTCCCGATCTCTCTGTGCTTGGATATATCGACCATAACCTCACGGTCAATATCATAAAGGACGGCACGAACGTAAGCAAATATCACCCCGAGCTTCCGCTTGAGATAGTCGATATCGTCAAGTGCAAGAACCCCCGTTGCATCACCTCGACCGAGCAGGAGCTCTCACACGTCTTTAAGCTCACCGACCGCGAACACAGCGTCTACCGCTGTATCTATTGCGAGAGCAAGGCGAAGAACTGAGAAGTTAGATTGGAGTAGGGTTGGAACGCGATTTTTCCACCTTTCTTTCGAGAAAGGTGGAGCCAAAGAACTTGAATGGGGGTTGGTGTAGGGTTTGCACGTGACTTGT
>JAGBIA010000022.1 GCA_017935225.1 Clostridia bacterium | reverse complement strand
CTTGCTTTCCAAAAGAACTTCCTTGTGTAAAGTTCTTTTGGTTCTTTTCTTTCAAGAAAAGAACAGAAAAAAGCGAAACGGTAGCAAAAAGCTCTATATCACATTACAACTTCAATAACGTGCTCCTTACCGTCGCCGAAGATCTTGATCTGTGCGTCGGAGGGTTTACCGTCAACGGTCACCGAAGATGCGCCCGACTGCTTACCGTCGGGATTCTTTACGGTAATGAGGTAGGTATCGCCTCTGAACTTACGGCGAACGCTGATCTGCTTCCAATCGGCAGGAATGCAGGGATTGAGTGTAAAGCTGTCATAAGAGGGATGGAAGCCGCACATATACTGAGTAATGGCACGGAACATCCAGCCTGCGGTACCGGTTACCCACGCAAAGAGAGTCTCTCCGCGTCTGGGGTTATCGGGGCCAAAATACATATTTGTAAGAGCATAAGGCTCACAGCCCGAATGCTCGGTGGGGTTAGTAGCGCTGTCGGGAAGGATCTTCATCATATCCTCATACGCCTTATCTCCGCGGCCAAGCAGACAGTCGGCAACTATCTTAAAGGTTCCGCCGTGGCAGTAGGGTGTACTGTTCTCCCAGATACCCGCAACGAAGGATGTAAGACGCCCGATCCTGTTATTGAACTTCGTATAGGTCGGGAAAAGAGTGAGCGGACCGTAATCCGAGTTAAGATACTTTTCAACCGACTCCATACATTTCTCTCCGCGCTCTGCGTCAGCAACGCCCGAAAGAATAGACCATGTCTGGCTGTTAAGATAGATCATACCCTCTTTTTCGGTATGAGTTCCAACCTTTTCGTTGTAGTCGTTAATAGCCGCAAGATACCACTCGCCATCCCACGCTTCGCGGTTGATAGCCTCCTTCATTCTCGCCTCGCGCTCCTTCATCTCGGCAACGATAGCCTCGTCGTGAAGGATCTCGCGCGCGATCTCGGCAACGTTCTGCAAGCCGTAGCAAAGTGAGATAGAGGTCCATACGCTCTCGCCCTTGCCCTTCAGACCCGTCATATTGAGCGAGTCGTTCCAGTCGCCGTCGCGGGAGTGTACGAGTCCGTGCTCGCCAACGTCGTCACTTGCAAAGCGAACAGCCGTAAGGATATGCTCCCAGACGGTGTCCTCTCCCTCGTCAAGATACTTTACCTTCTCATTCAGGAAGTCAACGTCGCCTGTCTCCTTGATATACGCATTTACCGTAGGCGCGATCCAGGTCGGGCCGTCGGAGTAAACGTGGTGGTCGAGAGGAAGCCATCCGCGAACGCATCTTCCGTCGGAATATTCATACATAAGTGTTTCAAGGATCTTGCCCTTTGCAAGCTCCTTATCAAAGGATGCAACCGCCCACGCGTCCTGAAGCTGATCGCGGAAGCCCTTACCCGTGTCGCGTCCTACCTCAGCGCAGAGAGAAACCTGCTGCTTGAGCCAATAGTTTGCGAAATTGTTGATCTTCTCCTCGGGAGTGTCAACAAAAATATCGGCTGCGAGAGCCTGCTTTCTTGCAAGAAGCGCCTCGAACTCTGCCTCGATATTTCCGGGAGCGAGTATAGACTCTGCAAAAGCCTTTGCGGTAGCCATAGTATCGCAGCATCCGATAAGCACGTGGATAGTCTTCGACTCGCCGTCTGCAAGCTCGAGCGAATGCTCAAAAGCACCTACCATCTGCTCGCAGGCAGCGTAGCTGTTCGAAAGCTTGCCCTCCTCAACCGCCTTCGGCATACGAACGTCGCCGTAAACGCCGAGGAACGCACGCTTGGAGGTATCAAAGCCGTCGGGATCAACGTCGGTAGCCATAAATCCGTTGAACCAATTATGAGGCTTCTCCATAGCGTCGTTATGGCACATAATTACGTTGCCTTCCTTTTCGCCGTAAACGTAGGAGTTGTAGTCGCTGTATCTCTGATAGCCCTCGAGCTGAAATTCAGCAAACGAGAAAAGCTTGAGAGACTTTGCCTCACCCGACTTATTTTCAACGGTGAGCGTCCAGATCTCTGCGGGATCGGAATTATTGACAAACACCTTTGCGGTAGCAACCACGCCGTCGCACTCGCTCGTGATTATTGAATATCCGAGACCGTGGGTACAGCTGTAGTTCTTAACGTCTGTCTTGCAGGGATACCAACCGGGGTTGAAGGTCTTGCCCGTATTCATATCCTTTATGTAAAAATAACGGTTACCGTCGCGGATAACAGAGCATCTGCCCTTGCCCTCTGCCTCGATATAGGACTGCGCGCGAACGCCGTATGCGCCTACTCCGCCGCCGAAGTTGTTGATTCCGCTGAGAATTCTTGAGTTCCAGACGTAGTTAAGAAGTGGTCTGGGGGGATTAGTCGAGGTAACGACGTACTCGTTACCGCCCTTAAAGTAACCTGTTTCAAGCATAATAAGTTCACCTTTCCAAAAAATTTCTTTAATTTATTTTAACATTTTAATGCTTTTTTGTCAATACGGAGAATAAATTTCGGTTGACTATTTGATCAACTCCTGCCCGACTCGCGCTTGAGAGTCTCAATAAAGCCGGTCGCGTTGAAGATCGTGTATCCGAACATATGCTCGCCCGTTCCCGTCGGCTCCATTCCCACCCCGAACGCGCCCTTCTTTTCAATATTCATAGGCACGGGGTTTATAAGTATTGCCTTTACCGAATTCTTATCCGCGCTGTCGATATATTCGGGAAAGCTTATATGCATTGTCTTCTTTTTATCCTTGAAATCAAAGATCAGCGTAAACTTGTTGTTGCGCGGATGCTTTGTGTATACAAGCTCGCTTTTTGAAAGAAACGACATAGTCGACAGCTTTTTCGTAGCTGTTGCATAGCGCACGTAGTAGGTTTTGCGCTCCGCCTTCAGTACAAAGTCAAGCTCTCCCTTGTCAGCCCACGAAAGCGAGCTCCAGAAGCCGCGCTTGAACTCAAGCGAATATCCCTTTTCGCGACACAGCCTTTTGAGTGTCTTTGTAAATTTTCTGCGCACGCGTGGAATGCGTGTGTTTATACGGTAGGTCAGTGTCGCAAGGATCAGCGTGACCACCGTAGCGATAAGCTCTCCGCTGAAAAGCCAGAAGGATACTCCGACAACCGCGATCACAAGCACCTCGGTAGCAATAAGAAAGATAACGAGACTCTTTGCAAGCAGATCGTTGAACTTAGCAAGGCGCGGTCTGTATTTCTTCGTAACACCGTAGGTTCGGTAAAGCGGGATCTCTCCGGGAATTATTTCAACCTCGGGCGCCTCACTCTCCTGTATCTCCTCGCCGAACCTATCCCTTTTTATGTCCTTTTCTTCGTTCTTCATAATACCTCCAAGGGTAGTATTTATATAATGATGCCAAAGGATCCTGCATCAAAGCAGGGCGACAAGCTCGTCTATCGCCTCTTTACAAGTGGAGAACGAGGTCACGAGCCGAACGACCCGACTTTCGCGATCCCAATACGACACGTCGTATCTTTGATTGATACACTCAAGCTGTTCCTCGCTCAAAACGCAGAACACCGTATTAGTCTCGACCGCATAACATGGCGATATTCCCTTCTGCGCAAGGCAGGATTCGAGATATTTTGCCATAGCGTTTGCGTGTGCCGCGGTCTCGCGCCACAGCCCGCGCTCGAGCAGATATTGCATCTGCACTCCGAGGAATTTCGATTTATCAAGATGCTGTAGCGCCTGCTTCTGCAGATATTCAAGAGCCGCAAAATGCTCGCTTCGTCTGAAAATCACAGCCTCACCGAACATCGCGCCCGCCTTTGTTCCGCCGAATGAAAAAGCATCCACTCCCGTGCTTTCGATCATTTCGGTCAGCGTTGTGTCAAGAGCCACAAGAGCATTTGGCAGTCTTGCTCCGTCGACGTAAACGTACATTCCCCGCGAGTGCGCAAGATCACATATCTCGCGTATCTCCTCGTTCGTGTATAAAACGCCAAGCTCTGTCGGTTGGGTAAGCACGACCGCGCGAGGCAGATATTTGTAGCTTTTGATCCTTTCAAGATAATTCTCGATAAGCCTTGCCGAAAGCTTTCCCGCCTCTCCCTGTATCGCAAGTATCTTGTTGCCGAGCATAGACTCAAACGCGCCGCACTCGTGAGTGTTTATATGCGTATGCTCCTCGCAAAGCACACTTGCCCATCGCTCGAGCATACTCTTGAGTGCAAGTATATTGGCGGCTGTTCCGTTCACGGCGTACACCACGCGGATCTCGTCGTCAAAATATTTCTGAAGCTCCCGCGTCGCCGCACGCGTATAGCTGTCGTTTCCGACCTTGCCGTCAACGGCATCCCCGTTGATACGCACAAGCTCATTCATAATTTCGGGGTGAACGTTTGTCCACACCTCGCCTCTGAAATCCTTTAGTGACATACTGTGCTGCTCCCCCTGAAAAATCCGCCTTTTTCCGTTGATTTGACGGTCTACAGGACAATTATATCACAGCCGCGGCGATATGTAAAGAAAAGGACCTCAAAATCTTTTAATTTCTATTGACAAAGCTCCTTTACGGGTGTATAATAGCCATATACAAAATTTTTAAGGAAGGAGGAGAATACAATGACAAACCGCACAACATTGAATTTCAAAGTTTTAAAGATCAACGTACTCACCTCCGAGGAAAATAAGGCGTAATATAGGTTTTTAACCTGATTCGCTCCCGGTGCGTATAGGTGCGCGTCGGGGCTTTTTGTTTTTTCTCGGAGCCCACACCAAAACACAGAAAAAGGACAAAATGAAAAAGCTTTTTGAATTATTGAAACCCTACAGAAAAAAACTTATATGGGTAGCGATCATTGATGCTCTCGGTATGATGTGCGCTCTGCTTATGCCCTTTGTGATGAGCAAGATCGTAGAGGACGGCATCTCGGGAGCCGATACCTCGGCTGTATGGCGCTACTCGGGAATTATGGTGGCTCTCGCGCTTATCTCTGCCGCGGCGAGCATCGTGTCGGTCAAGCTCAACGCGGGTATTTCGGCAAATTACAGCGCCGATCTCTTTTGCGCGACCTTCGAGAAGATCAATAGGCTATCCTACACCGACTATGCAAGCATCGGCCCCTCGGCGCTCCTCACCAGAGCGACCGACGATATATGGAACGTCGAGAACACCGTTACAAGTCTTCCCTACACTCTTTTTACAGTTCCGATAATGTTTTTCGGCTCGGCGATCCTCGCGTTTTTCGCCGATCCCGTTCTCTCGGCTGTATTTATGCTCTCTATCCCACCTGTTCTCATACTTATACTTGTTCTTATGCGCCCGCTGTACGATATGTGGGACAGATCCGACAAATACGTCGATCTGCAGAATAAGATAGTCAGAGAGCGCCTTTCGGGGCTCCGCGTAGTCAGAGCCTTCAACAACGAAAAGCGTGAACACGGCAGAGCGAAATTCGCCACCGAGGAGATGGCAAAATATATGATCCGCGCAAACACGAGGGGCGGACTTGTCGATCCCTTTGCAATGCTGCTCTTAAATCTCGCCACGGTAGCCGTTATCTATTTCGGCGGACTCAGGGCGCAGAGCGGCGCTATGATAGGCGCGGGCGGAGTTATCGCCGTGCTTCAGTATATCGGCATAATCTCGGGCGCGCTTATAAATATATCGTGGACACTCGCGTGGCTGCCGAAGGTAAAGGTCTCGGTAAAAAGACTTAACGAAATACACTCAAAGCTCGATGAGGAGCTTCTCGGAGAGGGCGAGGGCGAGATACCGAATGGATTTGACATCGAGATACGTAATATTTCCTTTGCCTATCCCGATGCCTCCAAAAACGTAATAAACGGGCTTTGTATGACCATCCGCGAGGGCGAGCAGATCGCTCTTATCGGCGGTACGGGAAGCGGAAAAAGCACACTTATAAAGCTGCTTGCGGGACTTTTTGAGGCAAACGACGGCGAGATCCTTCTCGGCGGCGTTCTATACTCGCGTATGCGCCGATGCGACGTGCGCGCTCGCTTCTCTGTGGCACTCCAGAAAGCGCAGATATTTGAGGGAAGCATTCGCGAGAATATAAAAATGGGCGATCCCTCGGCAGACGACGGCAAGATCCTTGAGATGCTTGCCCTCTCGCAAATGAAGGACTTTGTTGAGTCTCACTCCGAGGGACTTGACTATCTTCTGGTCGGCGGCGGGCAGAACGTCAGCGGCGGACAGAAGCAGAGGCTGAATATGGCAAGGACGGTCATCAAGAACGCAGACGTATACGTTTTTGATGACAGCTTCAGCGCGCTTGATTACCTCACCGAAAGCAAGATCAAGGAAAGCTATTCGGATCTCCTCAAGGGAAAAACAAGGATAATAGCAACTCAGAGGATCAGCACCGCTATGAGCGCCGACCGTATATACGTTCTCGACAAGGGCTCTGTCATCGGAGTCGGTACACACAAGGAGCTGCTCAGCTCCTGCCGTATCTACCGTGAGATCGCAGACTCTCAGCTCGGCACACACAGAGAGGAGGCAGGCAATGAAAAGAAATAAAAAGACAGCCTCTCAAACGCACCGTCTCAGCACTGCTCAAGTCGTACTGCGAATAACCCGCGACTCTATGAGCATCGCGCACTGGCTTGCACTCGCAACGCTTCTCAGCATCGGCTCGGCATATCTTGCGATGACCGCCCCCGAAATACTCGGCTCGCTGACAAATCAGATATACGACCTTATCGACAAGGGCGTCCCTATGGATATGCAGGTCTTTGTCGGCGGTGTCATCGTACTCGCCGCGCTTTATCTGCTCTCCGCACTTCTCGGCTCTCTCACAACAGCGGTTATGAATTACTCGGTCAGCAACTTTTTTACCTGCAGACTTAGGATCAGAATGAGCCGGAAGATCGAAAAAATATCGGTCGGAACGGTCGACAATACCCCAAACGGCGAAATAATATCGCGTATGACCAACGACGTCTCGATAATGGGTAACTCGATCCACGATATTTTCGGGGTGATCATAAACGGCGTTATACGGCTGATTATGATAACGGTAATAATTTTCACCGAGGATCCCTCAATGGCGGTAGCTGTCATAGTTTTCGTACCGCTCTCGCTTGTGCTTTCGGCAATTCTCGCAACGAAAAGCGAAAAGCATTTTAACGAGTCGCGCACCTATTCGGGCAAGCTTTATACTCTGTGCGAGGAGGATCTGACCTGCTTTGACGCGGTCAAGACCTTCTCGATCGAGGACTCGCAAAACGCAAAATACCGCGCGCTCGCCAAAAAATACGCCGATCACACCGAAAAGGGCAACTTCGTATCGGGACTCGTCGGTCCTGTTGTAGGACTTATAAATAATATCTCCTACGTCGCGATATGTATTATAGGCGCGTATCTCGTGATAGCAGGGCAGCTTGACGTCGGAGTGCTGGTGGCATTTATTATGTACACAAAGCTCTTTTCCTCTCCGCTCGAGTCTATCGCAAACGGAATGTCGATGATACAGTCGACCGTTGCGTCTGCGCGCAGAGTTTACGACTACCTTGATACAGACGAGATGGTGGAGGCAGAGCCTGCCAAAAGCCTTTCGGTCAAGGGAGCGGTCGATTTTATTGATGTCTGCTTTTCCTACGTTGAGAATAAACCGCTTATTGAAAGCTTCAATCTGCACGTAGACGCGGGTCAAAAGGTCGCAATCGTCGGACCTACCGGGGGTGGCAAGACGACTGTTGTCAATATGCTGATGCGCTTTTACGATCCGAGATCGGGCAGGATACTTGTCGACGGCAAGGATATTTCAAAAATGAACCGCGCAAGCGTGCGCGAGATCTTTGGAATGGTTCTTCAGGACACGATGCTTTTCTCGGGCAGCATCTACGACAACATCGCCTACGGAAAGGACACGGCAACGCGCGAGGAGGTCGAGGCAGCGGCAAAATGGGCGCATATCGATGACTTTATCGACAGCCTCGCTGAAGGATACGACACAGAGATAAACGAGGACAGCACAAATATCAGCGCAGGACAAAAGCAGCTGCTGACCATAGCAAGAGCCTATCTTGCCAACAGGCCCGTGCTTATTCTCGACGAGGCAACAAGCAACGTCGATACACGCACCGAGCTGCTTATTCAGAAAACTATGGACGAGCTGATGCGTGGCCGCACCGCCTTTGTTATCGCACACAGACTGTCGACGATTGAAAACGCCGACGTTATTCTCGTTGTAGACAACGGCCATATAGTTGAACAGGGCAACCATGCCGAGCTTTTGAAAAATGGCGGACTGTACGCAAAAATCTACAACAGCCAGTATCCGGAAATGTAATATCGCTACCTTTCTTTTCTTGTTTTTTTGCTACCTTTCTTTTCTGTTCT
>JAGBIA010000021.1 GCA_017935225.1 Clostridia bacterium | reverse complement strand
ATGGTCGCCCCTACAATCAAATAATAAAGCGCGGCATTGACCGATATCTCGGAAGGAGTCCCTCCCCTACCGATGAGATGTGGTGCGTTTGCTCCGTCAACAGACGAACGTACGCCCGCGCCTCAATTTTCAACTTTCAATTTTCAAATTTCAACTTTTTTGCATTTAAACAAAATCGCCTCGGGCGGCAAAAGCCGTCCGAGGCGCGAATGCGCGGTTCCACTCGGGTTTATAACTCAAATGATATGAACTTTCAGCAAAAAGTGGTACCCTCAAGGCTGTGCGCAGGAGCGTTCCAGCAATTCGCTCCCTCTCTGTAGCGCCGTTTCCTATCGGACGTGTCTTTTTACTACCTCACGCTCACTTTCTGTTGAGTGAGGAATGAGGATTTACGATTTCTCTCCAATCGAGGTCTCCACGCTCTAGTGCGTTGATGACTACCTCTGCAGTCGCGATGTTTGTCGCAACCGGGATGTTATTTACGTCGCAGACGCGAAGAAGCTCGTTGCCTGCGGGGTTTTCCTTCTGATTAGGACGGGTGTCTCTGAAATAAAGCAGAACGTCGATCTCGTTATAGGCGATACGCGACGCGATCTGCTCCTCACCGCCCTGATCTCCTGCCATCATTTTGTCTATGTGTAGTCCGGTAGCTTCCGAAATATACTTGGCGGTAATGGCTGTAGCACAGATGTTATGTTTACTGAGAGTGCCGCAATAAGCGATACAAAACTGTGCCATCAATTCTTTTTTCATATCGTGTGCGATGATAGCGATCTGCATAATACATTTCCTCCCATTCCGTATAGGTATTTCAAAACTGCAAAAACTATTACGCATACATTATACCACAAATACACCCTTTTTGTCAATATGTGAATAAAAATTTTAGAAATTTTCAAAAGAAGCGCGTTTTGTTGCATTTTTATTTAAAAAAAATGATATTTTTTGCAATTTTCTCTTGCGTTTTATGCGAAAATGTTTTATAATATACTAAAATGCGGAAATGTTTAGGTAAGGTTATGATACCGCTGTTAGTAAATTTTTTCCACGGAGGATATAAAAATGATTCACGAAATGATGGACCTTGTGTCCCGCACAGATCCCGAGATCGCGGCGGCTATACGCGCAGAATACGAGCGTCAGGTCGACGGTCTTGAGCTTATCGCGTCCGAGAACGTAGTTTCCGAGGCAGTGCTTTGCGCTATGGGCTCGGTGCTCACAAACAAGTATGCAGAGGGCTACCCTGCAAAGAGATATTACGGCGGATGCCAGTGCGTCGATATTGCCGAGAATATCGCTATCGAGCGCGCGTGCAAGCTCTTCGGTGCAAAATACGCGAACGTTCAGCCTCACAGCGGAGCGCAGGCAAACACCGCGGTCTACTTCGCACTTATCAAGCCCGGTGACACGGTTATGGGTATGAGCCTCGCGCACGGCGGTCACCTCACCCACGGAAGCCCCGTAAATATTTCGGGTATGTACTACAATTTCGTTCCCTACGAGCTCAATCCCGAGACCGAAAGAATAGACCTTGACGAGTTCGAGAAACTCGCTAAGGAGCACAAGCCGAAGCTCATCGTTGCGGGCGCGTCTGCTTATCCGAGAATTATCGACTTCGAGAAGATGGCTGCTATCGCGCACAGCGTCGGCGCGTATTTTATGGTAGATATGGCTCACATCGCAGGACTTGTTGCCGCAGGCGAGCATCCGTCTCCCGTTCCTTACGCTGACGTAGTTACCACCACCACGCACAAGACTCTTCGCGGACCTCGCGGCGGTATGATCCTTACCAACGACGAGGAGATCGCAAAGAAGATCAATAAGGCTATATTCCCCGGCACGCAGGGCGGACCGCTTATGCACGTTATCGCGGCTAAGGCTGTTTGCTTCGGCGAGGCACTCAAGCCTGAGTTCAAGGAGTATCAGCATAACGTAGTCCTCAACGCGCGCACGCTCGCTGATGAGCTGCTCAAGGAGGGATTTGACCTCGTTACAGGCGGTACCGATAACCACCTTATGCTCGTGGATCTCCGTCCTATGAAGATCACCGGCAAGGAGTTCGAGGCGAGACTCGACAGTGTTCATATCACTGCGAATAAGAATTCTATTCCCAACGATCCCGAGAAGCCTTTCGTTACCTCGGGCGTAAGAATAGGAACTCCCGCAGTTACCTCGCGCGGACTCAACACAGAAGATATGAAGACGCTCGCACACCTCCTCGCCCTCACCGCTAAGGATTACGAGAATTCCGCTCCCGCAGTCCGCGACGCCGTCGCCGAGATCTGCAAGAAGTATCCGCTTTATTGAGAAGTTAGCTTGGAGTGGGGATGGGACGCGTTTCCACCTTTCTTTCGAGAAAGGTGGAGCCAAAGAACTTGAATGGGGGTTGGTCAAGGGTTTTGATAGGACTCTAACCGATATTCCCTACGAGAGTTTGGGCTACTGTAATCTATAGAAATATTCCCTTTCCAAGTTTAATTCAATAGCGATGTAGAAACACGCGGACAGCTCGCTAACGCGTGTTTCTTTTTTATTATGAAGAGCGACATATAAATCTTTGTTTGATCTGTAACCGAAAGCAACGGTTTCTCTCTTTGCCGGTAGGGGTCGGCGTCCTCGATGACCCATTTTGAGCATAATGATCTTTAAAGGCTCTCCTTGAGGAGAGCATGTTTCGCTTCGCTCAACGCTAAGTTTGCAAGCAAACTTGTGGCGGTGTAACCGCCTGAGAGGTGATAAAGGTCGTTACGATTACAAAATGAACTTCCGTATGCGAT
>JAGBIA010000020.1 GCA_017935225.1 Clostridia bacterium | reverse complement strand
GCTATGCTTTATCATGCCGAAGGCAATTCATGAACGAAGTTCAATTCACGGCGCAAGCCAATTCATGCCATTTAGGGCAATTCATTATGGGCACGCTCGAATAACTTATGTTAATCCTTCGTTATCGCGCGTGCCCATTTGCTGAGTGTCGTTTTTTACAATGTAAGATGGCGGCAAAAGAGTAAAAAAATATATAAATAAAATTTCATTTAAACCCTTGAAAAAAAGTGATATATATGTTATAATGTAATACGATATTATGGAACAGTGTGCATTTTTGGGAAATGACGTCTGTTTTTTGCCATTTCGTCGTGCGGAGGTGAGTCAAATGGATTTTTTTAAGGAGAAGGTCATAGATACGCTTTTGAGCATGGATCTGTGGGATGCGTTGGACATAATTCTGCTCGCGTGTGCGTTTTTCTTCGTTTATCGCTTCGCAAAGAAGAGAAGAGCTATCAAGCTTATCATCGGAGTAGTGCTCCTGCTCGGTCTGATGCTTTTTGTCGATGCGGTAAAGCTGTCGGCACTCGGATTTGTGTTCGGCGACTTCAAACAGCTCGGTCTTATCGCGCTCATCATCATTTTCCAACCTGAGCTCCGTTCTGCACTCGAGAAGATCGGCGGTATCCGCGTGTTCAACTTCCACGTAAACCATAACGACAAGAATTCGGTCAGCGCACATTACGTTATAGAGTCGGTGTCGCGTGCCGCACAGAGACTTTCCTCGGCGGGACACGGAGCACTCATCGTTATCGAGCGTCATAACTCGCTTGCAGAGTATAAGAGATCAGGAAGCTCGATCGACGCGGTCATCTCGCCCGATATGCTCTGCTCTATATTCTATAAAGGCACCGCACTCCACGACGGCGCGGTCATCATAAGAGACGGCAGAATAGACTCGGCGGCATGCGTTCTTCCCATGACGAGCAGAGTAGACATAGATTCCGAACTCGGCACACGACACAGAGCCGCGATAGGAACTACCGAGGTCAGCGATGCTATCGTTGTTATAGTCTCTGAGGAGACCGGAAAGATCTCGCTCTCTATCGATGGTGAGCTTGAGAGAGGCTTTACTTATTCCACACTCCGCGCAAAGCTTGAGGATATTCTTATACCTAAGGACAGCGCGGCACATAAGCAGAAGAGCAAGATCGCAAGATCCTCTAAGGACGGCAAAAGAAAATAATTGCCGAGAGAAAGGAGATCCGAATGTCTGATAAAGAACTGAACACGGCGGCTGCCAAGCAGCACCTGGTCGTAAAAAATAAAAGATACAAGAAAAGCGATATAGTTGCTGTCGTAATATGCTTGCTCGCGGCTCTTCTGATATGGATCCACGCGACCAACATAGAAAAGACTGAGGAGCAGCTCCGCGATGAGCATCTGAATAACATCGTCGATGCGGCGGCAGGAGAGAATAAGACTGACTGATACAACGGAGGAGCAGACTGTGGCTGACAGAAAATATAGCGGATTTCTTGTGAGCGGTATAAGTCTGCCGCCCGATGCCAATGAACAGGAGGCTTGCGATATCGCGGCGTCCGACCTGAAGCGTGCAGGGGTAGACCCTGCACGAATTCGTTTTAGTATATACAAGCGCTCTGTTGACGCAAGAAAGAGAAACGACATAAGACTCGTGTATTCGGTAGCGGCGAAGCTTGATTCGCCGCGATCGGTCTCTTTAGTCGAGAGCAGAGCAAAGCACCGCATCTCGCCGCTCGTTGACGGAGAGCTCAAGATAGTTCGCGGAAGCAGACCTATGAGCGCACCTCCCGTCGTCGTCGGAATGGGACCTGCGGGACTTTTCGGTGCGCTTCTTCTTGCGGAGAACGGATACGCGCCGATCATCATAGACCGCGGAGATAGCGTTCGTGACAGATCTGCCGCGTATGAGAGATTTAAAAAATTCGGTCTGCTCGACGTCGACTCGAACATTCAGTTCGGCGCGGGCGGAGCGGGCACTTTCTCGGATGGAAAGCTCCTTACAAGGATCAACGACGAGAAGATAGGCTACGTATTGCAGAGATTTTGCGACTTCGGCGCACCCGAGGAGATTCTCGTTGCCGCAAAGCCGCACGTGGGGACCGACCTTTTGCTCGGCATCGTCGACAAAATGCTCTCTCGCATCGAGGAGCTTGGCGGCAAGGTAATGTACCGCACGAGAATGGACGGAATACGCGAGCTTGCCGACGGAAATATCGCGCTTGAGACGACCTCGGGCGAGATAGTTGCGTCCTCCGTGCTTATGGCTGTCGGACACAGCGCAAGAGATACCTATAGGATGTTGCTTGAGAACGGATTTTCCATTGAAGCAAAATCCTTCTCGGTCGGCGTGAGAGTGGAGCATCTGCGCGAGGACATCGACCGCGCGCTCTACGGAGATATGGCAGGGCACGAAAAGCTCGGAAAGGGCGAGTACCATCTTTCCGACACCTCGTCGGGTAGGGGAGTTTATACCTTCTGTATGTGCCCCGGCGGAGAGGTAGTTGCGGCGGCATCCGAAGAAGGCGGTGTGGTCGTCAACGGTATGAGCCACAATGCGCGCGACGGAAGAAATTCAAATTCCGCAGTCGCGGTAAGCGTGTTTAAGAATGATTACGACGGTACCCCTATGGGAGCGATAAATTTTCAGAGAAATATAGAGAGAGCGGCGTTCGAAGCGGGCGGCGCCGACTATAGTGCGCCTATGCAGACGGTCGCGAGCTTCCTTGGCAGAAGCGATAAGAACGAGATAGACAGAATTATGCCTACTTACAGAGACGGAAAGGTAAGACCTTGCGCACTTGATACTGTATTGCCCGCATTTATCTGCGACGAGCTTCGCAGAGGACTTTTGTCGTTTGACCGCAAGCTTTCGGGCTTTGCGTGCGACGATGCAATTCTTACGGGAGTTGAGACAAGAACTTCCGCACCCGTCAGAATACTTCGCACAGAGGAGCTCCGTGCGCTCGGCAAGGGAAGGATATATCCTTGCGGCGAGGGCGCGGGATACGCGGGCGGAATTACGAGCGCGGCTATTGACGGTCTGCGCGTGGCGCTGAAGATAATGGAGGAGTTTGCCCCCCTGCGCCCTTGATTTTGTTTTAAATTTGTGTTTATATAGATTGGGGAAATTATGAATAACAACAAGCGAGAGAAGGTGTGGTGCGAGCGCTACGTCTTCGGTGACCCCTCGCGCGATGAAGCAGTCAGAGAAATGGCACGCGGACTTGGAAGAAGCGAGCTTTTCTCGGTATTGCTTTATAACCGAGGGTACCGAAACGCAGAGGAAGCGTTGCATTTTCTGAGATTTGAGGAGGCGGATCTCCACGATCCCTATTTGCTTGCCGATATGGATAAGGCGGTTGAGAGGGTATTTCTGGCGATAGAGCGAGGCGAGAAAATATGTATTTACGGAGACTACGACGTTGACGGAGTCACGTCGGTTAGTATGCTCTATCTTTATTTGCAGGAGCTTGGCGCAAACGTTACAGTCAAGATCCCGAAGAGAGAGGGCGAGGGCTACGGTGTTTCCTGCGCAGCGCTGAGCACGCTCGCAGAGGACGGAGTCAGCCTTATAATCACGGTGGACACCGGTATAACCGCGGCGGCAGAGGTCGAGTTCGGTAAGAGCATCGGAGTTGAATTCGTCGTTACCGACCACCACGAGTGCAGAAGCGAGCTTCCGCTCGCGTGCGCGGTGGTAAATCCGCACAGACCCGACTGTCCGTATCCTTTCAAGGAGCTTGCAGGCGTAGGAGTGGTATTCAAGCTGGTTTGCGCGTGCGAGATGAAGAGATGCAGAGACTCGGGAAGAGATATAATTGGCGGCATACGCAGAGTCTGCACTGACTACGCTGAGCTGACTGCACTCGGTACGATCGCCGACGTTATGCCTATCGTCGACGAGAACAGACTTATCGTAAGTATGGGTCTGCACCTTATGGAAAAGAACCCGCGCCCAGGTCTTGAGGCACTGATCGAGGCATCCTCTTCCAAAAAGGGAGACGACACAAAGAAAAGAAAGATAACCTCGGGCTTTATCGGATTTGGTATCGCACCGAGAATAAATGCCGCAGGAAGAATTTCTGACGCGGCGATCGCCGTCAGAACTCTGCTTGCGCCCGCAGGAGATGAGGCGGAGAGATACGCAGAGGAGCTCTGCGCTATCAACAGACAAAGACAGATCGAGGAGAACCGCATCGCAGAGCAGGCATACGAGATGATCGCAGATCTGCCCGACCTTGACGAAAATCCCGTCATCGTGCTTGACAGCAACGAGTGGCAGCAGGGAATCATAGGTATCGTTTCCTCGAAGATCACAGAGAGATACGGACTTCCGTCTATCCTCATATCGTTCGACGGCTCTATGGACGTCGAAGAGAGCGAGTTTGACGACGGAAAGGGCTCGGGAAGAAGCATCAAGGGACTCAATCTCGTCGAAGCGCTCGGATATTGCGAGGATCTGCTCGTAAAGTACGGCGGACACGAGCTTGCGGCGGGACTCACAGTTAAGAGAGGAAACCTTGACGCATTCCGCGAGAGAATAAACGCGTATGCAAGAGAGCATCTCGACGATGAGGCGTTCAAGATAAAGCTTGAGGCTGACTGTGAGATAGGAATGAGCGACGTCAATATCGACTTTGCGCGCGAGCTTCAGTACCTCGAGCCTTACGGAACGGGCAACGCAACACCGCTCTTTGTGATGCGCGACGTTACCGTCAAGAAGATCGCCTACACTAAGGGCGGAGAGCACGCAAGACTCTATCTCGAGAAGGACGGCGCGGCAGTTAACGCGATGTACTTCGGGATGGGCGAGGGAATGCTCGGATTTGAGAGCGGAGATCTTATCGACCTGCTCTTTAACGTGGATATAAACGACTACAAGAACGTCCAGAGTGCACAGATGATCGTGCGCGACGCAAGAGCCGCGGAGTCATATTCCAAGAGAATGGCGGACGAGAAGAGCCGTTACAGCGAGCTCAGAGGCGGCGGTAAGCATTATGCATCCGAGAATTTCGTTCCCGACCGCGACGATTGCTCGCGCGTTTACACCTATCTGCGCCGTGAGTACAGACTCGGAAACAGCGTGACCGATATTCAGAGCGTGCTCCGTGCGCTGAACACAGGGGCGCAGAAGCCGATAAATTACGTAAAGCTCAAATACATATTCGAGATATTCAACGAACTGCAGATATGCGACATTCTCGAGCTCGACAAGGATATATACCGCTTTGAAGTGATATTCCGCGCAGCGAGAACGAGCATAGATAAATCGGCAATACTCAAAAGATTAAAGACACAGTGCGTAGACCGCCCGCAACAGTAATGGCGGCAAGAAAGGAACCAAATGCCGAATAATACCTGTACGACTGTTGAAGAGCTGATGCAAAAGCTCATCAACTCAGGAAGAAAATACGATCTTGACAAGATAAGAAAGGCGGGAGAGTACGCCGAGTCGCTCCACGAGGGACAGTTCCGCGTGAGCGGAGATCCTTATATCTCGCATCCTGTCGCGGTTGCCGAGATAGTTTCGGATCTCGGACTTGACACTAACTCTATCTGCGCCGCTCTCCTTCACGACACGGTGGAGGATTGCTCGGATAAGACCGACCTTGATGAGATCACCGCGAAATTCGGTAGCGAGACCGCGATGCTCGTCGACGGACTTACCAAGATGGTCGCGCTTCACATCGAGGATAAGGAAGAGGCACATATTGAAAATCTGCGTAAGATGCTGCTCGCGATGTCGAGAGACATAAGAGTTATCTTTATCAAGCTCTGTGACAGACTTCACAATATGCGCACACTCTCGGTAAAGCCCGACCCCAAGAGACGCTCGACCGCGCTTGAGACAATGTACGTATACGCGCCTCTTGCGCACCGTCTCGGTATGCAGAAGATCAAGCAGGAGCTGGAAAATCTCTGTATCTCCTACCTTGACCCGATCGGCTACGACGAGATAAGAAATTATATCGACCAGAAATACGGACAGAGCGTTGGCTTTATCGAAAACGTAAGAGGAATAGTAGATAAGAAGCTGCGCGAGAACAATATACATTTCGAACTTGCGGGAAGAATAAAATCCGTATACAGTATCTACCGCAAGATGTTCAATCAGAATAAGAGCTTTGACGAGATATACGACTTCTACGCGATGAGAATAATCGTAGATACCGAGCTTGAGTGTTACACCGCACTCGGACTTATCCACGAGATGTTTAAGTCGGTTCCCGGAAGATTTAAGGACTATATCTCGACTCCGAAGCCCAATATGTACCGCTCGCTCCACACCACTGTCATCGGCCGCGACGGTATTCCGTTCGAGGTTCAGATAAGGACCTGGGAGATGCACCAGATAGCAGAATACGGTATCTGCGCGCATTGGAAGTACAAGAGCGGAGAGAAGTCGAAGCTCGATATCGACAACAAGCTTGAGTGGATCTCGAGACTTATCGAGACCGAGTCGAATACTACCGATCCCGACGAGTTCCTCAACGCGCTCAAGACAGATATATTCCACGACGAGACCTTCGTGTTCACCCCCAAGGGAGACGTTATCGCGCTTCCTCTCGGCTCGACGGTCATAGATTTCGCATACGCGATACACTCGGGCGTAGGTAACTCGATGATAGGCGCGAAGATCAACGGAATGATAGTTCCGATCGAGCGCGCACCCGTGACGGGAGATATCGTTGAGATAATCACCTCTTCCTCGTCTAAAGGACCGAGCCGAGATTGGCTCAACATCGTCAAGACGAGCGAGGCAAGGACCAAGATCAAGAGCTGGTTCAAACGAGAGAAGA
Source organism: Clostridia bacterium (assembly GCA_017935225.1). Lineage (GTDB taxonomy): Bacteria > Bacillota > Clostridia > Oscillospirales > CAG-272 > HGM12713. The sequence continues at coordinate 31,161 of JAGBIA010000020.1, read as the reverse complement.
GAACCGAGAACATCGCCGCAGGTAAGGCGATGGTCGATGCGGAATTCAAGAGATTTGCAAGAAGCTATACCGATGCACAGCGCAACGAGGTAGTTGCGACGGTCGGTCAGAGGATCGGCTATATGAGTGCCGACGACCTCTATAACACGCTTGGCTACGGCGGTATCCCTCTCTCCAAGGTGATCGGAAAGTTCAAGGATGAGTTTGAGCGCACGGTCATGGTAGACGACGAGGAGAAGGCTCCCGATATCACCGTCGAGCAGGTCAAGACGGTAGCACCGAGAAACATCAAGTCAAACGGCGGAATTATCGTCGACGGACTCGAGGGCTGCCTTGTAAAGTTCGCAAGATGCTGCAATCCGCTCCCCGGCGACAGCGTTATTGGATTTATTACGAGAGGCCACGGTGTGTCGGTGCATAAATCCGACTGCCCCAACGTAACGCTCAGCAGAGATAACCCCGAGAACGAGGGACGTTGGGTAGACGCGTATTGGGAAGAGAAGAAGGGCGGCACGCCCGATCTTTACGAGGCACAGATCAGCATTTACGTATTCGACAGAATAGGTATCCTTGCGGATATTTCAGTGTCTCTCTCTGAGATGAAAGTGCAGATACTTCAGATCAACACGGTCAAGTACGGCAGTGACGGAGTTATAGTAAATCTGAAGATAAGCTGTAAGAACGTGGATCACTACCACTCTATCGTATCCAAGCTCAAGTCTATCGACGGAGTAAACGATATAACCAGAGGATACTCACAGTAATTTAAAGGACGGAAGCAGAAATGATCGCAGTATTGCAAAGAGTAAAGAGAGCGGCTGTTGCCGTCGATGGAAAGACCGTCGGTGCGTGCGACAATGGCCTTTGTATCCTGCTCGGAGTCGCTAAGGGAGACAGCGAAGAGGATGCAAGAGCACTTGCGCAGAAGATAGTTGATCTGAGAATATTTACCGACGAGAACGATAAGATGAATCTCTCGCTCAAAGATGTTGACGGCGAGGCGCTCGTGGTGTCAAATTTCACCCTGCTTGCCGCCTATAAAAAGGGTAAGCGCCCCGACTATTACGGTGCGGCGGCACCCGATGAGGCAGATCGCCTCTACGAATACTTCTGCTCGCTCGTTGACGGGCAGGTAAAGCACGTGGGCAGAGGAATATTCGGCGCAGATATGGAGATAAGTATGGTCTGCGACGGACCTGTGACCATAGTTATGGACAGTAACGTATTGTTAGGGAAGAAGGAGAGCGACGGAAAAGTAAAATGAAGATAGTACTCGATTCACCGATGAATAAATATTACGTTCAGACACTTGGAATGATCTTCTTCCCCGGTGAGCATTTCGGTGAGAACGAGGAGCTTGCCCCCGGCGAGCCTCTGCTTTCGGTAAGAACCGTCGAGGAAGAGGGCGGAATACGCGCGTTTGCGACGATGTCTATCGACGACAAGAGCGAGAGCGCGGAGTATTTTGCCGAGCTTATCCCCGAACGAACCGCAGAGCGCACGCTCAAGCTCGCCATAGGCGGCGCGGTGCTTGCGGCAGGCGGAGCCTTGCTTGGCTATCGCCCCGCGTGGGGAATGATGATAGGTGTCCGTCCGTCCAAGGTCGCAAGTGAACTGCTTGACGCAGGAAACAGCAAGACGAGAGTAAAGAAGATACTCAACAGCGACTACCTTGTTATACCCAAAAAGGCGGCGCTTGCTACAAATATAGCGATAACAGAGAAGAACATCATAGGCGCGCCCTCGCCCAAGGATTGCAGCGTGTATATCTCAATACCGTTCTGCCCGACGAGATGCACATATTGCTCGTTCGTTTCCTACACCTCAAAGAGATTGCTTTCGCTTATACCCGAATACATAGAAAAGCTCAAGACAGATGTTAAAGCAAACTTTGACCTCATAGCGCGCCTCGGATTGCGCGTACGCACGCTTTACATCGGCGGAGGCACGCCCACGATACTCGATGAAAGGCAGCTTTCGGATCTGCTCGGATATATCGCAAGCGTGACCGACGTTTCGACGCTTGACGAATATACGCTTGAAGCAGGCAGACCCGACACCATTACCGAGGAAAAGTTCAGAATTGCCAAGGAATACGGAGTCACGAGAGTCAGCGTAAATCCGCAGAGTCTTTGCGAGGACGTTCTTTGCACGGTCGGCAGAAGCCATACGGTAGATCAGTTCTACGAGGCTTACGATATCGCAAAGCGATCGGGCATCCGCACGGTCAACGTCGACCTCATCGCAGGTCTGCCGAACGATAATTTCAAGATCTTCGCGCACACTATGGACGAGATAATAAGGCTCGATCCCGAGAATATCACGGTGCATACATTCTGCGTAAAGAAATCCGCAGAGGTGCTCAGACAAAATTCGCATATCTATTCGGTCAGAGGCGGAGATGCAGGCAAGTGCGTCGACTATTCGCAGATCAAGACCGATCAGGCAGGATATATTCCTTACTATATGTACAGACAGAAGAATACCGTCGGAAATCTCGAAAACGTAGGATTTTCAAAGCCGGGATATGAGGGACTGTACAACATCTATATGATGGAGGAGATACATTCGATCTTTGCCGCGGGCGCGGGTGCTGTCGGCAAGCTCGTTGACAACACGGGAGATTGCTGTAACAAGCGCGAGATCGAGAGACTCTTCCACCAGAAATATCCGTACGAATATCTCAAGGAGGACAGAAGAGAAGCGTTTGCAGAGGCGGCTATCCGCTTCTATACCGAGCGCGGAATGCTCTGAGAGAACGGAAATTCAAGATCTTGCATTCGCTAAGTATACCTCGGTATTATCCCGAATAAACTATAGAGGATAGATAACCGTCGGGGGTGGCTCTATGGCAAGATCGGATGATAAAAAAATGATCACGGAAGCACGCAGCTTTATTTCGGGCGTGCTTCTGCTGTCTTTGTCGACAGTTGCGGTAAAGGTCATAGGGCTTGCCTTCAAGATCCCTATGCTCTCTCTGCTCGGCACGGACGGAATGGGATATTTCAATTCCGCTTACGAGATATACGCACTTCTGTGCGTTGTAGCCACCGCAGGACTCCCTACGGCGCTCTCAATGCTCGTCTCCTCGGCTCGTGCAAGAGGAGAGGGGGAGCGCATACGAAAGACATTCCGCTCGGCGCTGGCTCTTTTTACCGCTATTGGCATGATTGGCTCAGCGGTAATGGCACTTTTCTCGCAAAAGCTCGCTGAGGCGATAGGAAATCCCGATGCGCGACTGTCAATCGTAGCTATCGCGCCGACTCTGCTTATCATCTGCATCTCAAGCGCGATACGCGGATATGCACAGGGATTTGAATATATGAGCCCGACCGCGCTCTCTCAGCTTATGGAAGCGGCAGGAAAGCTCGCATTTGGTGTGATATTTGCGCGGCTTGCGCTTGAGCGCGGACTCGAACTCCCGACAGTCGCCGCTTGCGCGGTGGCGGGAATAGGCGTGGGTGCGGCGATCTCGCTTGTATATCTGCTTGCCGCTATGGGCTCGAAGAAAATAAAAAGACAGCTGAAGGACTGCACGGCTGAGTGCAGTATAAGAAGAAAAAGCAGTCTGCGCGAGCTTGTCTCGGTCGCTCTGCCGATAACTCTCGGCTCTGCGGTGATCGGACTGACAAGAATAATAGATATGACGCAGATAATGCGCGGACTTCAGGACATCGGTGTCCCTGCCGACGAGAGCAACCGCATATACGGTGCGTATACGACGCTCGCTCTCCCCGTGTTCAGCCTTGTGCCCTCGCTTATCGCACCTATCTCGATGGCTCTCGTGCCGGGACTCTCGGCGGCGATAGCTCGGCGCGATATAGCGGGTGAGAGGAACGTTACGGAAAGTTCGCTCAGATACACATCTTTGCTCGCAACCCCCGCGTCATTTGCGCTCGCGCTCTATTCAAAGCCGATATTGAGCATCATATTTCCGTCACAGCACGATGCGATCGAACTCTGTGCGCCGCTTCTTTCAATGCTTGGCGGCTCGGTGCTTTTCTCCTGCCTTATGACCACCACGAACGCGCTTCTGCAGTCCTACAGAAAGCAGAGACTGCCGATAATCTCAATGTCGCTCGGTGTCGCGCTGAAGCTCGTCAGCACTTACGCGCTTGTGAGAACTGATAGTATAGGCGTGATGGGAGCACCTATAGGAAGCCTGATATGCAATATCGCGGTGACCTATCTCAATCTGTATTTTCTTTGGAAATACTCGGGCGTGCGGATAGAAATGTTCGGTACGCTCGTGGGTCCCTTACTTGCATCACTCGCGTCGGTCGGCGGAGGATTTGCACTTTATAGATTTTTGCTCTTGCGAACCGAGAGCACGCTCCTGCCGTTTGGTGTTGCCGTGTTCGTCTCGGTGCTTGCGTATATCGCGATCGCCATTATGCTCGGATGTATTACCGAGCAGGATATACGGCTTTTGCCGTTCGGCGCGCGTATTATAAATATGAAAAAGGATAAAAATAAAACGGCTTGACCGTATTTGGAGGATGTAAAAATGACTGTTGCAGAAAAGAAAAAGATGCTTCTTGAGAAGGCGAGCGAGGGCTACGGCTTTGAGGATCTGATCACGGTGGTGGAGGTACTGCGCTCGGAAGAGGGCTGCCCGTGGGATCGTGAGCAGGACCACAAGAGCATCCGCAGAGATTTTATAGAAGAAACTTATGAAGTAATAGAGGCGATCGATACCGAAAATCCCGTGCTTTTACGCGAGGAGCTTGGCGACGTTCTTTTGCAGGTGACCTTCCACGCGCAGATAGAGACCGAGGAGGGAATATTTACTATCGAGGACGTTGCAAACGACATATGCGTAAAGCTGATACATCGCCATCCGCACGTTTTCGCTGACGTAAAGGCGGATACATCCGAAAAGGTGCTTTCGAATTGGGAAAAGATCAAGAGCGAGGAAAAAGAGCGTAAGACTGTCACCGACAAGCTCCGCGCTATTCCCCCGATGCTTCCCGCGCTTATGAGGGCAGAAAAGGTCGGAAAGAAGGCAAGCTGCTTTGATTTTCCGGATGCCGAGTCGGTAATGGCAAAGGTCTACGAGGAGCTTGACGAGCTCAAAGAGGCTATGGCTGAGGGTAAAACAGAGCATATCGAAGAGGAGATGGGTGATCTTCTTCTGACCGTGACTTCGCTCTGCCGTAAGATAGGAGTTGAGTCCGAGGTCGCGCTCTCAAAGGCGACAAACAAGTTCATCGACCGATTTGAGAAGATCGAAAACGCAGTGACTGAGAAGGGTTTTCAGATGAGTGAGCTCAGCCTTGCCGAGCTTGATGCTATATGGGACGAAAACAAGAAAAAGTAAGCGCAAATTACGCAAAAAATAGTAAAAAACCATAAAAAAATAGCAAAAAAATGAAATAAACTATTGAAATTGCGTAAAAAATGTGATATAATGATAGTGTAAAAATAAAGGGCTTGCCCGAGAATTAAAAATGAAAGGTAATAATTATGAACAAGACACAGCTTATCGACGTAGTAGCAACCAAGACAGGACTTACCAAGAAGGCAGCAGAGGCAGCTGTAAACGCAGTTAACGAAGCAATCACCGAGGCTCTCAAGGCTGGAGACAAGGTACAGATCATCGGCTTCGGCACATACGAGGTTAAGGAGAGAGCAGCAAGAGAGGGCCGTAACCCCAAGACCGGCGAGACCATCACCATCGCAGCTTCCAAGACTCCCGCATTCTCCGCAGGCAAGGCTCTTAAGGACGCAGTTAACGAGTAATTCGCATTTATATAAAATTGTTGCAGGCTTCGGCTTGCAACAATTTTTTTGGAGGGAAAATGAGACTTGATAAATATTTGAAGGTGTCTCGTATAATCAAGCGCAGAACGGTTGCGAACGACGCGTGCGATACAGAGCACGTAAGCGTCAACGGCAGACGCGCAAAGGCTTCGTACGACGTAAAAGAGGGCGACGTGCTTGAGATAACCTTTGGTCAGCGCACGCTGAAGGTAAGAGTGCTGACCGTAAAGGACTCTGTCGCAAAGGCAGACGCGGCGAGTATGTACGAGATCATAAGCGACTGAAACAAATGAATACAGAAGCATAACTCCGCATAGTATTTTATGAGAAATACTGTGCGGAGGTTTTTTATGTCATACAGTTTGTCGGAAGAAAAGAAAAGAGCGCACAAGCTCTCGCTGGACTCGAGAAGTGCGCTTGAGATATGCGGAGTCGAGGAGGTGCTCGGCTTTGACGAGGAGAGGGTGTCGCTTCGCAGCAGCGAGGGCGGACTTGAGATCGAGGGGAGCGGAATAAAGATCGAAACGCTTGACACAGACTCGGGAATAGTCAAGCTTTCGGGCAGGGTGAACGCGATATATTACGAGAACGAGGGCGACGGACGGCGGCGCGGACTCTTTCGGCGGGCGCGCTGAGCTTTCAGTATGGAAATATCACAGATAACTCTCGCGAAGTTGCTGCTCTATTCCTTTCTGCTCGGTCTCGCAATTGGCGCACTTTACGATGCGGGGCGGCTATTGCGCCTACTTCTCGGAGTTGAGCGCGCGAATGGCTTTGGCTCTCGAATATATGAATGGACGCTGCCTGTCTGCAAAAAAACTATGCGCTCAGGCGAGGGTAGACGGGTGGCGAGAGCCGCAGTAATAAATATATGTGACTTTTTGTGCGTGATAGCTGCAACGCTCGGAATCCTTATTCTGAGCTACGCGTACAATAGCGGTCGCGTGCGCTTTTTTGTCCTTCTCGGTGCGACGGTCGGGTTCTTTTTGTACAGAGCAATATTGAGTAAAATTCTGATGCTCGCGTGTCGCCCGATGATCCTGCTTTTCAGATACCTTTTCTTGTCATTTTTGGCCATTTTTTGCACTCCTTTTGAAAAAATGTATCGATTTGTGCTTAAATACATTAAAAAAATCGCTTATTTGTATATTTTTACTCTTGAAAAGAGAAGAGAAAAGGTGTATAATATAGAAGAGGAAGTGTTGCTTGCTGAAAATAGCAAAAAAACACACTATCGGGCACATAGAATAATGCCGGATAAACAGAGAGAGGGAGGGGAGAAAAATGGACGGAAATAAGTATTTTGCCGACCGAAAAAGTAAGGTAAATATGATCGTTCGCATCTTCCTCGGATTTCTTCTCGTTTTTGCGGTCGTGTATTTTCTCTGGAGCTTGATGCAGTATAATGATGCTATGAAAACGAAGGAAGAGAAGCAGGCGTACGTTGAAAGCCTCAGGGATGAGATACAGAGACTTGAGTATATGGTCGACGCACCGCTTGACGATGAGTTCAAGATCCGCATAGCACGTGAAAAGCTCGGGATGTGTTTCCCCGACGAGATTATATTCTACGGCGAGTACGAATGATCGCGGAGGGAAGAATGGAGCAGTACAAGAATTTAGCCCCGTACCTTTTCCACGAAGGTACGAGCGGTGTCGCGTACGAGTACCTTGGAGTTCACAAGGTGTCTGACGGCTATATTTTCAGAGTCTGGGCACCGAATGCGAACAGAGTGTGGCTTGTCGGCGACTTCAACGGTTGGGATGAAAGCAGTCCTATGCACAAGATCACCTCGAAGGGCGTTTGGGAGGTCTCGTTGCCCGAAGGACGCGCTCACGCAGGCGATAAATATAAATTCAAGATCTCTGCAGGCGGCAGAGTGATTTACAAGGCTGACCCGTACGCACGCGAGGCAGGAAAATTGCCCGAGACCGCGTCGGTCATACCGTCCGACGAGAGCTACGAATGGCGCGACGGCGGCTGGATGTCCTACAGAGCAAAATTCTCTAAGGACTTTTACTCAAAGCCGATGAATATCTACGAGATCCACGCAGGCTCTTGGAGACGCCACGAGGACGGATCTCCTTTCGGCTATGCCGAGCTTGCTCGCGAGCTTGCTCCTTATGTCAAGCAGATGGGATACACGCATATCGAGCTTCTGCCGATGAACGAATATCCTTGCGATGAGTCCTGGGGATATCAGGTGTGCTCTTACTTTGCACCCACGTCGCGATACGGAAGTGTGAAGGATTTCAAGAGCTTTATAGACTCGATGCACGAAGCGGGAATAGGAGTTATTCTCGATTGGGTGCCCGCGCACTTCCCAAAGGACGAGCACGGACTGTGCGAGTTCGACGGTGCGCCGCTTTACGAGTACTCCGATCCTCAGAGGATGGAACACAAAGTCTGGGGAACGAGAAGATTTGACCTCGGACGAGGTGAGGTTAGAAGCTTTTTGCTCTCAAGTGCCGACTATATGGTAAGAGAATTTCATATAGACGGACTTAGAGTCGATGCGGTGGCTTCTATGATCTGCCTTGACTACGACAAAGCGGCAGGCGAGTGGACACCGAACAAATTCGGAGACAACAGATGCCTTGAGGGAATAGAATTCCTCAAGCGGCTAAATACTTATCTTAGGCGCGAGTTTCCCGACCTCTTGCTTATAGCAGAGGACTCAAGCGCACACAAGGGAATTACGGGTATCGAAAACGGCGGGCTCGGATTTGACCTCAAGTGGAATATGGGTTGGATGAACGACACGCTCTCTTATGCCGAGTGCGAGCCGCAATACCGCAGATATCACCACGCAAAGCTCACCTTCCCGATGACCTACGCGTTTGACGAAAAATTCGTTCTGCCGATCTCGCACGACGAGGTCGTGCATGCAAAACGCTCTTTCCTTGATAAGATGAGCGGAGACTATTGGCAGAAGTTTGCGTCGGCGCGCGCGTTTATGGGATATATGATGACGAGCCCCGGCAAAAAACTCAATTTTATGGGCGCGGAGATAGGACAGTTTCGCGAGTGGGACTATGACGGCGAGATCGAATGGTTCTTGCTTGAATACGAGATGCACGCGAAGTTCCAACGCTTCGTCGCTGAGCTTAACCATTTCTATCTTTCACAAAAAGCACTGTGGGAGATCGACGACGGATGGGACGGATTTCGTTGGATAGAGCCCCACGACAGCGCCCAGAGCGTAATTTCTTACAGAAGAATAGCGAAGGACGGCAGCGAGCTTATCGTTGCGATCAACTTTACTCCCGCGACCTACAGAGAATTTTTGATAGGCACGAACCAAAAGGGAGCTTATGAGGAAATATTCAACTCTGACGACCAAAGATTTGGCGGTAGCGGAGTGGTGAATTTCTGCCCGATAGCGACCACGGGAATAGGGATGAACGGATGCGGAGACTCGATCAAAATCAAGCTTCCGCCGCTTAGCATCGTAGTTCTTCGCAAAAAATAAAACAAGCGCGACCAATTAAACTTTGAGCAAAACAAATTCTATATACGACAAAAATACGGTTTATCCGAAAAGAATGGAGGATTATATGTTCAAGAAAAAAGAATGTGTTGCTATGCTCCTTGCAGGCGGTCAGGGTAGCCGCCTTTACGCGTTGACCGAAAAAACGGCAAAGCCCGCCGTTTCGTTTGGCGGAAAGTACAGAATTATCGATTTTCCGCTTTCAAACTGTATCAACTCGGGAGTTGATACGGTTGGTGTTCTCACACAGTACCAGCCCCTCGTGCTTAACGACTACGTTGGCAACGGACTTCCTTGGGACCTCGACAGAGCAATAGGCGGCGTTAAGATATTGCCTCCTTACCAGGGCAAGAACGGTGCGGATTGGTATAAGGGCACGGCAAATGCTATATACCAGAATATGCAGTTTATCGATATGTACTCTCCCGACTACGTTATCATCCTCTCGGGCGACCATATCTACAGAATGAACTACAACAAGATGCTTCAGTACCACAAGAAGATGAACGCAGACTGCACTATCGCAGTCATCGACGTTCCGATCGAAGAGGCAAGCCGCTTCGGTATTATGAGCGTGGACGACGAGGGCAAGATCTTCAAGTTCGCAGAGAAGCCCAAGAACCCCGACAGCACCAAGGCGTCTATGGGTATCTACATCTTCTCCAAGGATTGCCTGTTTAAGTATCTTACCGAGGACGCGGCAGACCCCAAGAGCTCCAACGACTTCGGAAAGAACATAATTCCCGCAATGCTCGCAAACGGACAGAGAATGTACGCGTACTCCTTCAGCGGATATTGGAAGGACGTCGGAACTATCGACTCTCTGTGGGAGGCGAATATGGATCTTCTCGGCGAAGAGCCTGCTCTCAGCCTCAACGACGAGTCCTGGAGAATTTTCTCAAGACACTCGGCTCATTCTCCTCAGTACGTAGGTACTGACGCAAAGATCGAAAATTCGAGCATCACCGAGGGCTGTGACATCTACGGAACTGTTCGCAACTCGGTTCTCGGCTCGGGCGTTACCGTAATGCCCGGAGCTGAGGTCATCGACTCGGTAATTATGGACGACTGCGTTATCGGCGCGGGCGCTAAGGTCTGCTACTCGATACTCGACTCGGGTGTCAAGGTAGGCAGCGGCGCGACTGTCGGTAAGGACAGAGCAGAGGCAAAGGGAATTGCAGTTATCGGAACGGGTATCATCGTTCCCGACAACAGTGCAGTTGCCGACGGCGCTATGATAAATAACAGTGACGATCTTGTAAAGGAGGCGTAAGATAATGGCAGTAGCAGGTTTGATTTTTTCTAATATTCACAATTCTTCGATGCCCGAACTTACCAGCGTTCGTACAATGGCGTCGGTACCTTACGGTTGCCGTTACCGCCTCATAGATTTCCCGCTTTCCAATATGGTAAATTCGGGAATAAGTAAGATCGGTATTATCGCACACAATAACTATCAGTCTCTTATGGACCACATCGGTACGGGTAAGGACTGGGACCTCGCTCGCCGCTCGGGCGGTATCAGAATTCTTCCTCCGTTCATCGCGTCTTATAACAGCGCAAACGGCGGCAAGCTCTATACCACAAGACTCGAGGCTCTTATGGGTGTTACGAGCTTTATCTCCAAGTGCACAGAGGAGTACATCGTGCTCTCCGACTGTGACGGCATCTGCACCATCGATCTTAACGAGGTGCTCGCAGATCACATCAAGAAGAACGCGGATATCACCATCGTTACAAGACCTGTAAGCGAGAAGAAGGATATCCCCAGCGACGGTGCGACCGAGATCAAGTGCGACGAGAACGGCTTTGCCACCGAGGTGTCGGCTTATATCGAGCACGATCGCCCCGCTAACATCAGCACAAATATTATGATCGCAAACCGTCTCTTCCTGCTCAACGCAGTAAACGACGCAAGCGCTCACGGCTACAGCCACTTCTATAAGGACATCATAGCTCGCAGAGTCAAGTCCGCAAGAATAAATTGCTATCAGTACGACGGCATCTACCTGCAGATCACATCGCTCGAGAGCTATTTCAGATGCTCTATGCAGCTCCTTGAGCCCGAGGTCCGCCACGGTCTGTTTGTCGAGGAGAACCCGATATACACCAAGCTCCGTAACTCTGCTCCTACCGTTTACGCAGAGGGCTCGCAGGTAAAGAATTCCTACGTTGCAGACGGATGCGTTATCGAGGGAACTGTTGAGAACTCGATCATCTTCAGAGGCGTTCACATCGGAAAGGGAACGGTAGTCAAGAATTCAATTCTCCTTCAGGATACCTATACGGGAGACAACGTAAACCTTAATTGCGTTATCACCGATAAGAACGTAGTTATCAGAAATAACAGAGTTCTTTCGGGTCACGAGAGTATGCCCTTCTTCATTTCCAAGGGCGCGATGGTCTGACAGACGGTCAGAGGAAGGAAAAACGGATGAAAAAATTACTGTTTGTAGGCGCTGAGGCGATGCCCTTTGCCGCAACGGGCGGACTTGGCGACGTTCTCGGCTCGCTCCCGTCGGCTATAATAGAGGCAGGCAAGGGCGAGGTCGACGTAAGAGTCGTGCTTCCGCTTTACCGCGCGGTGTCTGACGCTTGGCGTTCACAGATGACTAAGGTCTACGAGGGCGAGGTAGCTCTTGCTTGGAGACGTCAGTACTGCGGTATCTATTCCTTGGTCAAGGACGGCGTTACCTACTATTTCGTTGACAATAAATATTATTTTGACCGCGACACACTCTATGGCTTCGGCGACGAGGGCGAGAGATTTGCCTACTTTTCAAAGGTAGCCGCTGAGCTGCCCCGACTCGTCGGATATTATCCCGACGTAGTTCACGCGCACGACTGGTCGAGCGCGCTCACGCTTATCTATATCAACCAAAAGTTCAGAGGCGTTGAGGGATACGAGAATATCAAGCTCGTGTACACCATCCACAACATCGAGTATCAGGGTAAGTACGACTTCGCGATCCTCGGTGACGTTTTCGAGCTTGACGAGAGCTCGAAGCATATCGTTGAATACGACGGCTGCATCAATCTTATGAAGGGTGCGATCGCTTCTGCCGATATCGTAAGCACCGTAAGTAAGAGATACGCAGAGGAGATCTGCTCTCCCGAGTACGCTCACGGACTTGACAGAATTCTTCGCGACAACGCATATAAGCTCACGGGAATTCTCAACGGTATCGACTACAATTACTACGATCCGTCCAAGGACAGCGCGATAGACACAAATTACACTTGGCGCTCGCAGAAGAAAAAGTACGAGAACAAGAAGGCACTTCAGCGCGAGCTCGGACTCCCCGAGCGAGAGGACGTACCGATGATCTCGGTCATCTCCAGACTTGCATCACACAAAGGGCTCGATCTTATCACGAGTATGATCTATAATCTCGTCGGCGAGAGAGACGTTCAGTTCGTGGTGCTCGGCAAGGGCGAGGCAGAGTACGAGGATTTCTTCCGCGGACTCGAGCGCGCGTACGGTGACAAGGCAAGAGCGCTTATTACCTACGACAGAGATCTTTCCAAGCGCATCTACGCGGCGAGCGACATCTTTATGATGCCCTCCAAGAGCGAGCCCTGCGGACTCTCGCAGATGATTGCTTCGCGCTACGGAGCAATTCCCGTAGTTCGCGAGACGGGCGGTCTTTACGACTCGATCAAGGGCTTCTGGATGGACGGCGACAAGATGAAGGGCAACGGTTTCACCTTCGCAAATTACAGCGCTCCCGAGCTTGAAGAGCGCACGGGTGCGGCTATCGACCTCTGGAACGATCCCGAGCTTCGCACGAAGTTCGTAGGAAAGATCATGAGAATTGATTTCTCGTGGAAGAATTCCGCAGAGAGCTACCTTGATATGTATGCTCCTCTTTGGAATTGAAATTATAAAAGTCAAATGCAATAACTTTAAGACACCCGAGAGCGTGTGCATCGGGTGTCTTGGATGTTATTATCAGAAAGGATACACACAAACCAATGGAAAATACAGCACTTACCAAAATGCAGGTGAAGGACAATATCGAGACAAAACTGTCGAGATATTTCGGCTGTACACCTGCTGAAGCATCTAAGGATCAGATGTACAAAGCGGTCGCTATGACCGTTCGAGATATGCTGACCTCGAAGAGAAACGACTTCAAGCACGAGGTAAACAATACGCAGTCAAAGCGCGTTTACTATATGTGTATGGAGTTTTTGCTTGGTCGCTCTCTCAAGACAAGCCTTGGAAATCTCGGTCTTTCGGATGAATACAGAGAGGCACTCCGCGACTACGGCGTAGAGCTCAACGATCTTTTCGAGTGTGAGCCCGACGCGGGGCTTGGAAACGGTGGTCTTGGCCGACTTGCAGCCTGCTTTATGGACTCGCTTGCATCTCTCGACTATCCCGCAACCGGATTTTCTATCTGCTACGAATACGGATTTTTCAAGCAGATGATCGTTGACGGCATTCAGGTAGAGCTTCCTGATATCTGGCTGCCCGGCGGCGAGGTATGGCTCGTTCCCAGAACCGACCGCACCTATCACATCAAGATGGGCGGACGCGTGCGCGAGGAATGGCGCGAGGGGCATATGGAGGTCATTTACGAGGATTGCGAGGAGATCGAGGCAGTTCCTTATGATATGATGATCTCGGGCGCAGACTCCAAGGCTGTAAGCAGACTTCGACTCTGGAAGGCAAGAGACATCAGAAACTTCAATATGAGCCTCTTTACGCAGGGACAGTACGCAAGAGCGGTAGAGGAGAGCACCAACGCGGAGACTATCTCCAAGGTGCTTTACCCTTCGGATAATCACCTTGAGGGCAAGCTCCTTCGCCTTTCTCAGCAGTATTTTATGGTATCTGCATCCTGCCAGAGCATCATTCGCGATCATATGGCAGTTTACGGCAAGATCGACAACCTCGCCGAGAAGGTAGCGATCCACATCAACGACACCCACCCCGCACTTTGCATCCCCGAGCTTATGAGAATACTCATCGACGAGTACTTCATCTCCTGGGACAGAGCGTGGGATATGGTAGTTAAGATCTGCTCTTACACCAACCACACTGTAATGCCCGAGGCACTCGAGAAATGGAACGAGGACCTCTTCAAGCTCAGACTCCCGAGAATTTACACCATCATCAAGGAGATCAACGAGCGTTTCTGCCGCGATGCGTGGAACGCATTCCCCGGCAACTGGAACAGAATTTCTCAGATGAGCATCATCGGCTACGGTCAGGTGAGAATGGCAAACCTCTGCGTAGTCGGCTCTCACTATATCAACGGCGTTTCCAAGCTCCACTCGGATATTCTCGTAAAGTCTATCTTCAAGGACTTCTACGCTATGTACCCCGAGAGATTTGGAAATGTGACCAACGGTATCGCACACCGTCGCTGGCTCTGCTACTCCAACCCCAAGCTCGCCGAGCTTCTTGACGAAACTATTGGCGAGGGCTATCGCCACGATCCTATCCAGCTTAACAATTTTGCAAAGTTTGCTGAGGATCAGGCAGTGCTCGAGAGAGTAAGAGCGATCAAGCATCAGAATAAGATCGAGTTCTCCAACCTTCTTTACAGAAAGACAGGAAAGCTCATCGACACCCACTCGATGTTCGACGTACAGATCAAGCGTCTGCACGAGTACAAGAGACAGCTTCTCAACGTCCTCAATATCATCGGTCTTTACCTCGATATCAAGGATAATCCGAACGCCGATTTCCAGCCCATAAGCTTCCTCTTCGGAGCAAAGGCTGCACCCGGCTACTACCACGCAAAGCGCATAATCAACCTTATCTACTGTCTCGGTAAGGAGATAGAGAAGGATCCGGTTGTCAGCAAGAAGCTCGCGGTCGCGTTCCTTGAGGATTATAATGTAAGTATGGCTGAGGCTCTCGTTCCCGCGGCTGAGATCAGTGAACAGATCTCTATGGCAGGTAAGGAAGCGAGCGGCACGGGCTGTATGAAGCTTATGATGAACGGCGCGATGACCATCGGTACGCTCGACGGAGCAAACGTCGAGATGCTTGCAGAGACAGGCAAGGATAATATGTATATCTTCGGTCTGACGAGTGCAGAGGTCGACGATCTGTGGCAGAGAGGCTACAACAGCGCAGAGTTCTACACCTGCAACCAGAAGATCCAGCGCATCATCAACGCGCTCACTGTCGGATTTGCAGGCGAGTCGTTTGCGGATATCGCAAACTATCTTACCAAGGGCCCCGGCATTGCCGACCCGTATATGTGCCTTGCAGACTTCGAGTCCTACCGTATGACTCACGAGAGAGCGGTAAAGGATTACGCAGACAAGCAGAAGTGGAACAGAATGTCGCTTATGAACATCGCGGCATCCGGCTTCTTTGCGGCTGACCGTTCCATCAACGAGTACGCAGAGAACATCTGGGGCATTAAGCGCCTCAACAAGTAAAAGACTATAGAAAAAGGATCCGCGCGATGCTGATTAAAATTCGTGATTGGGCAGAGAAGAAGCCTGCCGTCAAAAAAAGAATAAACGGCAAAGACGTTTCTGTCCGCTCGAGCTTCGAGTGCGGAGAAAGCCTTGAATTTATTGCCGAAGTGCCGAGAAGTCTCGGCGCTTCGGCGGTAGTTCTGCGCATCTGTCGCGACGGCGAGTGCGATCGTGACCTTCCGTTTTCCTTTACCGATAGCGACGCAGTGAGGGATATCTATACGCTACGAATAGATACCGAGGCTCTGTGCGAGGGCGAGGAGAGCGGAGTTTTCTTTTATGAGATACTCTTTTTGCGCGGACTTCATACGCTCTTTACCACCACGCGCAACAACGTGGATTTTGAACTTGGCTCGCGCTCGGCATCGAGATTTACGATGCTGATATATCGCAAGGGGATGATGACTCCCGCGTGGTTCCACGGCAGAACGATGTACCAGATCTTCGTTGACCGCTTCAATATCGGTACTCGCAGAACAGAGCCGAGATCCGACGTGATAATGAATGACGATTGGTATGGCGGAGTGCCGCAGTATGCCGAAATTCAGGGAGAGAATGTCGCAAACAATATGTTCTTTGGCGGCACGCTCTGGGGCGTTGTTGAAAAGCTCGGTTACTTAAAGGATATGGGTGTGGGAGTTATCTATCTCAACCCGATATTCCGCGCCTACTCGAACCACAAATACGATACGGGTGACTATCTTGAGGTCGACTCGATGTTCGGCGGTAACGAGGCACTCGAAGAGCTGATAAAGAGGGCAGATGAGCTTGACATAAAACTGATCCTCGACGGAGTTTTCAATCATACAGGAGACAACAGCCGCTATTTCGACAAATACGGCGAGTACGGCGGGGTGGGCGCGTACAGCGATCCCGAGTCGCCATACAGAGAGTGGTTCCGCTTCGGTAAGAGCCGCGAGGACTACGAATCCTGGTGGGGAATTAAGATCCTGCCAAGACTTGACCATCGAAACGAGAGCTGCCGACGCTTCTTTACCTCAAAGGACGGCGTCGGAGCTGAATATATAAAAAAAGGAGTCGCAGGCTGGCGACTCGACGTTGCGGATGAGCTGTCGGATGAATTCCTTGATGAATTTGCCGATAGCGTAAAGAACGCAAGCAGCAATGATGCTGTGATAATCGGCGAGGTCTGGGAGAATGCCGCGACCAAGGTTGCCTACGGAAAGCGACGCAGATATCTGCGCGGCGGTCAGCTTGACAGCGTGATGAATTATCCTCTCCGCGAGGGAATTCTCAATTTTGTCATAAAGAAGGATGCCGTAGCACTCTCGGACGTGCTCAAATCTATCTATTCACTCTATCCCAAGACCGTGTGCGATTCGCTTATGAATATTCTCGGCACGCACGACACCGAGCGAGTGCTGACCGTGCTCGGTAAGCAGAGTGCAGGTGTCAGCGACGGAAAGGGAAGCGAGCTTGTGGCGAAGCGACTCGATCCCGCGCAAAGAGAGAGGGCAATACGCGCACTAAAACTTGCCGCGACTCTGCAGTTTACCGTCTACGGCGTTCCGAGCGTCTATTACGGCGACGAGGCGGGAATGGAGGGTTATCGCGATCCCTTCTGCCGACTGCCGTATCCGTGGGGCAGAGAGGAGCGCGAGCTTGTGGAGCATTACCGCGCGCTCGGCAGACTCAGAGAGGATAACAGAGACGTGCTTGCCGAGGGTGATTTCTCGGTGTCGCACGCAAAGGGCGGACTTATCGTCTATAGGCGCGAGAGCGAGAGCGGCGAGATCTGCGTTATTGCAAACGCAGGCGGCAGAGCGGCAGGCTACGAGCTTGAGGGCGAGTGGCTCGATCTGCTTTGCGGCGAGCGTTATTCGGGCAAGATCGCGCCGCAGAGCGCGAAGATCTTGCGCAGACAGTGATTTTGGAGGAGAGTATGGGACTTTTCGGAAAGAAAAAGAATGATCCCAACAGCAAAAAATTCCGTTGGGAGATGGCGCGCTCGGTCGAAGGACAGCACATCAAGTACGTAACCGAGAAAAAGGACGGTGAGGTCGACGAGGTCATCGGGCGCAACGGCGGTCTTAATATCCGCGACGATGAGTTTATCGTTTACGCGTCCGCGAAGGTGCTTTTTCGCTGTAAGGTCGACGATCTGCAGATCTGGGAGCTTCTTTCCAAGGACGGAGTAGTTCTGACAGGTCCAGACATAGAGAGCGGCGGCAAGGAGCGCACCGTGGTCGCATACTACGTTTACTATAGGAAATAGACTATGGACAGAGATATTGAATTTATGAGAGAGGCGCTGGAGCTTGCAAGGCTCGCCGCAGATATAGGTGAGATACCCGTCGGCGCGCTCGTGGTCGACAGTAATAGCGGCGAGGTTATCGCGAAAGCGCACAATCTGCGCGAGAATAACAAGCTTGCCACCGCGCACGCGGAGATACTTGCGATCGAGGAGGCTTGCCGCAAGCGAGGCAGTTGGCGACTTCACGGATGCACGCTCTACGTCACACTCGAGCCCTGCCCGATGTGCGCTGGCGCGATAGTGAATTCGCGCATCGACCGTGTGGTGTGGGGAGCTGACGATATGGTCGCGGGTTGCTGCGGCAGCGTGATAAACTTCAATTCCTACCCATTTAATCACTCGTTTTCAACCACAAGCGGAGTTTGCGAGGACGAGTGCAAGGCGATCCTGCAAGAATTTTTCAAAACAAAAAGAAGATCGGAGTGAGATCCGATCTTCTTTTTGTGTTATTTTATTTTTCCTAAAAGGCTGTTTACAAACTGCTGTGCGGTTCGTCCCGAAATTCCGCCGTTGCGCATCTCCCAGACGTGCGCTGCCGCGATGATCTCGTCCTCGCTCATACTTATCTGAGGATATCTTGCGGCAAGCTTGAGCACGATGTCGTCAAACTCGCGGCGCGAGGGCTTGAAATAACCTATAGACAGACCGAAGCGGTTGACGAGCGAGAGCTTCTCCTCGATGGTCTCGGAACGGTGAATGTCGCCGTCCTGAACTGTGTCCGTGCGGTCGTTCCAGGTCTCCTTGATAAGATGGCGGCGGTTCGAGGTCGCATAGATCAGCACGTTGTCGGGCTTTGTCTCAACACCGCCCTCGATGATCGCCTTGAGGTACTTGTATTCGATCTCCTGCTCCTCAAACGAGAGGTCGTCCATATAGATGATAAAACGGTAATTCCTATTCTTGATCTCCGAGATCACGCGCGAGAGGTTACAGAACTGATGCTTGTAGATCTCGATCATTCGAAGACCCTTGTCGTAATACTGATTTACGATCGCCTTGATGCTCGTCGACTTGCCCGTTCCGCTGTCGCCGTAGAGCAGAATATTGTTTGCGCCGCGCCCCTCGACGAATGCCTCGGTGTTCTCGGTGAGCGCCTTTTTCTGCAGCTCATAGCCGATCAGATCGTCAAGATGCACGGGCTCCATATTGGTTATCGGGCGGATCTTCATGTTTCTTCCGTCGTCGTCGCTCTCAATTCTGAAAGCCTTGTTAAGACCGAACATACCAACGCCGTATTTGCGGTAGAACTCCGCGACGACCTCGAAGACCTCTTCGCCGTCCTTTGCGTTCTCGATCTCTCCGCTCAGCGCACGCACCTTTTCACTGACGTTCTTGTTGAATATCTGCTCGCGCTTGGCGATAGCTCTGTAGTTTGAGAGGGTAGAGAAGCAGTTGATGTCAAGAGCCTTCTCGATGGGGGCAAAATCAAAGTCGAAGAGCGACTTGAAAACGCAAAAATCGTTGATCGCAAAGCCGTTGACAGTGCCCTCCTGCTTGCCAGCCTTCTCGTATGTGAGACTGAAAGGGTTCTCATCGGTGATTATGAGAAAGGTGAGATAGTTGTGCCAGAGATTGTTGTCAAAGCCGTATTTTGTCGCGATCTCAAGAAGTCTGCGCACCTCTGCGTAAATTCGCGTGCGTAAAGACTCGGGCGAGTCGGCGCCGCTCTCAAAATCCTTGAAAATTTTGCCGAGCTTCGAGAGGATATTGCTCTCGCTCGCATCGCGGTAGATTATAAATTTGGATATTTCCTTGTACATATGATTCCTTTCGGGCTAAATTATTCCAAAGAGAATAAAGCCAATGGTGTTTATAGCAAAATTCGCGAACATATGGGAGAGCCAGGAGGCGTATATGTTCTCGCTTTTTTCGTTGAGAATATTGAATATCACGCCGCCCACGTAAAGCCCTGCAAGCGCGAGAAGCACTATGCCGATGCCGAACCAGCCGATCATCATTCCCGCGTGATAGAGCGAGAATGCAAGCGCGCTGAAGCTATGCGCGAATTTGCGTGTAGTGTTGCGCTTGAGCGTGAGGAAGGCAAAGCCGCGGAAGAAGAATTCTTCAAGCAGGGAATTGACGAACGAGATGTAGAGTGAGACGAAAACGAAGTTGTCGCGGTTGACTCCAACGTCTCCCGTGAGCTTGTCAGCGATGCCTGAAAAGTCGATCACACTGCGAAGCAGGAAGTAGCCGCCGAGTATGACTGCAAATATGCCAAGCCCGAGTGAGAGCGATAGCAAAAGCTCGCGGCATCGAGGCTTGAAGAGCTTTTTCAGTTCTCCGCGCTCGGCGCGGTTGAGCAGAAAATATACGAGGGGGACAAGCAGGAAGAGCGCGATCTTGATAAGCGATTTTATAAAATACTGAGGGCGCACGATGCCGTCGACAAGGCTCATTCCGCCCGCGCAAATTATCACAGATATCAGAACGTAAAGACTTTTTTTGTTCAGATACTTCTTCATTTTTCGCCCTCCTTCCAAGATACTAATATTTTACCATAACGCAGAGAATTTCGCAATAGTAAAATAAAAAATAGCGGAGACTCTCCACTATTTTTTATTTGGGTTGCTCGGTGTAATACTTAGCTCTTTTTCTCTTTTTGACAGTCTGTACGACCGTGAGAATAATAATAACAGCGAGTATCTCTCCACAGCAGATATAAATTCCGTTGCCGATAGTGTTCTCGACCTTCAGCTCTTCCCAAAGATTATTGAGAAGCACGAGCTTTTCGGGCGAGAGATTGAGATATGCCTGAGAGGGAACAGAGCTTGCCTTCTCACCGTAGAGTATCTCAAGTGCGTCGGGGTGTACCTCGGACATAGTCTCAATGTAGTCCTCGTTGTTGACTACAGTGGTAAGAGGGGAAGCGTAGTAGGTGTACTCCGCATTTGCGACCGCGATCTCCTCCTCACACATAAAGTTGATATACTCGTGTGCCAGGTCGTAGTTCTTGCTTCCCTTGGGAATGCACATCGCGTCGATATAGGAGTTTGTGCCCTCCTTGGGGTAGTAGAAGGCGAGATCCTCGTTATCTTCATACATAGACATAAAGTCGCCTGCGTAGTAAGCCGCTATAGCCGCAGAGCCGCTCGACATCTTGTTGAAGATCTCGTCCATGACGTAGCCCTGAACCAAAGTTTTCTGCTTGATCAGCAGATCTCTCGCTTCGCGCCACTGCTCCTCGGTCGCCTCGTTTACGTCGTAGCCGAGCCAATAGAGCGCAGTACCGAACGCGTCGCGGCTGTTGTTGAACTGGAGAATATCGCGAGTGTAATTTTCATTCCACATCAGACTCTAGCTCTCAAGAGCGGCATCCTCTTCACTGACGATGGAGGTGTTGTAGATAACGCCTATCATACCGTAGAAGTAGGGAATAGAATAGGTGTTGTCGCTATCTCCTTCATAGTAGACGTTGTCGCCCTTGAACTTTTCGTCTATGTATTTGTAGTTGGGTATCTTTTCAAGATCGAGCGGTTCAAGCATATCCTCCTTGACCATACGCTCTATCATATAGTCCGAGGGGATTATAACGTCGTATGCGGCAGATCCGCTTTCGATCTTTGCATACATACTCTCGTTGCTCGAGAAGGTCGAGTAGTTGACCGTGACCTTCTTGCCGGTCTTTTCGTAGTAGTATTCCTCGAATGCCTTGTTGGTGTCAAGCGTGCCCTCCGAGCCGTCCGAGATGTACTCACCCCAGTTGTAAACGTAGAGCGTGGTAGTCTCCTCGGAGTCGCAGGACGCGAGCGTCAGGCAGGTGGGAATGAGGATAAGCGCGATCAGAAGGATGGAGAAATATCTTTTCATTTTGCCGCACCTCCTCTTACTCGCTTGGGCTTTGCCGCAGGCTTCTTATCCTTCTTTGCCCCAGCCAAGTTTACCGCGATGAGCAGGATGAGGATAGTGAAGATCATAAGCGTACAGAGCGCGTACATACTGAACTTGACCTCGTGCGCCGTCTGGTTGTAGATGTAGAGCGGTAGAGTCTTGAAGTCGGGAGAGCTTACGAAATGGCTGATGACGAAGTCGTCAAGCGAGAGCGTGAAGCTCATCATAAGTCCGGAAATGATACCGGGCATTATTGCGGGAACCTCGATTTTAAAGAATGTCTGCGTGGGCGTACAGCCAAGGTCAAGCGCCGCCTCGATAAGATGCTTGTCCATCTGCTTGAACTTGGGCAGGATGGAAAGTATAACGTAGGGGAGATTGAAGGTAGTGTGCGCGATAAGCATAGTCCAGAAGCCAAGCACGTTGTTGAGCTTGAAGATAAGGGCTACGCCGACGAAGAGAAGCATCATAGATACACCGGTGACGATATCGGGGTTCATCATCGGGATGTTGGTGACGCTCTTCATTATCGTCTGATAGGTCTTGCTCTTTGAATGAGCGATGCTGAAGGACGCAAGCGTGCCGAGCACGGTTGCAAGTGCAGAGGAGCAGAGCGCGAGCACAAGCGAATTCTTGAGTGCCTCGATCGCCTCTCCGCTGCGGAAGAGATCCTTATACCAATAGAACGTGAAGCCCGAAAAGCTACTCAGATTTCCCGAAGCGTTAAACGAGAAGAGCACGACCACGAGGATCGGGGCGTAAAGGATCGCAAAAACAATGAAAATATAAAATCTTGAGAGGAATTTCATACGATGATCTCCTCCTCGTTATCCGAAAACTTATTCATTATCGCAAGTGAGATAAGAATGAGGATCATCATTACAAGCGATATAGCCGCGCCCGTGTGGTAGGTGACTTGATTCTGGAACTGACGCTCTATCGTGTCACCGATGAGGTCGAACGAGCCGCCGCCGAGCTTCTGCGAGATGTAGAACGTACTGATTGACGGAACGAAGACCATAGTAACGCCTGAGATCACTCCGGGAGTGGTGAGCGGAAGGATGACCTTGAATATAGTCTGCATACTGTTGCAGCCGAGGTCAGCCGATGCTTCGAGATATCTGCGGTCGATCTTGATAAGCGAGGTGTAGATCGGAAGCACCATATAGGGCAGAAAGTCGTAGATCATACCGAGTATAACTGCGGCATCCGTGCCTATAAAGGTAAGCTTTGGCAGGCCGATGCTGACAAGAAAGCTGCTGACGAGTCCGCCGTTGTCGAGAAGTGCCATAAGAGAATAGGTTCTGATAAGAAGGCTGATCCACATAGGGAGCATCAGCAGGACCATAAGGATGCTTCTCGTTCTCTCAGACGTGCGGGACATACAGTAAGCGAGGGGGTAGCCTATAAGCAGGCATACGGTAGTAGCGATAAGCGAAAATCCGAGCGACATAATAAAGGTCTCGGAATAGGACGAGAGCGAGAGGATATTCTCAAAGGTGAAATTTCCGTATCTGTCTGTAAACGCGAAGTACGCCACGAAGAGCAGGGGAGCGATGATAAATATTGCCGACCAGACGATATAGGGTGAGGAGGCAACACGCTCAAATGCAGAACGCTTATTTTTCATCATTCCTCCTCCTCCGAAATAATGTCGGAAAGATGATCCATCTCGTCAGAGAAGGTCGAATAGTCACCGAACATATCGGAGTATTCGGATTTTTTCATAATATGTATCGCATCGGGCTCGATGTAAAGACCGATGACCGAGTCAACACCCACGAAGTCCGAGGTCTCAAGCATCCACTTAAAGCCCTTGACGTCGACGATTATCTCGTAATAGTCGCCCTTAAAGGTAACGTTCGTAACCGTTCCGACAAGCATTCCCTTATCTACGGGAACGACGTCAACGTCCTCGGGACGAACGACTACGTCTACCTGCTCGCCCTGTGCAAAGCCACAGTCGAGGCACTCAAAGGTATGTCCCGCGAACTTGACCGAGTAGTCCTTGAGCATAACTCCGTCAAGTATGTTCGACTCACCGATAAAGTCTGCGACGAACGCGTTGACGGGCTCGTTGTAGATATCGGTGGGCGAGCCGATCTGCTGGATCTTACCGTCTGCCATTACCACAACGACGTCCGACATAGAGAGAGCCTCTTCCTGATCGTGCGTAACGTAGATAAAGGTGATACCGGTTTTTTTCTGTATGTTTTTAAGCTCGACCTGCATATCCTTTCGGAGCTTGAGGTCAAGCGCGCCCAGAGGCTCGTCAAGGAGAAGGACCTTCGGCTTGTTTATAAGTGCTCTTGCGATAGCAACGCGCTGCTGCTGACCGCCCGAGAGCAGAGAAACGTTTCTCTTTTCAAAGCCACGGAGATTTACAAGCGCGAGCATCTCGGATACTCTCTCGCGTATCTCGGGCTCTTTTACCTTAGCTATACGAAGTCCGAACGCGATATTGTCGTATACATTCAGGTGAGGGAAGAGCGCGTATTTCTGGAATACGGTGTTGACGTGTCTCTTGTGGGGCGGAACGTCGTTTATACGAACACCGTCAAAGTATACGTCGCCAACGTCGGGCGTTTCAAATCCGCCTATGATACGCAGGGTGGTGGTCTTTCCACAACCGGACGGACCGAGAAGAGTTATAAATTCCTTATCGTGAATATAAAGGCTTACGTCAGAAAGAACGGTCTCACCGTCAAAGGACTTCGAGATGTTTTTTAATTCTACCAATTTTGTTTTCATTCCACATAAAAACTCCTTAACAAAATAATTGTGTGGAAGGGGCTTTGGCTCGTCCAAAAACATAAAAAATCCGCGCCCCGAATCCATATGCGAATATTGTAGCAGAAATCACACAAAATTGCAATATCTTTTGCGAAAAAACTTGAAAAATTCGTGATTATTTTAGATAAATCGGCAAAAATCGTGAAAATCCCATAAAATTTAGCGAAAAACTCGGATTTTCTTGAAGTTCCTTTGATATCCTTTGATATCCTCGCTAATTCTCGTACGTGTTTTTTATGAATATCTTGCAGAATAAAAAGCAGGAAAAAATGAAGAGAGAGAGCGATGCTCCAAGCCGCAAAATGAGGTAGACCGAGAGTGTCCAAAGCGAGAAGATCGTTCCAAAGGAGAGCGCGGAGACGACACGCAAAGCGAGGCTTGGAGAGAATGTCGACGCGAGCGCGCAATAGACTATCCTGCCGCCGTCAAGCTCGCGTATCGGGAGCAGATTCAGTATCGCTAAGCCCCAGGACGCGACACAAAAAAGCTCTATCGCCTCGCATTCCACGTGTAAGAGCGAGCAGAGCGCGAAGCAGAGCAGATTTGTAGCAGGACCTGCAGATGCGAGCAATATCTCTTTACCGTAAGAGCAGAGCGCGCGGTCGGTCGTCAGCGTCGCGCCAAATATGCCGAGTCTCATATCAACAAGCGGAATGCCGCAGAGCTTTGCGGCGATTATATGTCCGCATTCGTGAAGAGCCGCGGCGACGAGGGCGGCGAGCGAGAGATAAGAGCGCGTGAGGATAAGTGAGAGCAGTATCAGCAGGGATACAAAGGAGATACCAAACTTCATTTTTTGCCGTTTTTTCATTCTCTCACCTCGCTTCCGTGCCAAATATTATGCGTCTGACGCTCTAAAAATGACCGCTTAGCACCAAAAATCTACCACTTGCGACAAAGCTCTTTACAAAATCTCGAAGAAGTGATAAAATATATTCAACGAAAGGAGGCGAGCGCGTGAAGATAAGAGTTGAGGTCGGTTGCGACGAGGACGAGATAGTTATCAGATGCAAGGAAAAAACTCAAGAGATCGAGAAGATCGAGAGCGCGCTGCGCAATCTTTCCGGCGGTGAGCCAAAGCGTGAGATACTGCTTTATTCCTCGGGCGCGGAGTTCTATATTCCGCTCGCGGAGATACTTTACTTCGAGAGCGCGGGTGGCAAGGTCTACGCGCATACGGCACGTGCGGTCTACTCGACCGACAAGAAGCTTTTCGAGCTTGAGGAAGAGCTATCGGCAAGCTTCGTGAGGGTGGCAAAATCGACCATCGTAAACGTGTATCTCGTGATGTCGCTTCATCGCGAGGTGGTCGGAAACGGTACGGTGTGCTTTAAGGACAGCGAGAAAAAAGCGTATTTTTCACGCGGATATTATAAGCTGCTCAGAGATAAAATTCAGGAAAAGAGGTTGGGATAATGAAAACTTGGAAGATATTTTGGGGACTTGGATTTGTGCTTGCGGCACTCTTCATTTTGCTTGACGCTCTTGGCGTGATAACTCCGTTTTTGGACGTAGTAGGTGGTATTTCTGCCGCTCAGATAATATGTGGGCTCTTCTTGTCCGCGTTTGTTATCTCAAGGATAATAAAGCTGAAATTTCAGGAAATATTTATCCCTCTCGCGCTCCTCTTTATGCTTTTTGAAGATAACATAGCGTTTATGCTCGGACTTGAAGATGATAATATAATCGGCAATTGGCTTCTGTTTTGGTGCGCCGTGCTTTTGTCTGTCGGTGTGTCGATACTTACTCCCAAGCGCCGCTCCTTGAATTTCAGAGTTACGAAGAAGGGAACCTCCAAAAAAACGCACGCGATCGGATCGTCCACGCGCTATATAGATTGCTCGGACTTCGTTGAAGAATATTTAAGCAACAACCTCGGCGAGACGGTGATACATTTTGAAAACGAGGCGAGCTTCACGAGCGGCGCGGTGCTCAACATCGAAAACAAGCTCGGTGAGGTGGTCGTTTACGTGCCACAGCAGTGGAACGTGAAGCTCAATATCTCCTCTAAGCTTGGTGACGTGGAGCAAAAGGGCAAGGGAAGCGCGGACGGACCGACGCTCGTTATCAACGGAACCAACGAGCTTGGTGAAGTCGTTATAATGTTCATATAAAACAAAAATCTCCGAACGAGAGTTCGGAGATTTTTTATGTTTATGTAATTACTTAGTATGCTTTGCGATCTCGTCGAGCATCTTTGCGCGCAGACCCATAAGGAAGTCGTTGGTTGCGGGATAATCGTCAAAGCGGAGATCTCTGCCTGCCGCCTCGTCGATCATAGCCACTACCGCCTCGCGACCGATAAGAGCCTCGAGAGCCTTACAGATGCGAACGTCCTGGAATGCCTCAAAGGTTATCTCGCCGCGGATACAGGTGTACGCGGTATCCTTACCGGGATAAAGAATGAAGGGGTCTCCTGCGGGGAAAGCACCGTCAGCAGAGGTAGTTAGGTAGGGATTGATCTTGTAAAGCGAGATCTGCGAGTTGTAGAAGTTCAGACCCCAATGCAAGAAGCCCTTGATATCGTACTTATAGAGCATATATCCAAGCACCTGAACTCTTGCCGAGGGCATAGCGATAAAGGAGTTGGGGAATATCTTCTCAGGACCGCAGCAGTAGTATACCCAAAGCTCCTTGATGTCGCGCTTGAGGAATTCGTGCGCGTGGCGGATCGAGGTAACGGGGCACTCAACGAGTCCCTGCTCGTAGAACTCACAGTGGCTGAGCGCGTCGAGCGTCTTCGCATTTCCGATAAGAGGCTTGAGGATATTCTTTGCGATCTCGTATCTGTCAATATTGGTCATGTTGGGCTCGTCGGATACGTGGAAGTATGCCTGATCCTCAATTCCCGCAAGTCTGAGCTCGGCAGAGATCGCCGCGATGTACTGCTTGAGGAACTCGGTGTACTCAGGAGAGTCTGCCGCTACGTGCCAGCCGAACATATAGTCGGTCTTGCCGTTCTCGGTGACCAGAATATTGGGCGCGCACTTGGAGCCCCACTGAGAGAAGAGGTGAGCCATCTCGTAGAACTTAACGCCGCTCCTCTTACAAATGTCGATAAATCTTCTGAACTTCTCAAAGCCGAAGATATACTCGTCGCCCTTCTTCTCGATATCAACGAGCTGAACGCAAGGACGCGTTGTGCCGATAGCAGTGTCAAGAGGGGGAGTGTGGATCGGAACGAGGATCATATTTACGCCGCCGTCGGTAGCCGCCTTGATATATTCCTCAATGAGCATCCAATGACGCTCGGAGAATATTTCGACATCGTGAGCGTCTGCGATACAGTCAGCGTAGAACCAACGTGTGTATCTGAGAGTCTGCTCGGGCATCACGGACTCAAGAACGGTGATCTCCATATCCACGTGCTGATTGGGCTCACCCTCTTCAAATCCGGTCTCTATAAAGAATTTTACAGTATATTTTCTGGGCGCGAGATCTGCAGGAATGTCTACCTTTACCCAGAAAACGATGTTGCCGTCCGAGAGGGTAGCAAGGTTGTTCTGATGCTCGATCGGAACAAGCACGTCTGGAAGTCTGCCTGGCTCGGTTATGATATAATCCTCCTCGACGGTCTCCTCACGGAATACCTTGTCGACAGGAACTTCTTTTATGCAGTAAACGCGGACGCAGTCGGAAAGCTCGGACTCGATCCACACCTTCTTTGTCTGCCACTTAAGGTGCTTTGCGTCGATTGCTACCTGATAGGAAAGACGCTGACCCTTAAGAACGGTGTAGGCGTTTGTTTCCTTGTGATTGAGCTCGTCACCAAGACGAACCTTCTCAAGTGCGGAAATTTGTTTGATCACTAAGGACATTTTGTACCTCCATTGAACTTATGTGAAATTAATTTAATTTATATCTTTTTTACGAATACCGACGGATTTGCCTGCCTCAGAATTGTAAGCATACGGTCGTCTGCCTCAAAAAATACTAAGTTTCTCGGCATATCCTTGCCTCCCGTGACCAAAATCCACATGTTCTCCGCCTTTGCCGAGGAGAGAGCGAGGTGTCGCTTGTCGATCTCCATATGCTCCGCGCGGCTTATGTATTCCTCTGTTGCGGGGGCGACGAGCAGCAGGTCGCAGAGCTCGGCGCTGACGATATTCTTGCGCTTTTTCTTGGAGTATATCTTCGCAAGCTCAAAGCTTCCGTACCATATAGCGTACTCGTATTCGACTGTGAGATATTTCCAGCTTATAAGCACGAGCATTATCGTGCAGAGAATGCCTGCCACTATGATCGGCACGAGGATGTCGGGGTTGTTCAGCGCAAAGATCAACCAAACGGCAAAAAAGACCGAATAGAGAAGAACTGCCGTGATGCGCTTGAGTTTTTCTTTGCTTGAGTTTGATGCGTTTACGACCTTTTCATAGGTCTGAGAATTGTTGTTCATAAAAGCCTCCCGAAAGTCTTAACTCATTATACCATACGCGCAGAGCTTTAGCAAGAGATTTTTTGTATTTTCTTTTGATAAAAAACTTTAAAAATCGAAAAGCTCTTGACATATTTTCAAATATGGTGTATTATAGTATTGAAAAACCAATTTCGTGCCGAAAGGGAATTTATATGAACAACGAACAGTTGAACGGTATAGTGCTCGACGCACTCAACGACGCGGAGCTGAGAAGCTCGGAGATCCCGAATATCGACCTTTACGTCGACCAGATAATCAATCTCATTTCCGAGAAGCTCAAGGACGGCTCGGAGAGATACGCAGAGCGTCAGCTCACCAAAACTATGATCAATAACTATTCCAAGGACGGCATCATCACACCCGTCAAGGGAAAGAAATACAATAAAGAGCAGATATTGCAGATGCTCACGGTCTACACTCTCAAGGGAACTCTGTCGATAGGCGAGATCAAGCGATTGATCCTTGGCGCGTACGAGACCGAGGGCTTTGACGGCGAGAGTCTGCGCGAGCTTTACGACAGACATCTTGATATCAAGGAGGTCAACCGCGAATACGCGATGGCGGCACTCGACGGAATTATCGAGCGTAACAGCCTTGACGTAGAGAATGACGTTGACTATATCAGCACGGTCTGCGCGCTCGTCGCTCTCAGCGCACAGCTCAAGCAGATGGCGCAGGCGATGATCGACGCGCGTTTCCCCGAGCCAGAAGAGCCTGAAGAGGACGAAAAGGACGCGGATAAATCCGAGCGTAAGGAAGAGAAGAAGGCTGAGAAGGCAGAGCGCAAGGAAGAAAAAGCCGAGCGCAAGGAAGAGAAGAAAGCTGAGAAGAAGACCGAAAAAGCCGAAAAGAAGGCTGAAAAGGCAGAAAAAAAGGCTAAGGACGAGTGATTATTTAACAATAAAAGCGCGGATATCCGCGCTTTTATCAGTTTATTCGATTATAGTGTACGAAAGCATCTCATAATGCAGCTTTGTGCCGACGTCGACACCGAGCGGGAGCAGAGCCATCGCGATAAAAAGCTCTTCGCCGCTCTCCAAATCCTTAAGATGCGCGTACTCGCCCTCAATTTTGCTTACAACGTAATCCTTGGGTTCCATATTGATCTCCTTGTCTTTCTTTGATCATATTTTACCACATCCCGCCGCCGATTTCAAGAGGATGTTGACAAGTTGTGAGCTTTATGGTATAATTGTTTCAGTAAGAAAAGAGAGGAGTCTTTATATGGGAAGAATGCTTGGCGCGTTTGACGACGACCAGGAGCTTGACCGCCCCGATCTTAATAAATGCCCCGACTGTAACTGCTTTTTTGCGGGAGATAACTGCCCTATATGCGGCAAGGTTTGCCCCGAGCATATGAGAGCAGGTAACCGCGCTCCCGTGAAGCCGCAAAAGAAGAAAAAGAGATCCTCGGGATCGGGCAGAGTGACCTTTGTGGAGTGGTATCATTCCTGGTGGTTCATAGTAATAATGATGTTCTTATTCCCGATAGTCGGCATCGTTCTGCTCATCACGAGCCCTCACGACCGCTCAAAGAAGATACTTTTCGTCACCATCGCCGCGATATATCTCGTGATCTCGACGATAGGACTCGGCACGATAATCTCGGGCGTGGTCGGACTTTTCGATAAGCCGGTAGATACTTCGCTCAGCAAAGAGGACTACATCGCCGCCTGTGAGGAAATGAGCGCGGAGAGCTTTTACCGCGCGGCAGATTCGTCGAAGGATAAGTTCGTTTGCATAAAGCTCAGAGTCGTCGAGCGAGTTGACTATATAGACGATTACTATAATTCAAGCCGCGACGTGTATTATCTTTGCGAGGCACCCGACGGCTCGTCGTATAAAATAATAGTGCGCGATTGCCTTATAGATTCCAAGATAAATCTTATCGACGGCGACGTTATAACGGTCTACGGCGAGGCAGACGAGCGCATCTACGTCTACGAGACCGACGGAGATTACACCGAATGGTTCGGTCCTTGCGTAAATATGGCGTATATTTCTTTTGAATAATAAAAAAGAGCAGGCAAGAGGTGTCTGCTATAAAGCAGGTTGAATCTATCATTGTAGGGGCGATTCACGAATCGCCCGCCTAAAATAATGCAAAACAAAACGGGCGCTTCGTGACGTGCCCCTACACCCGG
>JAGBIA010000019.1 GCA_017935225.1 Clostridia bacterium | reverse complement strand
GGTGGCGTTCTGCGCCTCGTCAAGAATTATGAAGCTGTCGTCGAGCGTTCGACCTCTCATATAGGCGAGAGGAGCTATTTCGATAGAGCCCTTTTCAAGAAAACGCTGATAGTTTTCAGAACCCATCATCTCGAACATCGCGTCGTAAAGAGGACGGAGATAGGGGTCGATCTTGCTTTGAAGATCACCCGGCAAAAAACCGAGCTTCTCGCCGGCTTCAATAGCGGGACGCGTGAGAATTATTCTGCTGACCTGCTTTTGCCTCAGCGCGCGGACAGCCATCGCGACGGCAAGAAAGGTCTTACCCGTTCCCGCGGGGCCGATGCCGAAAACCACCGTGTTTTTTGATATTGCGTCAACGTATTTCTTCTGTCCGACAGTCTTTGCCTTGATGGGCTTGCCGCGTGTGGTGATGCAGATGCAGTCGCCGTCAAGTCCGTCAAGCTCGCTGCGATTTCCGTCACGAACCATAGAGATAACGTAGCCGACCTGCTGCTCGGTAAGAGTTTCGTTTGAGCGCGCGAGCTTGGCAAGATATTCTATCGCGGATTCCGCAAGAGCTACCTGCTCTCTGTCGTCTCCAACGATAGATACCGCATCGCCCTCGTCACCGCTTCGGTTACGTATGCTCACAGAAAATGCCTTCTCGATCATTCGGGTGTTGATGTCGAAGCTGCCGAACAGCCTCGCCGTCAGCTCGGAATTTTCTATTTTTACAATTCTTTGTTCCATATTTTATATCCTTTGGTTAGTTAGTTTTGTGTATCGCTTTTTGCTACCTTTCTTGGAAGAAAGGTAGCGCCAAAGAACTTTACACAAGGAAGTTCTTTTGGAAAGATAAAGGCTGCTTTGCGCGGTTCAGATCTCATAGAGGGTAGTTTTAAAGGCAGAGCTTTTATTGAAGCAACAGGTCGATTTCCTTGCGCTTGGCGATATTTTGCACACAGCGGATCTTGGCACGCAGAATGAGCTTTTCGTCGGTAAGCTCAAAGCTGACTTTTTTGCGGAGTATCGGAGCATCACCGAGCTGTTCTGATATGATCGCGTTCATTCTGTGATGAGCTACCGCAAAAAGAGTATCGTCATCGCGCTCGGGCTCAATGTATTCGTACTCAAGATAGCGCACCTCGTATATTCCAAACGGAAGCTCAAAGCCTCTTGGCGCGCCTATATATTCTTCTACCTCTATTTTATCACAAGTCGTAGGTAAATTTCTATAGTTTGCGAAAAATTTTATTCTTTTTTTGAAAAAAATCAGGTATTTTTCGCATTTTACCTCTCCCGTATAGACTTTTTTAGGCTCTGTCCTCGGAATTTCCACCTCAAATGTGCGTTCGACCTCGGCAAGCACGCGCCCCTGTGCGTTGGTGTAGCGAAATCCGCTCTCCTCATCACCGTATATTCCGCCGATAAGAAGCTGTCCCTCGGTAACGCTCTCGCCGATCTCGACCGCTATGTTTCCCTTGGCATTCTCAAAGCCTACGATACGTCCGTCAAGCTCGGCAACAAGATTTGAAGCGTCGCACAGCTCCTCCTTTTCTTCGGCAATTTCAAGCTCGCGGATCTCGACCTCGGCAACCGTGCCAATGATGTTTACGCTTATCCAGGCAATGTCGTCCGAGAGTATGAGGACTCGGTTTTCAAGCGTGTCTATATCAAGTGAGCGGCGGCGTGTGCCAAGCTCAAGTCCGCACTCGGAAAGCACAGCCTTGACTTCGCGCTCCGAAAGCTTTCGCTCACCGTCTATGCGGATGTCCCAGATAACGCTGCCCGACAGAATTATGAGAGCAAGCGAGAGTAAAATGCCGACGAAAAGACCGTATCTGTGTCGGTATCTCATCGCTATGGCGGGAATGCCGTGCGAGGAGATAAGCACGAGCGGAATATCAAGCTCGCGCGCTCTTTTTTCGAGCCTGAACGAATAAAAAAACGAAATAACAACGCTTGCACGGTCATCTGTGAATTCTATATCGCGATAGGGGATATTCTCGTTGCGGCACAGATCTACGAGCCGTTTGACGCTGTCGCGGTCCGAGGAGTAGACTCGGTATCCGATCAAAAACAGAAATGGGTGTCTTTTACTCATAGGCTTCCCTCAAAGCTTACAGAGCTTATCAGCCCTTCAATTCCAAGCGTTCCGCGGTTATATGACGAGCAGGACAGCTCGCTGCCCTTTACCGAAATATATTCGCGAGCGGATCTGAGGTCTATTCTTATCTCGTCGGGTGTGTAGAGAAGTATGGCTCCGCCGCCGCGTATTTTCACAAGGCTCTTACCGAGTATCTCGACGGCGTGACCGTGTGGGAATGCCTCGGGAGAGATGTCGAGCATACGGCAGAAGCGTTCTTTTGGAGACGGCTTTGGCTTTTTGTCGTTGTTTTTCATATTTGCTCCTTTGCATATTTGATCGCATAAATATATAAAATTTAGCAGTGCCTCTTAAAAATATTTATGCCCCGGGAGACTGCAGAATGACCGAGAATAATGCCGTAAATAAAAAAACACGCCCGTGCGCATCGAGACTGTCTATAGGGCAGGGTCTGTTTTGTCTTATGAGTGTGCTTGCACTTGCGCTTACCTTTAGCCACTCCGAGCTTGCTATATCATCTATGGCGAACGGAATGAGGCTTTGCACGTCAACGGTAATTCCCGCGCTATTTCCCTTTATGGTTCTTTCAGAGCTGATAGTATCGTCGGGTGCCGCCGAGCTTGTATCGCGCGCTCTCGGTGGGATATTTCAAGGAATATTCGGGATACGCAAGGAGGGCTGTGTCGCATTTTTGCTCGGAGTGCTTTGCGGATTTCCTATCGGAACGAAAAGTGCGGTTTCGCTATATGAAAACGGGAAGATAAGCAAGAGCGAGCTTGAGCATCTTATAACATTTTGCAACGGTCCGAGCTCTGCGTTTCTTATAAGCGCGGTGGGAGTCTCTCTTTTCGGCTCGCACAGATTTGGAGTGATGCTGTATCTTGCGGAGATAATTTCGGCTATAATTACGGGAATAGTGGGGCGGTTTTATTTTTCTCACCGCAAATGTGCAGAGAATAGCGTTGTGTGCGGTGTAAAGAAAAAAGAGAGGGAGCAGACGGCGTTGCAGTCGATAGTGTGCGCGGTTACGTCGAGCGCGTCCTCAATGCTCTATATTTGCGCGTTCGTGGTGTTTTTTGCGGCGATGACGGGAATACTTGGAAAGTATGCCGACTCTTTGGGGCTTCCTATGAGCGTGCGGGCGTTGATGCTTGGATTTTTCGAGATGACAGGCGGAGTTTCTGCGGCATCGGAGCTGCCTCGGAATATTTCCTGCCTATGTGCCGCGGCGATAGTGGGATGGTCGGGTCTTTCGGTACATTTTCAGCTTGTGAGCCTTTGTGCCGACCACAAAATAGCTTACCGACCGTATTTTTTTGCAAAGCTTGTACGCGGAGCGCTTGACCTTATATTGATTTCGGCAGGGCTTTCGATCTTTTATGATCGTATGGAGTTTACAAATGAATTTGCGCCGTCGTTTCTGAGCGCGCCATCTTTGCACCCGATACATATAGTGACGCCTGTGGCTTTTTGCATCGGGGTGATAGGGAAGATAAGAGGCTTGAAAAATGAGATTTGAGGTGCGGAAGTTACCCACTCCTGCGCTCGCTGAACGCTTTTTTGGAGGGGCTCCGCGCCCCTCCACCCCGCGCGCCACCTTTTGGAAAATAGCTTCGCTTCGCTCAGCGACGAGTTTTCAAGGCAAGCCTTGAAAACATCGCGGTGGACGAAAACTTT
>JAGBIA010000018.1 GCA_017935225.1 Clostridia bacterium | reverse complement strand
CGAAAGTGCCGAGCGCGTGCGCGAGAGAGGTCTTACCCGTTCCCGACATACCCTGAAGTATCAGCATTTTCGATACCGCGAGTCCCGAGACAAAGCGTCTTATGTCCTCGATATCGTAGTATAGCTTCAATTCATATGCCGCGAAGTTGCGAAAGCTCTCGCAGAAATACTCAAGGCTTACTCCCTGCTCGTATTTTCTCTTTCCGAGCTTGTCTTTCTCTCTGTCTATCTCCGAGAGCATACAAAATCTCTCGCCGTTCTCGTTGATATCGCCGTCCGAGGATGCTCCGCCCTGAAGCTCGGCGGACTCGATGGTGATGGTGGTCTCCTTTTTGTCCTTGGAGTCACCGACGGCAAGCGCAAAGACGAGCAGAGTTACTGCCGCAACGATAACGAGTATGTAGATAAGTATTGCGGGTCCCGAAAAGATAAAATCGGGCAACGAGAACGCAAGCGCGGTGCGCGGTGCGAACATTCTTAAAATATCAGACATTTGTCTCTCCTTGATCCTTTGCGTAGAGGCGGGAATTTCTTACAGCTCTGCGCGAGCCGTCCATCTCGTTCTCGCCAAATATACTCTCGATTGCCTCTCCAAGACTGATCTCCTTGCCCTTGCAAGCAGAGATGATACTCGGCAGAAGTCTTGATGCGATCGCCTCGTCGAGCGACTCCGATACGTCGCCGCCCGCACTCGCATAGACCGACGCGTATCTCTCAATGCTGATCCAACGCTTGTTGCCTATTGCGTATCCCGTGCGCTCGCCTACGTATCTCTCGAACGCGTCGAGTCTCTTCCATTCTTCCTCGCCTACAAGAAGAGAAGCCGCCGCGCCGTCAGCCATATATTCAAGCTGATAGAGCTTGAGCTTATGCGCCGCGCTGAGCGTTGCCGCTCTGTCGGTCAGCGTCAGCTTTGCCTCGCATACCGTTGCGACATCAGCCACCTCGGCAGGTATCTCCGCAAGAGTCCTCTGCGAGTCAAGCCCGATAAGGAAGAGGATATTCTTCGAGAAGCGGTACTTGCCCTCGACCGAGCTTACGAGTGAGGGGAGCGAGGGATTCTTTGCGTACTTCACGATATCGCCAAAGCAGTTTGCGAGCATCTCCACGCTCACGTTCGCGATAGGAGCAACATGAAGCTCGCTCTGCGATGCTCCCGCCTCCTCTACCGTTCGAAGCGCACCGCTCTTGATCTTGTTTCCGTTCTCGTCGGTCCTCATAAACACCGACTCGCCGTTTGTGTAAGAGCTATCCGCGACGTCCATATGGAAATTGCACTCAAGGTACTCGCAAAGCACGCTTGCGAGTGCGGAGAATTCATCCTTTCCTATACCGTTAAGTATGACGAGTCTCGAGGACGAAAGCGCGCCGAGAAGCGTGTATACAGTTCTCTTCTCAAGCTTGCACCCTCTCTCAAGTGCGAAGAGCGAGAGCTCTTCTGCGGTGCGCGAAAGAGTGAGATCCTTGTCGATATAAGCGAGATACTCGTTTGCGACGTCGACCACGGGAGCTTCCTCTTCTTCCTCTTCTGTCTCTTTCTCTGTCGGAGCAAGCTCTTCCTCGAACATCTTTTCGGTGTCGAAGGACTCAAGGTGTGTTGCATCCTCGAACCACTTCTCGTTCTCTTTCTCGGCAAGTGCGCGCTCGTTATCCGCCATACGCTTGCGGTCGAATGCGTCAAGCACGAAGAACACGACCGCGATCGCGAGCACTATCACGGTAAGTATATTCAAAAATGCGGATGCGGTATTTGTGGACACGCAATATATCTGCAGAAGAACTGCAACGAGCAGCATCGCCACACCGCTGATTATATTCTTTATCGCTCTTTTCATAATGGGATATTTCGCCTCCAATGTATAGTTGTCGGTTATGATATTGCTCTCGCAAAGAAGATATCTTGCAAGCGGCTCTTCGGGGGCGGCAAGCTCCGCGCCCTCGGAGTTTATCTTTGCACTCTGTCTGATATCGGTGAGCGACGAGCCCGCAAAGACCGTATATCTTCCCTTTCTTACCACAAGCTCGCGCCTGTTCTCGTCAAGCACGCGCGGCAGTCTCAATTCAAAGCTGAGCTTTGCGCTCTCACCAGCCCCGAGGAAGACCTTTTTGTAAGCTATGAGCTCCTTTTTGGGACAGAGCGCATCTCTGTCGTCAAGTCCCGCGTAGATCTGCACGACCTCGGTGCCGTCCCTCTTGCCGCTATTCTTTACGGTAAGCGAGACGCGTCCGTTTTCGATCGAGAGCGACGAATAGCTGAAGTGTGTGTAGGAAAGTCCGTATCCGAACGGAAATCCAACGTCATAATCCGCGCTGTCGTAATATCTGTATCCGATAAATCTGCCGACGCTGACCTCGCGTCCGAGCTGCCGCTCGCGGCGGGAGAATGAACGGTCGGTGTTTCTGTAAAGCGTGCTTGCGAGCTTTCCCGAAGGGGATATCACTCCCATAACAAGATCCGCACACGCGCGCGCCGCCATAGCAGACGAGCAGGATGCAGTCATAAGTGCCGAAAGCTGTTCGATCGCAATTATATCGACCGAGCATCTGCTATCCAAGAGAGCAATTACGCTCTTGCCGCTTCTTCTCAGCTCCTGCGCGAGCATATCCTGATTTGCGGGGAGCGAGAGGTTCTTCGTCGCGCCGACGTACTTTTCCCTCTCTTCGCCGTTTCCGACGAAGTAGAGCACCGCGTCGGCATTCTTCGCAAGCGCGAGCGCCTCGCGTGTCAGCTCAGCGTCAGACGCGTCCTTATCGAGCGCGTAGCCTCTTGCGCGTCCTACCACCACAGCTCCGTTTTCCGAGAGTCTTGTTTCAAGTGCGTCAAGGTATTCCGCGCATTCGGAGAATGCAAAGTCACCTATGAGCGCGATCTTTTTCTTTTTTTGTATCGGCAGCGCGTGCGGCTCATTTTTGAGCAAAACCGCCGACTCCGCCACCGCGCTATACGCGAGCTCCTCTGCCGCCGCGCGTGCATTTTCCTCGTTTACCGAGGCAGGAGTACAGCTCTCGAGCAGGTCTATCAGTCGATCAACTGCCGCATCAAGCATCTCGGGGGAGATCGCGTCTCCGCTCTCTATCTGCTCAAGCAGCTCGCTCTCATCAAGCTCACCCTTATCTACAGCTTTCTTTACTATATCGTATTTGCGCAGAGCCGCGCTGATCGCGTAGCCCGCGCCCTGAAGGCAGATCATCTGCCGATTTATCATTCTTACCGTGTCGGATGCTCCCGCGCTCTCACAAACAAGGCAAGGCTCTTTTGCCGCCTCGCGTACCGAGCGCGCAAGCTCTGCACCGACATTGTCAAAGCCCTCTCTGCGCAGGTCCCTTGAGATACCGATCGCGATATCTTCGCCCTTCACCGCAATCTCGAGATACGGGCGCGCGATATATTCATAGAGCACGCGGCAATCAACCGGATCTCCGAGCCATTTGACCTCATCGCGAGCTACTCCCATACCCTCAACGCACACGCCGACACCCGTCGAGCGTGCACCCTTTGCATAAGAATGTGCAAGCGACGAGCCAAGACAGACGTCCTCGGTGGGAGACGCGCCGTACGGATCGAGCTTTATCTTCGCGGCGGGAGTCATTACGAAATTAACTCCTCGCGCTGCCGCAAGCTCCGCACTCGAGCGACCTATCTTTGCCATAAGCTCGTCGTCCCAGCTACAGCTAAGCATCTCGGGGGCAGGATATATATTTTTTGTCATTTCGGCAAGCCGTATTGTCTTGAGTGCGG
The DNA here is from genome assembly GCA_017935225.1 of Clostridia bacterium. Classification (GTDB taxonomy): domain Bacteria; phylum Bacillota; class Clostridia; order Oscillospirales; family CAG-272; genus HGM12713. Next base: position 16,008 of record JAGBIA010000018.1, on the reverse strand, counting down.
GAAGCCCATAGGAGAGAAGCTCGGTCTCGCTCATACCCGCAATATTGGTAAGAAGCTCGATCTTTTCTCTCTCGCCAAGACGGCTGACTGTGTTTTCGTGTTTTAACATCTTGCTCTCCGTAAAGATTTTGTCACTTCAGATAAAAGCCTTGATTCATCGTACCCGAGGAATGCTCGCGCCTGCGCTCGTTCTCCTCGGATATTGCTCCTATAAGGTAAAAGATATTCCCCACTATTATCGCGATAACCGCGATAAGCGCGAAAAATCTCATAAGGTGCTTGTGTCGCTTCGGTGTGGGCGGAACACGCGAAGCCTCTGCGCTGTCGATATTGTCGAGTGCAGGATCTATTCTGTCGTATCTCGCAACTGCACGTCCGCCGCTGACCGTGTATATCAGCTCGCCCGAGCGCACCTCATCCCAGATTATCTCAAAGTCTGTGCAATCGGGGCGCACGCGGATCATACTGCTATGTGAGAACTCCGCACCGCTCTCCACCTCAAGCTCGGGGTAACTGACGGGTGTGCGTTCAAGCACCTCACCGGTGGAATTCTTCTGAAGAAGCGTAAATGACATACCGGTTATTTTTGTGCCGAGTCGGTTTTCAAATCTCAGCGCGAGATACCTTCTTCCGTCCTTGCGCAAAAAGCTGTACTGCGACACGCGCACAAAGTCGTCTGTCTGCGCGTAGCGATAAACGTTTTTTGAAATTATATCGTATTCAGCAGCCATAGTCCCTCCTATATGCGATCCTTCCGCAGATGCAGGGCGATACCGAGCGCGGCAACGCAGATGCCCGCAAGTGCCGAGAGTGCGATATCGATTATTCTTCCCGACGATCCGACGTACTGTGCAAAGGTCATACCGAAGCGGTCGTCCATAAAAATATCAAGGAAGTAGCGCACGAGACTTGTCAGTATAAGTCCCTCAACTACCGTGACCGCCACGGTCAGCAGAGCGAAGAGCCCTCTTCTGCCCCACAGATGACGCTTAAAGCTCTCTTTGTCAGCCGCCGACTGCTTTACTTCTCTGCCGTTGACCTTCAGCACGAGAATGCTCACGTGTGAGGTCGCCTCGGGGAGAGTGATAGCGTCGGAATATCTGTCGCCGTTCGGCTCAAGGAAGAGATCGACCGTTTTTATCAGCTTATTCTGATTGTCGAACACGAAGAGCTCGCAATACGCTGAGCGCACGCGGTCGGCAAAAAGGCACTTGAGATATTTGTTCTCTCCTCTGACGAAAAGCATATACTTTTTGAGAAATCTGTTATCAAAGCCCGCAGGCTCGTACACAACGCTTCTTCCCTCGGGATAGGTGAATTTCTTTATTCCCCTGTCACGCAAGATAGGTGCACCGTGCCTTTTTACGTTCAGCAGTGACAAAAGCCAATCCGAAACTGCCATGATATAGAGCAGTATGCTGACCACCGCGATTATAGCGAAGGAAGCATAGGTGACTATATCGTCGACCTTCGGCATTGCCAAAGCAGTTACATAAGTCGTAAGAAACATTTTAACCTCTGACTATCGGAATTTCAGTAAAATTTTCGTAATCTTCAACGTTGATCGCATCTCCGCCGAAGAATATTGCGACCTCCTCAACGGTTGCGGGATCCGCGCCTCTGCCAAAGCGATCCATAAGCGACTCGGAAACGAGCAGAATCGCGCTGTCGTCAAATTCCATACCGATGCTGTCGAATATATCACCAAGCTCTTTTGCGATCTGTGCGATACTCTCATCGCGAGTCAGCTTGGAATCTGCAACGACTCGGTTGACCGTGTCAGCCACGCGCTTTGCAAAAGCATAAAAGCTTGCGGGGTTCTCCACGCTCGTACCTCCGCGTGTCATCTGCACCGCCATAGAATACGCAAGAAGTCTGTAAAGCTCTCCGCGGATAACGCTGTTGTTCATTCGCGCGTTGCCCTTCATCTCCTCGCTGATCTTAGTCATAACGTCGCTGCCCGTGATCGCGTCGATCACGTCGAGATGATCTCTTCCGCAGGTGAGCGTTGCGGCATAAATATTCACCATTGTACGAACGTCATCACTGACGGTATATGAGCTCGTACCCGAGCAGATTCGGAGCACTTCGTCAAAAAGCGGACGGAACTGTGAGGTGACGTTTGGATAAGGTACCGACATAAATCTTCCGTTTCTGAGCCACGTCGACGCGCCCTGCTGGATATACTCAGCAAGAAAATACTTGAATATATGCGAGTCCTCGGCAAGTCGGCAAATGCTGTCAAGCACCTCGACGTCCTCCTCACCAAGCTGCTCCTCACTTCCGAAAAGCTCGATTATCTCTCTTACGTTTCCGACCTCGCGCTCAAGCACTCGAAGCTCCATAGGAATTGAGATCAGCCTTCCGTCTATCGTTGCGGTCGCCGAGGCGGTATAGATCATCTTTCCGCCTGCCACCGATAAAAATACGCTTGTGGGATTTCTCGAATAGTTCGTTGCTTCTTTTATCTGCGCCTCATCGAGTCTGAAGGCACGCCAGATATTGAGCTCGGTCTCGTCGATAATGACGACCGCACTCTGCATTACTCCGAACGCTCCAATGATCGGCGAGGTGAGCGATGCGGCGAGAATGATACCGCTGAGTGTGCCCGCGACGACCGAGATCAGTCTCTCTCTGCGGCTCTCGACCGTTCTGTCCTGTCTGACTCTCGGGTCTCTCTTGTCTGCAAGTCTGCCGTTCGTGATAGCGGCGACGATAAGCGAGATAAAGAGACGTGAAAATAAGAAAGTAAAGAAAAAGATCAGCGAGCCGATAACTGCCTGAATGAGCATAAGCGAGATGGTCTCCATATTCAGCGAGCCGCCTATGTACGCCGATTTGAAGTAATTCTCCTTCAAAAAGGTGATGAGCCATCTGCTGACAAGAGAGGAGATCAGGCGCGACAGAAAGATACCGACGATGACACTCGCGATCATCGTGGCAAACGAAATGAGCGTGCGCGAAAGCCCTCTGCGGAGACTGCGATTGATCTCAATGCCGATGAATAATGCGCATATTAAAAACACCGAAAATGAAAACAGTGCGTAAGTCATAGTGTAAAAATTTCTCCTTTTAAAGTCGCGCTCTGCATGCGCGGCTGAACAGTTTAAATCTTCATTATACATTATACTACATATTGCCCTTTTTGTCAATACCCTCTCGACAGAGGGATAATATGGGTGGGGTGGGAGCATTTTGCAAGATTATTTAAAAAAAGTTGCAAAAAAATACAAAAAAAACTGCGATTTCCCTCGACAAATTCGAGATTTTGTGATATACTATAATATATTTTATTTTTTCAGTATAAAAATCAAGGAGACTCCCATGCCGATTACAGATTTTTTGGAAAGAAACGCCAAGATCTATCCTAACGATGTGGCACTCGTCGAGGTAAACCCCGAGAGACAGCCCAAAAAGGAGATGACCTGGCGCGAATATAACCTTATAGATGCCGCAGAGGGCGAGAAGTATCGCCGCGAGCTCACCTGGAGAGAGTTTGATATCAGAGCGAACAGATTTGCAAATCTTCTCTTCACCAGAGGCATCAAGAAGGGCGACAAGGTCGCCGTTCTGCTTATGAACTGCCTTGAGTGGCTGCCGATCTACTTCGGAATACTTAAGACCGGCGCGCTCGTCGTTCCTATGAACTACAGATATTCGTCCGACGAGATCAAGTACTGTCTCGACCTCGCCGACGTGCGTATGCTGGTGTTCGGTCCCGAGTTTATCGAAAGAATAAACGCTATCGAGAAGGACATCTCCTACCTCGACGATCTCTTCTTTGTAGGTAAGAACTCTGACACCCCCGCTTACGCAGACAACTACGCGCAGATGACTTACTACTGCTCGACCACCGTTCCCCCCGTGGAGCTCAAGGACGAGGACGACGCGGCTATCTACTTCTCCTCGGGAACTACCGGCTTCCCGAAGGCTATCCTACATAGACACAAGGCTCTCGTAGCTTCCTGCTATACCGAGCAGAACCACCACTCGCAGACCAAGGAAGACGTGTTCCTCTGCATTCCTCCGCTCTATCACACGGGCGCGAAGATGCACTGGTTCGGTTCGCTGCTGACGGGCGGCAAAGCAGTTCTTCTCCGCGGTGTAAAGCCCGAGTGGGTGCTCCAGACCGCATCTGATGAGAAGGCAACGATCGTTTGGTTGCTCGTTCCGTGGGTGCAGGATATACTCGACTGCATCGACCGAGGCGATCTTAACCTCGAGGACTACACGCTCTCGCAGTGGAGACTTATGCACGTTGGCGCACAGCCCGTTCCTCCCTCTCTGATCAAGAGATGGAAGGCTCAGTTCCCCACACACGACTACGACACCAACTACGGTCTGTCCGAGTCTATCGGCCCCGGTTGCGTGCACCTCGGTGTTGAAAATATCGACAAGGTCGGCGCGATCGGCAAGGCAGGATATCTTTGGGAGACCAAGATCGTCGACGAGAACGGCGAGCCCGTCAAGCGCGGCGAGGTCGGTGAGCTTGCCGTCAAGGGCGACGGCGTTATGAAGTGCTACTACAAGAATCCCGAGGCGACCGACGAGATCCTCAAGGGTGAGTGGCTTCTCACGGGAGATATGGCAAAAGAGGACGAGGACGGATTTATCTACCTCGTCGACAGAAAGAAGGATGTTATCATCAGCGGCGGAGAGAACCTCTATCCCGTACAGATCGAGGATCACCTGCGCGCTTACGATAAGATAAAGGACGTTGCGGTCATCGGTCTGCCCGACAAGCGACTCGGAGAGATCGCGGCTGCGATAATCGAGATAAAAGAGGGTATGGATTGCACCGAGGAGGAGATCAACGAGTTCTGCGCTTCTCTTCCCAAGTACAAGCGCCCCAGAAAGATCATATTTGCCAAGGTGCCGAGAAATCCCACCGGCAAGATCGAAAAACCCAGACTTCGCGAGATCTACTGCGGAGGCAGCCTCGTGGAAGCACAGATCACAGGTTAACACCCACGTAAAATCAAGGAGACCCCATGACAACCGCACAGATTTTCACAGGTATTTTAGTAGTATTATTTTTCGCACTTATGATAGGCGTCGGTCTTTACTGCCGCCGTCATTCCACTAACGTCGACGGCTTCGTGCTCGGCGGCAGATCGGTAGGTCCTTGGCTCACCGCGTTCGCGTTCGGCACATCCTACTTCTCCGCCGTCATCTTCGTCGGATACGCAGGTCAGTTCGGTTGGAACTTCGGACTTGCATCGACCTGGATAGGACTCGGCAACGCGTTCATCGGTTCGCTTCTCGCCTGGAATATCCTCGGCAGACGCACCCGTCTTATGACGCAGGAGATCAATTCCAAGACAATGCCCGATTTCTTCGAGAAGAGATACGGCTCGAAGGGGCTTAAGATCGCGGCATCCGCGGTAGTATTCGTATTCCTTATCCCCTACACCGCATCTCTCTACAACGGTCTTTCCAGCCTCTTTAACATCGCGTTTGAGGTTCCCTATTGGGCATGTATTCTCGTGATGGCAGTACTTACAGGCCTTTACGTCGTATTCGGCGGCTATATGGCTACCGCGATCAACGACTTTATTCAGGGTATCATCATGCTCGTCGGCATCGTTGCCGTCGTAGTTGCAGTTCTCGCTGAGAACGGCGGACTGATGGGCTCTGTGGAGGCTCTCGCAACCGGTGCTGAGGGCGGCTGGGAATACGTTGCGTTCTTCGGCCCCGATCCTATCGCGCTTCTGACTGTCGTTCTGCTCACTTCGCTCGGCACCTGGGGACTTCCTCAGATGATCGGTAAGTTCTACGCGATCTCCAACGAGGCGGCGATCAAGAAGGGCACGCTCATCTCTACCGTATTCGCTATCATCGTTGCAGGCGGATGCTACTTCCTCGGCGGATTTGGCCGTCTGTTTATGACTCAGGCTGAGGTCAGTGCAAAGGGCTTTGACTCTATCGTTCCCTCTATACTCTCTAACCTCTCGCCTTACATAATCGGTATCGTCATCGTGCTGGTGCTCTCGGCATCGATGTCCACCCTTTCCTCTCTCGTTCTCACCTCTGCTTCCACACTTACGCTCGACGTTATCGTTACTGCATCCAAGAAGCAGGTGGAAGAAAAGAAGAAGCTCCTCATTATGAGAGCACTGATAGTGTTCTTCATTATCCTCTCGGCAGTTATCGCAATACTCAAGGATACCATCTGGTCTGACTTCGTATTCATCGCACAGATGATGGGTGTTTCCTGGGGCGCGCTTGCGGGCGCGTTCCTCGCCCCCTTCCTCTACGGTCTGTATTGGAAGAAAGCTACCCGCCCTGCAGTATGGGCTTCCTTCATATTCGGTGTTGGAATGATGATAGTTCAGCTTCTTATCTCTATGAAGGTATTCAGCGTGGGCGGCGGAGTGCTTGGATTTATCTTCAAGAATTCGCTCTCCTCGGGTGTCGTTGCTATGATCGGCGGTCTTATCATCGTTCCGATCGTCAGCCTCTTCACTCAGAAGCGCAAGCCCGAGGGCGTTGATCAGCTCTTCGAGTGCTACAAGGTAACTCATACAGTCCCCGCGAAAAACTCTCTGAGTGAGGACTGAACCAAATAAAAGAAATTTACACAAAGGCGGTCTACATATTATGAAAAAGCTTATGCTTGGTAACGAGGCTGTTGCGCGCGGTCTGCTTGAGGCGGGCTGTAGCGTCGTATCCTCCTACCCCGGAACTCCTTCCACAGAAATAACAGAATTCGCGGCTAAATACGACGGCATCTACTGCGAGTGGGCACCTAATGAAAAGGTTGCCTGCGAGGTTGCCTTCGGTGCTTCTCTTTCGGGAAGCAGAGCGGCTTGCTGTATGAAGCACGTCGGTCTCAACGTCGCGGCTGACCCTCTCTTTACACTTTCCTACACCGGCGTTGGCGGCGGTCTCGTAGTTTGCGTTGCCGACGACCCCGGTATGCACTCCTCGCAGAACGAGCAGGATTCGCGCCACTACGCGATCGCTGCAAAGCTCCCGATGTTAGAGCCCTCCGACTCGGCAGAGGCAAAGGACTTCGTCAAGGTAGCCTTTGAGCTCTCCGAAAAGTATGACACTCCCGTTATCTTCCGCACCTGCACGAGAATTGCACATTCGCAGTGCGCAGTCGAGCTTGAAGAGCCGCTCGCACCCGTAAAGAAGGAATACGTAAAGAATCCTCAGAAGTATATCATGGCTCCCGCAAACGCTATCCGAAAGCATCCCGTCGTTGAGGCGAGAAGCGCGGCGCTCGTAGAGTACGCAGAGACCTGCGCGCTCAACAGAGTTGAGATGGTCGCGGGCTCGGAGCTCGGAATCATAACCTCGGGCACCTGCTATCAGTACGTAAAGGAGCTTTACGGCGACAGCGTTTCAGTGCTCAAGCTCGGACTTGTAAACCCTCTGCCCGAAAAACTCATCCGCGACTTTGCACAGAAGTGCAAGAGAATCGTAGTTATCGAGGAGCTTGACCCCGTGATCGAGAACCACTGCAGAACTCTCGGAATTGAGGTCGACGGCAAGAACATCTTCCCGATCTGCGGAGAATTCTCACAGTCGCTTATCGCAAAAGTTATGGGACTTGAGGCACGTGAGTTCGTTACTCCCGAGGAGAACGCACCCGTCCGTCCCCCCGTTATGTGTGCGGGATGCCCCCACAGAGGTCTTTTCTACGTTCTCGCAAAGAAGAAGGTCACGGTGCTTGGCGACATCGGTTGCTACACCCTCGGCTCTGCCGCACCGCTGAACGCTATCGACTCGGTTCTTTGTATGGGCGCGTCGGTATCAGGACTCCACGGCTTCAACAAGGCATCGGGCGCTGACGCAGAGAAGAAGACGGTTGCTGTCATTGGCGACTCGACCTTTATGCACTCGGGTATGACAGGACTTGCAAATATCGCATACAACGGCACAAACTCCACCGTTATCATCGTTGATAACTCTATCACGGGTATGACGGGACATCAGCAGAACCCCACCACTGGCTACAACATCAAGGGCGACCCCGCTACCAAGATAGACCTTGAAGCTCTCTGCCACGCGCTCGGCATCAACCGCGTGCGCGTCGTAGATCCGTATGACCTCAAGGCTACCGAGAAGGTTATTGTTGAGGAGCTCGCTGCTGACGAGCCCTCGGTCATCATTTCACGCAGACCCTGCGCACTTCTCAAGTACGTGAAGGCTAAACCCTCGCTCGTGATCGCCCCCGAAAAGTGCCGCACCTGCAAGGCTTGTATGAAGCTCGGCTGCCCCGCTATCAGCATAAAGGGCGGCAAGGCTGTAATTGACGCAACTCTCTGCGTTGGCTGCGGAATATGCCAGCAGCTCTGCGCATTCGGAGCGATCGGAGGTGGAGAAAATGACTAATAACACCAAGAATATTATGATCGTCGGCGTCGGCGGTCAGGGCTCGCTGCTCGCAAGCAAGCTGCTCGGCAAGCTCCTCTCGAACGAGGGCTACGACGTTAAGGTCTCCGAGGTACACGGAATGAGCCAGCGTGGCGGCAGCGTTGTTACCTACGTGCGCTATGGCGACAAAGTATATTCCCCTATCATCGACAAGGGCGAGGCTGACTTCATCGTCTCGTTCGAGAAGCTTGAGGCTCTCCGCTACGCGCCTTATCTCAAGAAAGGCGGAAAGATCATCGTAAACACGCAGGAGATCGATCCAATGCCCGTGATCACAGGCGCGGCTGAGTATCCGCACGAGTCTCTCGAGCATCTCGCCGCTCTCGGTGTTGATATTGACGCGATAGACGCGCTCACCCCCGCGCTTGAGGCAGGCTCGTCTAAGGCTACCAACATCGTACTGATGGGCAGACTCTCGAAGAGCCTTGACATCGACAAGGAAAAGTGGCTTGCCGCTCTTCGCGAAAGCGTTGCGCCCAAGTTCGTCGAAATGAACGAAAAAGCTTTCGAGCTTGGCAGAGCTTGAAAATTATATTAAAAATCTAAATTTTGGAAAGCAGGTGATCTCTTGGAAAAGAGAAAGTACTATCAGCCGGAAATCGAAACTATGCCGGTTGAACAAATCAAAAAATTACAGTCTGAGAAATTGGTAAAGCAGGTTGAACACGTCTACAAGGACGTTCCCTACTACCGCGACCTCATGGATAAGAAGGGCGTAAAGCCTGAGGATATCCACGGCATCGAGGATCTGCATAAGCTCCCCTTTATCGAAAAATCCGACCTTCGCGAGACCTACCCCTACGGTATGCTCGCAGTTCCGCTTGAGGATTGCGTAAGAATTCAGTCGACCTCGGGCACGACGGGCAGACGCGTTATCGCTTACTACACTCAAAAGGATATAGATCTTTGGGAGGATTGCTGTGCGCGTGCGCTCATCGCGGCAGGCGCTGACAAGGAGGACGTCGTTCAGGTCAGCTACGGCTACGGTCTCTTCACCGGCGGCCCCGGACTTAACGGCGGCTCTCACAAGGTAGGATGCCTCACGCTTCCTATGTCCTCGGGCAACACCGAGCGTCAGCTCCAGTTTATGACCGACCTCAAGGCTACCGTCCTTTGCTGCACCCCCTCTTATGCGGCATATCTTGGCGAGTCGCTCACCGAGATGGGATATACTCCCGACACCATTCCGCTCAAGGCGGGCATCTTCGGCGCTGAGCCCTGGACCGCATCTATGCGTAAGAGTATCGAGGAAACTCTCGGCATCAAGGCTTACGATATCTACGGACTTACCGAGATCTCAGGCCCCGGCGTATCCTTTGAATGCTCTGAGCAGGGCGGTATGCACGTCAACGAGGACCACTTTATCGCAGAGATAATCAACCCCGAGACCGGCGAGCCTCTCCCCGATGGTCAGAAGGGTGAGCTTGTATTCACCTGTCTTGACAAGGAAGCCTTCCCGCTTCTCCGCTACCGTACCAGAGATATCTGCGTGCTCAACCGCACCCCCTGCTCCTGCGGCAGAACCCACGTTCGTATGTCGAAGCCCATGGGCAGAAGCGACGATATGATGATCATCCGCGGAGTCAACGTATTCCCCTCTCAGATCGAGACGGTGCTTCTCAACGAGGGCTTCTCGCCCAACTACCAGATCAAGCTCGGTCGTGTCAACAACAATGACACCTTCGACGTTTACGTCGAGCTTCCGCCCGAGCAGTTTGACGACTCGGTCAAGAACATCGCAGAGAAGGAGAAGTCGCTCAAGGACGCTCTCCGCTCTATGCTCGGTATCGGCCCCGCAGTTCATCTCGTAGCTCCCAAGACCATCGCAAGAAGCGAGGGTAAGGCTGTAAGAATAATCGACGAGCGCAAGCTCCACGATTGAGTCTGAATTGAAAGGAGAAATAATATGGGAATCAAACAGGTATCCGTATTTGTAGAAAACAAAAAAGGATCTCTCCACGAGATCACAGATCTTCTTGCTAAGGCAAACGTTGACCTCCGCTCTATGTGCATCGCTGACACGAGCGACTACGGCATCGTGCGTATGATCGCAGACGACGCTGAACGCGCGCAGAAGGTTCTTTGCGAGGCAGGTCACACAGCAAACATCCGCACGGTCACCGCTTTTGCAGTACCCGACGAGCCGGGCGGACTCGCTAAGGCACTCAATCTTCTTGAGTCTAACGGTGTCAACATTGAGTACCTCTACGCGCTCATCACGACCGCAACAGACAAGGCTTACACCGTAATGCGCAGCGACGACACAGAGAAGGCTGAGTCGGTGCTCCTCAAGAGCGGAATCGAGCTTCTCGACGAGGCGCACATCTAAAAATCCAAACAAAAAGGAGAAAAGGCTATGTCAATAGGAATTATCATTGGCGCACTTATCTTTATACTCACGATCGCTTGTATCGGATTTGCAATTTTTCAGAAAAGCAAGAGAAACTCCAAGGCGGCAACTGTCGCTATCATCGTCGCTCTGGTGTTCATACTTCTCTTCATCACCGTTCCCTTCAGCTTCCACACCGTCGACACGGGTGAGGTCGCAGTAGTCAAGTATCTCGGTGAAGCGAAGAATACACGTACCGCAGGTACATATTTCGACTTCTGGCTCTTCAACACCTACGAGATCTACGATGCTAAGGTGCAGAACGTTGAGATCGCCACCGCGGCATACTCGTCCGATGCGCAGACCATGGACGTTGCTATGACTCTTCAGTATCAGATAATGAGTGACAAAGTAATAGACATAGCAAAGCAGTACGGCTCTCTCGCAGTTCTCCAGAGCAGAATTCAGTCTATAGCAATCGAGAAGACCAAGTCGGTCCTCTCCTCCTACAAGGCTATGGACATCATCTCCGACCGTTCTTCTATGTCTCCTCGCGTTGAGGAATCCATCAAGAATGCTATCGCAGACGAGTACCACGTAACCATCGCAACCGTCGTGCTTACGAACATTGATTTCTCTGACGCATTCGAGACCGCGGTTGAGGATAAGATGATCGCAGAGCAGAATCAGCTCCGTGCAGAGTACGAGAACGCGGCTAAGATCGCGGCGGCTGAGGCTGAAGCTAAGGCGGCGATCCAGAAGGCTGACGGTGAGGCGCAGGCTAAGCTCAAGGCGGCGCAGGCTGAGATCGAGATCGCCAAGGCTAAGGCTGAGGCTAAGATCATCGAGGCTGAGGCTGACCGCGAGGCACAGCTCGCTATCGCGAGAGCAGAGAGCGAGTCGCTCAAGCTCAAGTCGATAGAGGTCGCAAGAACTCTCGGCTTTAAGATCACCGAGTCCACCGTGACAGGCGAGGACGGTGAGGCTGCTACCAACTACGAGATCGACTTCGAGGGCAAGAGTGCGGATGAGATCAAGGTCATCACCGACTACCTCAAGTACATCGAGTATCTCGCAAAGTGGGACGGCAAGCTCCCGAGCGTTATGACCGAGGGATCTGCAAACATTATGATCCCCACCAACCCCACTGAAAATAATTAAAAAAACTTCAAGGGTGCATCTGCACCCTTGAAGTTTTTTCTATGTAACTTATTTTGCGAAGTCCTCATCCTTCATAACGAGAAGAACTATACCTGCGATAAGGTTTACAAGAAGAAGAACTACGATAGCCCAACCGGTCGAGAAATCAGCCTTGCACTTAGCAGCGTTCAGTTTCTTGAGCGCGATAATGCCAAGAACCAAAGGGAAAATCAGGAAGCACTGAAAAATCATACCGATGATAATGAATACCTTAGCCAATGTTTTCATAACGTTTCTCCTTTTAAAGTTATATCAAAATTTATTTGATGGTACTATTTTAACATATATTCAAACGCTTGTCAATATATTTTCAAAAATTCCAGAAAAAAGCCGTATCTCTACTCTATTTTCATCAGCTTCCCTGCCGCGAAGCAGAGTCCGAACGCGACAATGTCTACCGCCACGACGGTAGGTCCGACGGGGGTGGATGCAAGGATCGCGACGAGTATTCCGATCAGCGCGCAGAGTGTCGAGACTACCGCCGCCGTGATCACCACGCCCTTGAAGGTGCGTGCGACTCGCATAGCCGAGAGCGCGGGAAAGATAACGAGTGCGGAAATAAGGAGGGAGCCCACGAGGTTCATAGCGAGCACGATTATGACCGCCGTTATTACCGCGATAAGCAGATTATAGAGCGAGGTTCGGACTCCCGACGCGCTTGCAAAAGCTTCGTCAAAGGTCACTGTGAAAATTCTGTTGTAGAGCAGGACGAAGAGAGCTATCACGACGACCGACATCACGACGCAGAGGATGACCTCGGTGCGCGAAAGCGTGATTATCGCAAACGAGCCGAAAAGCGTGGAGCAAACGTCGCCTGCTACGTTGCCCGAGCTCGAAAAGAGGCTCATAATGAGGTATCCTACGGCGAGCGCGCCTGCCGAAAGCATAGCTATCGCGGCATCCCCCTTGACCTTCGCGTTTCTGCCCATACCGAGCAGAAGGATGGCGCAGACCACCGTCACGGGAAGGACGATGAGCATATTGTCGGTGAGCTCAAGCACGGTGGCTATCGCGAGCGCGCCGAACGCTACGTGCGACAGTCCGTCTCCGATAAAGGAAAAACGCTTGAGGACGAGCACTACGCCAAAGAGTGCCGAGCAAAGCGAGATCAGCACGCCGACGATGAGCGCAAACCAGACGAATTCATATGAAAAATATCTGCCTAAAAGTTCAAAGATGTTCATTCCGCACCTCCTGCGAGGAATTCTCTTCGATAGTCCTCGACCGAGCCAAAGAAGCGCGGCTCGCTGCTCATTCTCAGCACGGCAGATGCGTCGCGCAGAGAGTTTTCGATATCGTGAGTCACCATAATTATCGTGACTCCCGTGTGCTTATTGATGTGATGTATCAGCGAATAGAGCGATGCGGATGCGCTCGGATCAAGTCCCGAGACAGGCTCGTCAAGCAATAGCACCTTTTTTGCCGCACAGAGCGCACGCGCGAGCAGAACTCTCTGCTGCTGACCGCCCGAGAGCGTGCGATAGCTCTTGTCCGCAAGCTCGTACACGCCCATCATCTTCATATTCTGGTCAGCCTCGAGTCTGTCGCGTCTGCCAAAGAACACACGTCTGCCGAGTCCGCCCACGCATCCCGAAAGCACGACTTCGCGCACCGACGCTGGAAAATCCTTCTGCGCCTCGCTCTGCTGAGGCAGATAGCCTATATCCTTACGAGTAAGTTGGTCGCTAAAAGTTATCTCGCCCTCGAGCACCGTGCCAAACGACAAGAGAGCCTTCATCAGCGTGCTCTTGCCCGAGCCGTTGTCGCCGACGATGCAAAGATAGTCACCCGCATTGATCTCAAAATTCAAATTCTCGCATACGGTACGGTCCTCGTAGCCAAGCGAGACGTTATTACAAATGATCTGAGCCATAAAACCTCAATCCTCCACTCCGAGTGCGACACTCAGCACCCGAAGGTTTTCTCTCATTATTGACAGATAGCTATAACCGCCCTCTATCTCCTTTTTGCTCACCGCCTGCATCGAATCAAACGTAAGCAGTCCGACCTCACGGTCCTTTATCGCGTTTGCGACAGTCCTTGCAAGCGCGCCGTCGGACGACTCGGTCACGGCAACAAAGTCCACCCCGTGTTCCTCTGCCTCCTCGATGAGTCTGAGCACCGTTCCGAAATCCGCGTCAACATCGGCGCTACAGCCCTCGAAGGCGGCAGAATAGTCTATTCCAAGCTCCTCCATCAGATACACGAACGGAAATCTGTCGCAAAAGAGCATAAATCGCTTGCTCTCGTCCGCTCTTGCGACCGCCGCCTCAAAATCCAGGCGCAGATCTGCAAGCGCCAATATGTACCTCTCCGCATTTTCGCGGTAGCTCTGCGCGTTCTCGGGGTCAAGCTCGCATATCGCGTCGCAAAGTGCCTCCGTCAGCGTAGTAGCGTTATTTAGCGAGAGCCACAGATGCTCGTCGAACGCGCCGTGGTCGTGACCTTCGTGATCGTCGTGATCATCGTGACCGTCGTGATCGTGCGTGTGTGACGCACTTGAAATATTCCTCAGCGTCACGCCATCGCACTCGGCAAGTGCGACCTTTTTTACGTCCTCCCTGCCCGATCGTTCGATCGCCTCGCTCACCCAGCCGTCGATGCCCTCTCCGAGATAAACTATCATATCGCAGTCGGCGATCTTCATTATATCAGCCGCGCTCGGCTCGTAGCTGTGCATATCGTTGCCGTTGGAAATAAGCAGAGTCAGCTCGACTCCGTCGGTCTCGCCAATAATGTTGCGCATCCAATCGTACTGTGGAAATATCGTGCAGACGATCTTGAGCTTTCCGTCCTCCTGCTCTCCCTTTGAGCATCCGCTGAGTGTGAAAAGCGCAAGCGCGATCATCAGGACAAGGCAGAGTAATCTCTTAGTCATGTTTGCCCCCTATTCTGCACTCCGCGCAGTTTCCAAAGAGCAGAGTCTCCTCCTCGCTGACCGAGAAGTCCTTGACGAGCTTGACCTGCGCCAAAAGTGCGTCCGAGGTCGCGCGGTCGAGGTGCAAGATCTTGCCGCATCCGAGGCACTTGAGGTGGAGATGCGAGTGACAGTGCTCGTCAGCTAACACGCGGTAGGAAAAGCTCCTGCCGCTCTCGCCCGCAAATCGCTGTACCTTCTTCTCGCCGACGAGCCTTGTCATCAGGCGGTAGACCGTGCTCTTTCCCGGCGCCGCATCGCCTGCACTTGCCTCAAGCTCGGCAACGAGCTCGTCTATTGTATATGATTTATCGCTGTTTTGCTCTAAAAAGTCTAAAAGCAGCTTCTTTTGTTCTGTTTTGTATTCCGACATAGCCTCTCCAAATTGAGAATTATTCTCAAATATTATACACAAAAGTGCGCCTTTTGTCAAGGGGGTATCGCCATTTTTGCTGAAATTTCCTCTCTCTTGACAGTCCGCGCGCGATGTGATATAATATAAGCGAATAAATTTTTCGGAGGAACAATTATGAGCTTTCCTATGAATATCAAGAAATTGAACGACAATGCGCGCCTTCCCACCTACGGCTCGGAGTTTGCCGCAGGCGCGGATCTCTACGCGTGTCTTGACGGCGACGTGACCATCGCGCCCGCCGAGACTCTGCTTATCCACACCGGTCTTGCGATGGAGATCCCCACCGGGCTCGTCGGTCTTATCTACGCGCGTAGCGGTCTTGCATCTAAAAAAGGTCTCGCGCCCGCAAACAAGGTCGGAGTTATCGACAGCGACTACCGCGGCGAGATAATGGTCGCGCTCCACAATCACAGCACCGAGCCTCGCACGATATCCGACGGCGAGCGCATCGCACAGATCGTCTTTGCTCCCTACTACACCGCAGATTTTTCTGTTGTCGAAGAGCTCGGCGACACCTCTCGCGGCATCGGCGGCTTCGGCTCGACGGGGAAATAAGTTAGTTTATGTTTTGTTTTTTCCACCTTTCTTTCGAGAAAGGTGGAGCCAAAGAACTTGAATAAGGGTTGGTGTAGTGTTTGATAGAACCGATATGCCTACATCTTTCGAAGTTTGGGCTATTGTAAACCAAAGTAATATTCTCTTTCCAAGTTTAATTCAATAGCGATGTAGAAACCCGTGGACAGCAGGCTACCACGGGTTTCT
>JAGBIA010000017.1 GCA_017935225.1 Clostridia bacterium | reverse complement strand
TGTAGGGCGGGGGTTTACTCCCGCCGTTACTTCAATCTAAACCGTTTGTTGCGGCGGGAGCAAGCCCCCGCCCTACGGTGTAACCTCATTATAACACAAATCGGCAGAGAAAACAAGTCCTCTGCCGATATTTATTTGTGTATCCGTAGGGGAGACCTGCGGTCTCCCGCGGGCGAACACACAGCAAGCAACTAAGTTTGCTTTGCAAACTTGAGTTCGCCCCTACCGTGTTCCGAAAACATCCTTATGAGAACGCTCCTAATTCCAAAGGATCTTTTTTCTCTTCATTCGATATAACTTATGAGCTTTTGCACCTCGCGTGCGTTTTTGTAAGCACCGCAGCATACAAGACCGTACAGAGCCGCGCCGAATGCCGCTTCCTCTGTATGAAGCGGAACCTTGAGCGTTCGACCGAACTTTTTCTCAACGATCCTGATAAATGCAGGATTTTTTCTTACGCCGTTCCCCGAGCCGACTATTCCGATCTTGTTCTCATTCATCTGCTTGTACATAGTAAAAAGCTCGTCTGCCATTCCGCAAAGAACTCCGTAGGTGAGGGCAGAGGGGTTGAAATTTTCGGTGGTTATTCCCGAAATACTTCCAAAGGACTGCGGATCTTTTCTTGTGCCCGCAAATCTCGTGTTGACGGTAAGCGCAGGCTCTACAGATCTCTCAAGCATTCTGTCCATAATACCGTAGACGGTAGCGTCGTCCGGACTTGTGACATATCCGAGAATATCCGAATAAAAGGCTTTGAGCAGGGAATAAGCTCTGCCGCCGCAAAGTGCAGCTCCGACAAGGAGATATTTGCCCTCGAAATACGGACGGGCTTCTATATCGTCCTTGGAGACCTTATTTGAAGATATGACCGAGACCTGACTTCCCGTTCCTACGTTTATAAGAAGATCATTTTCATTTGCAAGAGTTGAGAAAACGCTTGCCTGATTGTCGCCGATAGCTACAGTTACGGGGATGTTTTTGTAATATCCCGCGATCGCATAGCCGTCCTCTGTATCAGCTCCGCTTTTGTTTTCCTCACCGAAGCTTGCAAGATCTGTTGCGTGTATGATCGGCTTTTTCAGCGCGCACAGCTTCATAACAAGGTAATCGTGGATTGTGCAAAAGAACTCGGCATTTGTCGGGCGGATATTATTTACGGTATTGTAAAAATCGGTCACGTTGCCGTATCCCGTATAGCTTTTGAGGAAAGACGCGTAGGTCGTCTTACCGTAGGGAAGATTTCCTCTTCCGTCCTGCCAGGTGTAGAGAGGGCTCAGTGCGTTGCCGTTTGCGTCGGTATAAACTATTCCGTGCATCTGTCCCGTAACACCGATGACCGCGACATTCTCGTCGATCAGAGAGTCGAGTATATCCGTAGCGCAAGAGATTATCTTCTCGACCGACTGTATCTTTTCCCAATCAGCGCATCCGCGGATAAAGGCATCGCTGCTTCTGTTGATCACCTTTAATATCTTTCCGCTTGCGGCATCGCACACGATACCGCATATGCTCGTTGTACCAATATCAATTCCGACAGCTTTCATTTTAGCAACCTATACTTGTCGACTGCAGATCGAGTCTTGTGATTATATCCTGCTGGATCTCGGGTGAGAGATCAAGGAAGTTTACGAAGGTTCCGTGTATTCTCATAATATAGACACCGTTCGGCGCGTACTTCTTAGGATCTGCGAGAACCTTTCTCAGCGTTTCGGGGGTAGTTACGTTTACGTAGAGATAGAAGGGCGAGACGCCTTCCTTGAGCTCGTTGAAAAATAGCGGCTTTATGACGTTGGAGTAGAACTGAACGCCCTTTTGCTCAGAGCTTTCGCCTCTGAAATACTTCGGGTCGATGCCGAGATGGGAGGCATATCCGCCGCTGAAGCATTCAAACGGCAGTCTCATATTGGAGAGCATTCTGAAGCCAAGACCGTTTGATGCTTCACCGTATAGCGGGTCAACTCCGTAGTTGAGCATATCGCGGCTCTTTCTTCCGTCGGGTGTTGCACCAACCCAATAGCCGTACGTAAGATGTGTGGACGGAGTTGAAAAATCGGGTCTGAAGGGGTTGCCCAGATAGTTTTTCTTCGAGCTGAGCATTTTTGATACCCTGATCGCGATCTCTCTTGCCTCGTTGTCAACGACCTCAATGTTGTTTCCGAACTTGGGACAGGACAAAAGGAACTGTCTGAGCTCTTCGTACCCCTCGAAGTTCTTCTTCAATGCGTCGACCAGCATTTCCTTGCCGTCAGGATACTTTTTGATGAATTCATCTATTGCGACAAAGGCATCTGCAAGAACGCTGAGGCCGTGAACAAGACAGCCGCTTCCGTTATATTTCGTTCCTTGTTTTTTCGTGTCTCTCATATCCGCGCCGTATTCAAGTCCGCCCATAAAGCAGCTAAGGAAGGGAACCTTCAGCTCGGAGAGTGCCACGGATGCGCCGTTTGCGGCACTTACCATTTCGTCTATGATCTTATCGAGAGTCTTATAGTAAATCTCTCTTATATTCTCAAGCGTGTAATCCTCTGTGTCGCAAAGCTTGTCGCCCGTGATGGCAGAGTATCCGCCGCAGAGAAGTACCTCGAGCACCTTGGGCAGACTGAGCCAGCTATTTGTCGTATTGCCGTTATCCTTACCCATGATCAGCGGCTCCTGACAGCCTGCGACAGAGTAGTCGGGGATATCTTCCTTTGCTACGCCGCTTGCCTCGAGCACCTCAAACAGAGCGTCGTCGTTGAAGAGCGAAGGTGTAAGAACACCCGCGGAGAAGAAAAATCTTCCAAGCTCCTCATAAAGCTCGCTCGGTGTGTTCTTGTGAAGCTTGACCGACAGAATGGGCTGGGGGAGGTTCATATCGTAGTATGCGTCAAGGATCGCATAGCTCATCGTGTTTGTGAGATCCTTTCCGTATACGTCGCGACCGCCTATAAGCACGTTCTGAGAGATCGCCCAGCTTCTGTCACCTACGTTGTAGAATACGAGCAGGTGCTTGAAAAGCTCGGATGCTTCCTCGCGGGAAAGATCCTTTCTGTAGGGCTCAAAAATTCTGTCCGCATTGCCGACAGAGAAGGCATAGGGGTTGGGTGCCTGCTCAAGACACATAACGGTCCACAGAAGTATGTAGAGCTGGATCGCCTCGTACAGAGTTTCTGCGCCCTGCGAGGATATCTTTACGAGTGTGTTCTTAAGAAGCTCGAGCTGAGCGAGTCTTTCGGGTGTGCAGCTCTTCATTTGCCCGGCTATGATCTCAATATATCTGTTTGCAAGGATCTTGACACCGCCAAGAGAGATGACGGCGGCTTCATAGAACTCTCCGTCCTTTGACTTTGCGTCCGCGATCATTCTGTCAATGCCGTACTTTAATGCATAGCGGAAATCGGGAATGACGTGTCCTGTTACCTGCTCAACGAAGAAGACGACTTCTTTGGTGTAGTTCTCAGCTTTCGCATAGGTCTCGCCCAGCATCTGAACCATCTTTGTCTTTGCGGTGAACGAACGGACACGGTCTATTCTTTCCTCGGAAAACTCCTCATTGGGCTCGATGTCGTTATATATAGCCATCGGATCGCAATAGCCCGAAAAGCCTGCTACGGTAAAGGACGGATTTATAAGAGCATAGCTCTTTGCAAAGGCATCTCTCTGAGTGCCTACGAAAACTGCGTTGTCACTGATAAAGAGAGGCATTTTTTGCAACACCTCGCAGAGAAGGTGCGCTTTTTTGATCTCGGGCGGCAAATTCTCGTACTTCTTGTCAGCGTTCATCTCTGCTTCCTTGGCGATAAACCATCCGTCGAGTCTCTTTATATCTCTTTCTTCTCTGTAGAGAGCCTTAGCCATTTTTGTAAGCTCTCCGGCTTTGTAAATTCTGTCCATGATAAACTCCTTTAAGTTATTATCAGTCTTAAACCGTGTTTTGAAAAGCATTGTTTGAAATCATCAAGAGTTTCTGCAGAAATAAAGCCGTCGACGACCTTATATTCTTCTTCCCATTTTCCTTTGCCGTATTCGTGGTACGCCAAGAATTCAAACGCGGTGTTTGAGGTGTTGAATTTCGAAAAATATTCTGCAAAGCCTTCGGGATCCTCGGTGTTTATGCCATTTATAAGCGGAATTCTTATGTGAAGCTGTCTCGCGCTTTGGCAGATCTGCTCAAAATTGCGCTTGACCGTCTCATTTCCCACACCGGTATATTTTTTCAGTGCCTCGGTGTCATAGTGCTTGAAATCCATAATAAGATAATCGACGTATTCAAGCAGTGCACTCAGCTCCTTGTCGGTTCCGTTGGTCTCAATGGCAGTGTGTATTCCGTGCTCGTGCAAGAGGCGCAACGTTTGCAGTAGCTCATTATGCCACAAGGTTGCCTCGCCGCCCGTAAAGGTGACTCCGCCGCCTGAGAAGAACATCATTCTGCTTCTGATGCACTCGTCAAGGATCTCTTCGGGACTTACTTCCTTTCCGCCGTGAGAGCTCATTCCCTCGGGATTGGAGCACCAGATGCATCGCATATTGCATCCTTGCATATGATACACAAGGCGATTGCCCGGTCCGTCCTGACCGAAATTGAAGCCCTTTTGAAAAATTCTCACGCGATCACCTCCTACAATTTATAAGTATACATACTTTTATTGCTTTTTGAATTGACAAAACAGAAAAAAAGATGTAAAATAAAGGGAGGAGGTGGTTTAATGTACACAGTATTTTCAGAAAACACACGTCACACAGTTACAGAAGCAGGCGTCGAATTTTACGCACGACCCTTTGTTCATCCCAAGCGCAAGATGAATGATCACGATTTTATATATATTCTTCAAGGAGAATGGGAATTCGGACAAAATGACGAAAGGTATACCGTAAAAAAGGATAACGTGTTGATCTTGAGCGCAGGGAACACGCATTTCGGAATTTCTCCTTGTGCCCAAAACACAAAAACGATGTATTTTCACGTAAGTTCGGAGAACGACCTTACGTTCCCCTATGAAAAAGAAGGTTGCTGTATCCCGAGTTTTACTGAGGCATCGCTCAACTCGAATATAAAAAAATATTTTTCGCAGATCGTTAACTGCAAGCTTTCGGGTAAACAGAAAAAGGCAGATATCTTTTTTGAGTTGCTTTTGTGCGAGTTGGCAGAGAGAAACGATGTGTCACAAAGCAGTATTCCAAACAAAATCAACGAGATAATCCAGAATAATCCCGAGAAATTTTTCTCGAACGAGGAGCTTGCAAAAAAATGCAACGTGTCGGTCAAGACCGCAGAAACTCATTTTAAAGCAGTATTTGGCACCACGATACACAAACACATTTTGAATTTCAAGATCAACGAGGCTATGGAGTATTTCAGGAATTTCCCGCATATAACCTCAAAAGAGGTGGCATACAACCTTGGATTTTACGATGAATACCATTTCAGCAGGAGCTTTCGTAAGATAACCGGCAAATCTCCGTCGGAATACCGCAAGGATATTCCGTAAGGAAGTGGAACGTTCTGAAATTTTTTCTTTTCTGCAAAAAAGTATTGACAAGAGATGCAGAATGTGATATAATACACTTGTTATATAACATATGTTATGAATGGAGGTAGCAGAATGCCGCCAAAAGCAAAGTATTCAAAAGAGCAGATCGTCGAAGTCGCGTTTTCGATGGTGCGCAAGTACGGAGAGGGAATACTCAGCGCGCGTAATATCGCCGCCGAGCTTGGTTGCTCGACAGCACCGATATTCACCGCGTTTTCCTCAATCGAGGAGTTGCGCGCAGCCGTATTTGAACGCGCTTACGAGCTGTATGAGCAGTACACACGGGAGGCGGCGGATATGACCCCTGCCTTCAAGAACGCGGGGCTGAAATATATCCAATTTGCCAAGGACGAGCCCGAGCTTTTCAAGATGATCTTTATGAGCAGCGACGACGAGGACACAGACAAGCACTATTTCCCTTGGCGATACCGCGGCGAGCGCGAGATACGCGAGGGACTCGAGAAGTCCTATGGCTACGAGGAAGAGCGCGCGATGAAGATCTACAATCATATGTCGGTCTACGCGCACGGGCTTGCCACGATCTACGCGCAGGGCAACTGCGTTTTTTCTGACGAGGACGTGAGTCGTATGCTCAGCGAAGTGTTCTTGGCTCTTGCGAAAGGAGAAAAATTATGAGTATTATAAAGATCAAGGAGCTCTCAAAGAGCTTCGGAGAGATTCGTGCGGTCGACGGAATATCCTTTGAAGTGCGCCGCGGCGAGCTTTTTGCCTTTCTCGGTGTCAACGGTGCGGGAAAGTCGACGACTATCAACATTATGTGCGGACAGCTCGAGAAGGATGGCGGCGAGGTCGAGATAGACGGTTACACTCTCGGTGGAGGCTCGGCACAGATAAAAGAGAGACTTGGAGTAGTCTTTCAGAATTCGGTGCTCGACCGCGCGCTCAGCGTCCGCGCAAACCTCGAGAGCCGCGCCGCGCTCTACGGAATATACGGCAAGGCATTTGAGACGAGACTTGCCGAGATCAGCGAGCTGCTCGAGCTTGACGGACTGATGGGGCGCACGCTCTCAAAGCTTTCGGGCGGGCAGAGAAGGCGCATCGACATCGCCCGCGCGATAATCCATCGCCCGAGCATACTTATCCTCGACGAGCCTACGACGGGGCTCGATCCGCAGACAAGACAGATGATCTGGCGAGTCATCACCGACCTGCGCGAGAAGGAGGATATGACGGTATTCCTCACGACGCATTATATGGAAGAGGCGGCGGATGCCGACTACGTGGTCATAATCGACAGCGGCAGAATAAGTGCCGAGGGTACGCCGCTTGAGCTCAAGAACAGATACACGGGCGACTTCGTTACGCTCTACGGCAGCGACGAGGAGTCCGTGCGCTCGCTCGGTCTGCCCTATAAGGAGATGAAGGACGCGTACAGACTTTCGGTGCCGAATACCGCGGCGGCGACCGAACTTATCGTCTCGCATCCCGAGCTTTTCGTGGATTATGAGATATCAAAGGGAAAGATGGACGACGTATTCCTCGCCGTCACGGGCAAGACACTCGGCGCTGAGGATAGCGTGGAGAAGGGAGGCAAGAGAAAATGAGGACTATGATCGCACTTATTAAGAGAAACACTCGGCTTTTCTTTGCCGATAAAGGACTTTTCTTTGTCTCGCTGATAACCCCCGCAATACTGCTCGTGCTTTACGTTACCTTCCTTGGCAACGTCTATACCGACAGTCTGCAGATGGCGGCAGGCGGAATGGAGATATCCGACGATATTATGCGAGGCTTTGCGGGCGCACAGCTCATCTCGTCGATACTCGCGGTATCCTGCGTGACGGTGTCCTTCTGCTCGAATATGCTTATGGTGCAGGACAAGGCAAACGGCACTCTGCGTGACCTTAGCGTCTCGCCCGTGCGCCCCCAGACACTCTCTATGAGCTACTATATCGCGACTCTCGCATCGACTCTTATCGTTTGCCTCTCGGCGACCGTTATCTGTCTTATCTACGTGGCGATCACTGGCTGGTTTATGTCGGTCCTTGACGTTGTTCTTTTGGTTCTTGACGTGTTCATACTCTGCCTTTTCGGCGTTGCGCTCTCAAGTGTGATAGGCTTCTTCCTCTCAAGCCAGGGACAGATATCGGCAGTCGGCACTATGGTCAGCTCGGGCTACGGATTTCTCTGCGGCGCGTATATGCCGCTCTCGCAGTTCTCCGAGGGACTTCGCGACGTGCTGATGTTCCTGCCCGGAACCTACGGAACCTCGCTTGTGCGCAACCACGCGATGCGCGGCGTGCTTGAGGAGATGGAGAAAGAGGGAATGTCCGCCGAGTTCGTTGAAAGCGTTCGCGATAACTTCGACTGCACGCTCTATTTCTTTGATAACAAGGTGGGAGTAGGTACAATGTACGCAGTCATCTGCACAACAGTCGCGCTGCTCATCGGACTTTACGTGCTGATGAATATTCTGCGCGAGAAAAAGAAAGCGAAATAAACGAAAAATCTCACGGACCTCGCTCCGTGAGATTTTTTTGATGATATATTGCATATGAAAGGGAAATATGTTATAATGAGGTCAAGAACACCGCAAAGGAGTGCTTTTATGAAAAAGAGATTTTTGACTTCCGTATTGGCAATATTGCTTGCTTTGCAGAGCTTTTTTGTAATCTCCTGCAACACGGAGCTTCCCGATGAGACCGAGGCGACTGAGAAGTCTACCGAAGCTCCGACCGAAAAGATGACCGATAGTGCAACTGAAGAAGCGACAGAGAAGGCAACCGAAAAAGCAACCGAGCTCGAAAAATCCGAAGAGCCCGAAGAGCCCGAAACACCAAAAGCTCCCGAAGAAGAACCGATCGACGAGGACGAGCTTTTGCTCGAGGATCTGCTTGAAATGAAGATAGATATGCGTGCCGACGAGGAGGGTAACTTCAAGGTGCTGATACTCTCCGATATTCAGGGTAGCAACAGCCATATCGACATTCCTGAGAGTGTGCGTGCAAATATACGCACTATGGTCGATCGCGAGCAACCCGATCTTGTCATATTCAACGGCGATAATTGCCACGAGATAAAGGGAGAGGAAAATCTGCGAGAGTATCTGACCAATATGACCGAATACCTTGAGGAGAAGAAGATACCTTGGGCTCACGTTTACGGCAACCACGACGACGTAGGCGGAATTTCCAAGGAGAGACAGAGCGAGATATATGCCCAGTTTAAGTACTGTATCTCCGAGGTCGGAAACGTGAGCGGCGTTGGTAACTACGTTATTCCGATCTACTCGTACGACGGCTCGAGGATACTCTATAACGTGTGGTGCCTCGACTCTCACGGCTACTCACAGCTTGATGATAAGATCAACGTGACGCTCCAGAACGGAGTTTACTTCAAGGGCGCGTACGATCACATAAAGCCTGATCAGATAGAGTGGTATCTGAAGTCTTCAAAGCTTCTTGAGGAATACAACGGCGCGCCTATACCTGCGATAATGGCTTTCCACATTCCGCTTCAGGAGACGGGAGAGGCTTGGATGGTCAAGGATAGTGCAAAGCTTGAATGGACCGGAGAGAAGCACGAAAACGGCGGATTTTCGGCTATCAACTCAGGGCTCTTCGCCGCAGTTCTCGAGCGCGGCGACGTAAAGGCGATAGTCAACGGTCACGATCACGTCAACGATTTTATGGTGAAATATCACGGCGTAATGCTTTGCTATTCCTCGACGGTAAGTACTATGAGCTATTATCGAGAAAATCTGCTCGGCGCGAGAGTTTTCAGCTTCTCACAGGACGAGAATGCCCAGATAACGACTTATATGAGCTATCTTAATAAATAATTTATATATTTTTGAAAAAAGTGTAATATTTTCAAAGTTTTGTTGACTTATATTACAGAATCCCAAAATTCTATGGAGAAATAAAAATGAAAGTGTCAACAATGAAAAATATTTTTATAGCTTTGTTACTTACAGTTGTTCTCTTTTGTTTTTCTGCTTGCACAAAGCAAAACGAAGAGCCAACGGATCTGCCGACTGACGCGCAGACAGATGCGCCCGAAGAGGATCCTTCTCCCTACGGTGCGGTGATCAAGCGATACGCCGAGCTTCTGAAGACAAAAAAGGAGAGCGGAGAGCTGCCGCCTCTTGATGATGGAGCGGACGAAATAGAAAAAGAGATCTACAGCGTAGTCGAGTGGGCAAGTGACGCCGACCGAATGGGATACGCGATCAAGGATCTTGACGGCAACGGCATCGAAGAGCTCGTGCTCCTTAGAGACGATTGTATGCCCCACTCGCTCTTCACGGTGGACGAAGAACGCCCCGTGTCGCTTGAGCAGGAAGGCATCTCGATTATTGCGATACATCGCGACGGCTACGTTAACGGAAGTTATAAGAACGAAGAGCGCGGCGAGAACGGAGTTTTCTTCAAAAAGATAAACGGTACCTCACTTGAGGGATTTGAGCTTATCTCGGTCGTCAACGGAGAAGAGAAGTCCTACTATAAGGTTATGCACGGCGAAAAGGTTGAGACAGACAGTGCCGAGTGGAACAGGATCTACGAGATGATGACCACGGTGTATGGCGATAGAATTAAAGCCACGACCAAGTCGGCAGGACTCAGGTTTATTTATGCGCTTGATGGTAACAGAGCAGATCCGGACGCGCAAGAACTTGATTTTTCAAGCTACGACGCGGTGCTTGAGTCGTATGAGAGGATCATTGGCATTCTTTTGGATTATGACCAAAAGAAATGGTTTGAGGGTGAGTACGATTCGCTCTTTAAGTTTGACCGCGACGAAGATTATTACATATTCCACGATCTGCTTCTGACTATCGTTCGAAATAAGCCCGACAGCTACAAAGAGGGAAGCGAGAATTCCTTCGGATATGCCAAAAAGGACCTCGACGGCAACGGAGTCGAAGAGCTTATACTTATGAGTGACTCATACAGCCTGATTGCAATATTTACCGAAAAAGACGGAAAGGCCGTGCTTGTCAGCGCGTTTACGGGGGATTACGAAACCTGGCTCGACGAAAACGCTGCTATCCACGACAGATACGCTACCGAGGGAATTTCGGAGTATGATGTGCAATACTCGATACGCGAGCTTGAGGGCGACAGACTGTGCGACGAGCTTGTTTTCGGCGTGGAATTCGATCCGATGAGGCTCGAAAACCTGATATACAAGCTTGAGGGCGGAAAGAAAAACGAGATCACGACAGAGAATTACTTTGATCTGATAGATCAGTACGAGACGCGAGAAGATCTTTCTGAGGTCGAGCTTGAGTACTCCAAGCGCGTGTCTGGCGTTGAGTTTATACCTCTGTTTGAGAAAACACCTGCTTTGCTCGGGGAATGTGTTCACACCAATATGACCGACGAATTCGGCTATCTTGACAATATGACTCTGAACGTCACCGAGGTGGGCGAGGACTACATTCTGTTTGATCTTGACAAGGTCAGATCATTCGCGTTCTCCGCAGGCGAAGAGCCGCCCGAGGACGAGATCATCTTTGAGATGGGGGCAAAGGGCTTTCTTCAAGATGACGGATATTATCACTTCTCGGTCGGCGTGGCGGACGGATATGTCGAATTCTGCGGCGAGGGCGCGTGGCTGGTGATCACCGATAGCGATATGGAAGATCTCCCAGCGAGAGTGTATATGATGTACCGCCCGTTTGTATATGAATAAAATAGAAAAGCTCACGGGAGACCGTGAGCTTTTCTGTTTAAAAAAATAATTATTTTCTCTTTTTCATTGAAAAAAGCGAGGATCAGTGGTATAATGATATTACATATATTTTGTGGAGGTTTATTATGACGCACGAACAAAGAATGAAAAATCTCTCGGTGCCCACGCACAAGATCGACGTAGTGCTCGACACCGATGCTTACAATGAAATAGACGATCAGTTTGCGATCGCATATATGCTCAAAAGCCCCGAAAGATTTAACGTAAAGGCTCTCTACGCTGCGCCCTTTTTCAATGCCCGCTCGACCTCGGCAGGCGACGGAATGGAGAAGAGCTACAAGGAGATCTTCAAGCTTCTCGAGCTTATGAATACAGAAAAGGATGTTTTTCGCGGCTCTGACCGCTTTCTTATCGACGAGCAGACTCCCGTAGTATCCGACGCGGCTCGCGATCTTGCGGCAAAGGTTGAAAATTATTCTCCCGAAGATCCGCTTTATATCGTCGCGATCGGCGCGATAACCAACGTTGCCTCGGCAATCCTTCTCAATCCCAAGGTGGCAGAGAACGCGGTGCTCGTGTGGCTCGGCGGTCACGCGCTTCATTTCCACGATACGAAGGAATTCAATATGGTTCACGATATCGCCGCGTCGCGCGTCGTGATGTCGAGCGGAATTCCGTTCGTTCAGCTCCCTTGCTGCGGCGTCGTCAGCAGCTTTACGATCTCAAAGCCTGAGCTTGAATATTGGCTCAAGGGCAAAAATCCGCTTGCCGATTACCTTGCGCAGAACACCATCGACGAGGCAGAGAGCTACGCTCACGGCAGACCCTGGACGAGAGTTATCTGGGACGTTACGGCGGTCGCGTGGTTGCTTAACGACAACGACAGATTTATGCTCTCGCGCATCATAAAGACTCCTCTTTCTTCCTACGAGGGATTTTACGAGGATTATGCGGACGGCGAGGATATGCGCTACGTTTACGGTATCCATCGCGACAGACTTATGGAAGATCTGTTTGGGAAAATTCTTAGTGAATGAGTTCTGAGGTGAAAAATGCTTGAGAAAGGAATGAAAGCCCCCGACTTTACGCTTGAGGACAAGGACGGAAATGCTGTTTCTCTGTCGGATTTTCTCGGCAAGAAGGTCGTTATCTATTTTTACCCGAAGGACAATACCCCGGGTTGCACGCGTCAGGCTTGCGCCTTTGCCGGTGCGTACAAACAGTTTGAAGAGAGGGGAATAGTCGTTATCGGTATCAGCCGCGACAGCGTGGCATCTCACGTGAAGTTTGCCGAGAAGTACTCCTTGCCCTTCATCCTTCTTTCCGACCCCGAGAGAAAGGCGATCGAGCCTTACGGCGTATGGCAGGAAAAGAAGCTTTACGGCAAGGTGAGCTTCGGCATCGTGCGCACCACCTTTATTGTTGACGAAGATGGTAATATCGAGCACGTGATGAAAAAGGTCAAGCCCGATACAAATGCCGAGGAGATCCTCGCCAAGATAGACGGATAGATATGATATTTAAAGACAAAAAGGTAGCGAACGCGGTATACCTCGGAGTGCTTCGCTCTGTGGCATACCTCGCGGTCTACTTTGCACGTAACATTCTGAGTGTGGTTACACCTCAGATGCTTGAGGGCGGAGCCTACGGTGAGGAATACATCGGCAGCCTCTCGTCGCTCTTCTTTGGCTTTTATGCCGTCGGTCAGCTCATTAACGGACTCATCGGCGACAGAATAAAGACAAAATATATGATCAGCTTCGGGCTTTTCTTAGCGGGCGTGAGCAACGCGATCTTCCTTATGATCGCCGAGAACGGCTCGTTCGTGGCGTCGATAGCCTACGGAATTACGGGATTTTTCCTCTCGATGATCTACGCGCCTATGACCAAGGTGGTCGCTGAGAACACCGAGCCGATCTACGCGACAAGATGCAGTATGGGCTACACTTTTGCATCATTCTTCGGCTCGCCCGTGGCTGGAATAGTCGCGGCGACTGTGGTGTGGCAGGGCGTGTTCGTCACGGGAAGTGCTATTCTCGTCGCGATGGCGCTCAGCGCGTTCGTATTCTTCACGATATTTGAGCGCAAGGGTGTCGTCAAGTACGGTCAGTACAAGCCCTCAAAGCAAAAGGGGCAGGGAATAGGCGTGCTTTTCGGCCGCTATCACATAGTGAAATTCACGCTGATCTCGATGATAACCGGCGTTATCCGCACGACAGTCGTGTTCTGGATGCCCACTTATCTGTCGGACTATCTCAAGTTCACACCCGATAACGCGGCGCTTATCTTCACGGTCGCGACCTTCGTTATCTCGCTGACCACCTTTATCGTAATACTCATATACGAGAGGCTCGGTCACAATATGGATCTGACGATACTTATAATGTTCATCAGCTCGAGCGTGATGTTCGCGCTGCTCTATTTCGTAAAGCTGCCTCTGCTCAATATCATTCTCCTGGTGCTCGCCATAATGTCGTCTAACGGCGCGGCAACGATGCTCTGGAGCAGATACTGCCCGAGCTTGCGCGACACGGGAATGGTCTCGAGCGTAACGGGATTTCTTGATTTCGTCAGCTATATGTCGGCATCTCTCTCGTCGACGCTCTTTGCAAACGCGGTAAGCGGAATTGGATGGGGCAACCTTATACTCGTATGGTGCGGACTCGTACTCCTTGGTGTGATAGTCGCACTTCCGTACGGAAAGATATTTAGGAGAGAGAAAAATATTTGATTTAGGGGGATAATATGTTCAAGGTGCTTATAGTTGAGGACGATCGCGATCTGCGACAGCTCTTCTCGCGCGTGCTGACCAAAAACGGATATGCCGTAGTCGGTGCGTCTAACGGAGCTGAGGCACTCGACGAGATGGAAAATAGCTTTTTTGACATTATAATCTCTGACATAATGATGCCCGAAATGGACGGCTATGAGTTCGTCCGTACGCTTCGCGAGGCTGGCGACTATACACCCGTGCTGATGATAAGCGCGAAGGATGCCTTTGACGATATGCAGACGGGATTTTCCTCGGGAAGTGACGACTATATGATAAAGCCTGTCAACGTAAACGAGATGGTGCTCCGCGTGGGCGCGCTCCTGCGCCGCTCGCAGATAGCGAACGAGAGGCGCATCACCATTGGCTCGACCGTGCTTGAGTGCGACTCGCTCACGGTCAGCACGGGGCGCGAGCAGATGATACTGCCTCAAAAGGAGTTTATGCTGCTATACAAAATGATCTCCTACCCGGGTAAGATATTCACGCGCCAACAGCTTATGGACGAGATCTGGGGCTACGATTCAGGCTCGGACACGCATACGGTCGATGTTCACATCGGTCGCTTGCGCGAGAAATTCGGCGACAATCCCGATTTTAAGATCGTAACGATGCGCGGAGTTGGTTACAAGGTGGTAAAACAATGAGCAAAAAACTGAAGAGTGGAGTGAAGGCGCGCAAAAAACGTAGGATCGGTGTCGGCTGGTTCATATCGCTTATCGTCATCGCGGAGCTTGCCGCGGTGCTCGGACTTGCGACGGGTATATCCTATTTTCTCACCGAGTTTTTCCCCGCACTTGCCAATCTGCCCACGACCGCTTGGGTGGTCATCGTCGGTATAATCATAGGAACTCCCATCTCTATCTTCGTCAACCGCGCGCTTCTCTCGCCGATACGAAAGCTCGGTGACGCGATGAACCTCGTCGCAAAGGGATCTTTCGGGATACAGATACACACGAGCGCGCCCTTTGGCGACATCCGCGACATCTATGGAAATTTCAACCTTATGACGCGAGAGCTTGCGGCGACCGAGATCCTTAAGACAGATTTCGTATCTAACGTATCCCACGAGATAAAGACCCCCATAACCGCGATCGAGGGCTATGCGATGCTCCTGCAGGGAAGCGATACGCTCAGTGAAGAGGATTCCGAATACATCGATAAGATACTTACGAATACTCAAAGGCTCTCAGAGCTTGTCGGCAACGTGCTCCTGCTCTCAAAGATAGACAATCAGGCGATCGAGACAAAGACGGAGCACTTCAGCCTTGACGAGCAGATAAGACAGGCGATACTTCTGCTCGAGCCCAAGTGGAGCGAGAAGAATATAGAATTTGACGTCGAGCTTGAGAGCGTGAGCTACGAGGGCAACCGCGGCTTTATGCTCCATATCTGGAACAATCTTATCGGCAACGCAGTAAAGTTCACGCCTGCCGACAGCACGGTGAAGATAAGGCTCACAGACGGCGATAGCGGCATAATCTTTACGGTCGAGGACGAGGGAGAGGGAATTGCCGAGGACGCGATGAACCATATCTTTGACAAGTTCTATCAGGGAGACAGCTCGCAT
Organism: Clostridia bacterium; assembly: GCA_017935225.1. Classification (GTDB taxonomy): domain Bacteria; phylum Bacillota; class Clostridia; order Oscillospirales; family CAG-272; genus HGM12713. The sequence continues at coordinate 8,729 of JAGBIA010000017.1, read as the reverse complement.
AAGCAGGAGGGCAACGGACTCGGACTTGCGCTCGTTAAGAGAATTCTCGACTTCATCGGCGGAGAGATACGCGCAGAGAATATCGAGAGCGGATGCAGATTTACCGTGACACTGTCCGGAAAAGGAAAAACTTAACTAAAAGTTTATTGACTTTTTCTTTTTAGTGTGATATAATTCCTATACACATTTATTTCCAAGGAGGATATTTTATGAAACGTTTATTTTGTACTTTTCTTGCACTTGTAATGGCACTCTCTTGTGTGCTTGTACTCGGCTCGTGTAATTCCGGCGAGGACGAAAAGAAGGAAACTGATCCGCCTAAGCCCGCAACAGCTCCCGAGGGCTATACCACATATGACAACGGTGATATCTCTTTCGCATATCCGTCTGATTGGACAAAGACCGAGGGAAGCACGACTATGCTTGTTAATAAGTCGGGCAAGGGCAACAACATTACCGTTGTTTACGAGGAGAAAAACGAAATTTACGGACAAGCATCCGATTCCGAGCTTGAAAAGCTGATGAAGGATTCGATAAGTGCCGCAGGTATGTCGATCTCCAATTTCAAGCGCACCAAAACAAAAAACGATTATAGCGATATAATCAAGCTCACATATACGCTCTCTGCTTCGGGTGCTTCTATGAAGCAGACTCAGATGATAGCTACCGTTGGCGACCGTACCTACGTTGTTACGGTAACAGAGACGACCGCCGATCAGACTCTCGTTGATAACGTATTCAATACCTTCGTAGTATTGAAGTGATCTCTTGGCAGATAACAAAAAATGAACGAAACCGCTCTCGCTTGTTGCGAGAGCGGCTTTTACAGTTTTTGTAAGTATATCAACAAAAATTGAACTTGATTTGAAAAACAGTTGAAGATAATAGTGTATAATTGTAGTATGAAAAATTTTAACCGCAAGGAGAATGACTATGAAATACTACATACTTTACAACGCTATTGCAGGACAAGGCAAGTCAGAGGAGGTCGCAAGAGCCCTTCCCGAAAAGCTTGACGGCGAGGTCGTGGGCTTTGCTGATATGACCAAGATAACCAACTATTCCGCGTTTCTTTCGGATAAGAGCGACTGCGCGCTCGTTATCTGCGGCGGTGACGGAACGCTCAACCGCTTTGTCAACGACGCGGGCGAGGCGATCGCAGATAGTGAGGTCTACTACTGTGCTACCGGTTCGGGAAATGACTTTCTACGCGATCTTGGCGCGGCGGACGGCGAGGTTGTACGCATCACCGAGCAGCTCCGAGATCTTCCGATCTGCGAGGTCAACGGAAAGACCTACCGCTTCCTCAACGGTGTCGGCTACGGCATCGACGGATATTGCTGTGAAGAGGGCGACAAGCTCCGCGCGGCAGGCGAGACCGACATAAATTATACCTCTATCGCGATAAAGGGACTTTTGTTCCACTACAAGCCCACGAACGCGACCGTTACGGTCGACGGCGTGAAGCATACATATAAAAAGGTATGGATCGCTCCTACGATGCACGGAAGATACTACGGCGGAGGAATGATGCCCACTCCCGCGCAGGAGAGAAATAATAGCGAGGGAATGCTCTCGATACTCGTCTTTCACGGCTCGGGAAAGCTCAAGACTCTTATGATATTCCCCTCGCTCTTCAAGGGCGAGCATCTCAAGAACGTAAAGCACACCGAGGTGCTTACGGGACGCGAGATCACGGTCGAGTTCGATAGCCCCGCTCCTCTGCAGGTGGACGGTGAGACTGTGGTCGGTGTAATGAAGTACACCGCTCGCGCGTCGGTATCTTCAAAAAATGAGAAGAATGCTGAAAATGAGCTCGCAGTGCAGTAAGGATTATACGAAAAAAGTCGTCACGGTACCTAACGTCCTGTCACTTTTTCGTATCATTCTTATTCCACTCATCATCTGGGCGTACTGCGTACTGCAATCTCCGACAGTGACCGCGCTTCTCGTCGTTCTCTCGGGACTTACCGACGTGGTCGACGGCTTTATCGCGCGTCACTTCAATATGATAAGCAACGTCGGCAAGGCGCTTGACCCGATAGCAGATAAGCTGACTCAGATAGCTATGCTTTTCTGCCTCTGGACGTGCTTCCCGCTGATCCTGCTTCCGCTGATAATAATTCTCGTCAAGGAGATAAGCTCATTCGTGCTTCGTGCCGTGGTAATTCGTAAGACGGGCGAGGTCGACGGTGCGGTCTGGCACGGTAAGGTAAACACCGTGATACTTTATTCGGTGATGTTTTTGCACATCGTGTGGTACAGCATACCCACCGAACTGTCGGTGATCTGTATTCTGATCTCCTGCGCGATGATGTTGCTCTCTTACGTGCTTTACAGCATCGATGGAATAGCTCAGCTCGCAAAGATCAAAAGAAAATAGTGCTTATAGAAAAAACGCAGAAGCTCTTCTGCATTTTTTCTATTGACAAATCACTCGATTTTTGGTAAAATTTATATGTAAATCTATGACAATTTGCGAAAAGGAGAATAGGAATGAAGACTTGCAGATTTTTGATCTGCCTTGCGGCGCTTATATGTGCGGTGTCGATGTTCTTTTCCTGCAACAGCGCAGGGAATACTGACAGCACCGACGAGAGCGGCAGCGAGGGAGCGACCGACGGAGCGGTAATAGATACTACGGGCAGATTTTCTATATTTATGAACGAGGAATACGTTTGCAGAGTAATATGCGCTGAGAAGCCTACCGATGCTGAGCGTGAGCTCTATCAGAAGGTCAGAGACCGACTTAAGAATTCAACCAAGGTAATGCCCGAGCGAACCACAGATTTCATAGCGTATAACGACACGGGAGAGGACAGAGTAAAGCCTGCGATACTCGTTGGCAGAACGAACTACGAAGAGTCAAAGCAGGTCTACGACAGCCTTCGCTACGGTGAGTCGAAGATCGAGATCGTCGGCAATAAGCTCGTCATCGCGTTCTCTTCACTTGCTGACGGAGAGAGACTTTTGCAGCACTTCAGAAATGCTGTCAGAAGCACATCTGAGGGTTATGTCAGTGTAGATGCGGAGCTCAAGGCAAGTGTTAACTTCAACGAACTTCTTGTAAAACTTCCTAAGTATCCGGCAAGTGATGCTGTTGCGCTTGATGGCGGTGAGGGAAGCTTCACGGTCGTAGTTCCCGAGACCGATGCGGCTACTTACAAGACCTACGGCGAAACTCTCGAGGCGGCGGGATATGAGCGCATAGCTTCAAGAGAGGTGGCGGACAATATCTTTGATACCTTTGAGTGTGAGGGCGACTATGTTCACACGTATTTCACCGCGTACAGCAAGAGCGTGCGCATCGTTGGCGGACCGATCTCTATGCTCGCACGAGAGGACAACAGCTCAGGACTTGAGGAGACCTATACGCCATATATCGCGTCTATTCCTCAGCCAAATAACGGTCAGGGATATATATTCAGACTACCCGACGGAAGATTTATTATCCACGACGGCGGATACTCGGGTGGCGACAGAGTTTACAAGGCTTTGCGCGAGCTTGAAGAGGGCGACATCACTATCGCCGCTTGGTTTATCTCGCACCCCCACGGAGATCATTTCCCCGCATTTATTGATTTTATAAACAATTACGGAGCGAGCGGAGAGATAAAGATAGAAAAGCTGATGCTCAACTACGCGCATCCGACGGCATACGATCTTTCGAACTCTGCAGGCAAGGAAAATCAGAGCGGTAACATTACAAAGCTCTTTAACGCAGTCAGGAGCTCCGCTCCCGATCTCGAGATCGTAAAGATCCACACAGGACAGCTTTTGAGCTTCGGCTCTGCGAGTGTAGAGGTGCTTTATACAGTAGAGGATATACTTCCTCGCACGCTTCCCAACGTGAACGATTCCTCGCTCGTTATCCGACTCAACGTAAAGGATCAGACGGTAATGCTTTTAGCCGATACCTGCTATGATTCAGGACCTATAATGAACGATATGTGGGGAGATCATCTCAAGTCGGATATCGTTCAGATCGCGCACCACGGTATGTGGCCGTCGGTCGAGAGCATATATCATTCCATTCAGGGCGAGACCGTGCTTTTCCCCGCAATTCGCGCAAATGCCAAGGATCATATTTTTGATGAGCGTTGGGGCGCAACTATGAATGCGGCTCTTAAGTACGCAAAGGATATCTACATCTCGGGCGACAGCGTTGATATAATCGAGCTGCCCCACACACCTACGGGAAATAAGGAAGCGATGCTCGAAGAGCTCAGAGGCGAGACTGAGGGTTAAAACCTTTTGGTCGCGGCGGGCAGAGCAGAGGATCGTTCCCCGTTTTCAGTACTACAAAGAGATATCAGATCTTAAATGAATATAAAAACAGGACAGAGAACGTCAAATTCTCTGTCCTGTTTTCGTCGATAGCGGTCAATATAATGTCAATTCTTGCCGCTTTTTGTGTGAGATGTCGGTGGTTTGTTGCCTTTTGATGAAAAAGAAGATATTGCGTGAAGCAAAGCACTTGCGTCGGAGTATCCGCAAGCTTCTGCGGCTTCTTCAAGAGTTGCTCCCTCGGATCTGATAAGAAGCGCACTTCTGATCTTGAAATTTTTTATATACGAATACGGTGTCTCGCCAATATAGCGAGTGAATTTTCTGATAAATCCGTCGGTCGACATATAACATTTTTTGGCAATTTCCTCAACGGTGAGCTTTTTGCCAAGGGAGGAATGTATGATGTTAAGGGCGGTAATGATCACGGGATCGTTGATAACGTCATCGGGGGCAGTTTCGGCGGCACTTTCCGCAAAAAAGAGCGTGAGAGCGCTTAAAAGCTCAAGCTCCTGCTTTTCACTTGATGTGAGCGGAGTCTTTCGGGTGCGCGCATTGTATTCTACCTTGCATAGCTCGCAAAACGCTTCGGTAGCCTTTTTTAGCTTAGGAGAGGTCGATGGGTCAAGGCAGAATACCTTTTTTGAAACGATCGGGGGAGTTAGCTTGAAATTTACAAAGGCGTGCACCAATCTGTCGTTGTCATCGGTATAGGTAGCTATTCCCGAGTAAGACGGTATAAAATAGATCTTGCCTGATTCAAACGTGCGCATCTCGTCTCCGTCAAGATATTCTCCCGTTCCGCCCGTCATGTAGAACAAGCGATTAATATTTGGATCGGTCTTGTTTTTCCAGTGCTTTTGAGGGGGAACTATGGTGTAGTTTTTGCACGTGATTACACAGTTTCGTTTCATACTTTTTCTCCCAAAGTCGATTTTAAACAATAACACATCGTCTGTAAACATAGACAATCACAAGGAATGTAGTGTATAATTAAAACGTAGATATCCATATGTAATGATAGCATAAAATTTTGGTAATGTCAATAGATTGATGATGTGTAGGAGGAAAAATATGAAGTTGATCTATAGAATACTCAGCATAGTTCTCATTCTTTCCTTCGTGGCTACAGCGCTCGTAGCCTGCGGTCAGAAGAATGAAGAAGACAGCAAGGAAAGCGGCACTCTCGGCGAGCAAGCGACTATTAAGGAGACGAATGTATACGGAGAGCCCTCTTTTACAACCGCAAATGAGTATGACGGTCTTGACTTTGAAGGTGAGCAGGTCACGGTGCTCGTTCGCGACTATTTTGCGAACTCGAGAGAGTGGTATAAGAAATCGCCCGAGGACGAGCTTGATGAGGCTATCGCGATGAGAAACGTCGCGGTTACCGAGTCGCTAAATATCGATCTTCAGTTTGAATGGGTACCGGATAACGGAAGCGATTATTACGGGTATGTGGAACGCTTCCACGCTCTTATCTCGGATGATATTGACAACAGTTTGCATTACTACGATATTTCTGCTAACTTCGGCGGACCGAGCGTGAGTGCCGCGATCAGAGATTACACTCTTAACCTTATGGATAAGGAGCTCTTCCCGTATTTTGATTTTTCTTTGCCTTGCTGGAACAGAACTATGGTAGAAAATACCTGCTTTAACGGCAGACTTCACTACGTTTCGGGAGACATCAATCTTTCGATGTTCGATGCAGCTATGGTAATATGGCACAATAAGACCTTGTATGACAAGCACAAGGAGCCGAACGATCCTGAAAATATGCAGACTCTGGCGCTCGAGGGATTTTGGACGTATGAAGAGCTCTACAGATGGACGTCTACCTTCTTTGAGGACAGCAACGGCACGACCGGCAGACAGGATGACGATACCTACGCACTTATGGCATCCAACTCTTTGCCTTGCCCGAGAGACTGTATCACTTACGCGTGGGATATCAGCACGGTAATTGAAAATCCCGACGGAACGCATTCCTTTAACATAGTGGGTAACGAGAAGCTTGAGAGGGCACTTGTTATGTACAGAAATCTTATAGAGCCCGGAAAGGGAACTGTTGATAGTTGGAATGCAAAGCATTTTGCGGCGGGTAAGGCTATGTTCTATATGGAAAGAATGTATGCCAACAGAGAGAACAATATGGCTATTCGAGAGATGGAGGATAAGTACGGACTTCTCCCGATGCCCAAGTTCGACGCTGATCAGGAGCAGTACGCTACTACCGCACAGGACTTCTTTACTATAATGTTTGTCCTCGACCATAGCGAGAGCCCCATTCCCACAAAGGGCGAGGCAGTGTCGGCATTCCTGCAGCTCGCTTGCGAGGAGTCTTACACGGGCGTGCGTGGATATTACTTTAACCGTATCATCAAGCCTAAGTTCTTCGGTACGGACGACTCCGAGGGAACTGTTACGAACTCGGTCGCACTTTTCGATATCATAATCGCGAATATAAAGTTTGACTACAGCTATATCTTCTCGCAACAGCTTAACAGCATTATGACGCTCTGGCGTCATACCGTAGTGGATTCTTCGAAGCCTACTATGGAAGCTGCATTTATGGCTAAGGAGGATGCATTTGAAACGGCTATAAAGGAAACGGACGCGTGGCTTGGTCTGCTTTCGCTTGACGATGAATAATGAATAAATAAAGGCTCGGAAATAGTGTGCTGTCGTTAGCGGAGAATTTGAAAAACACCATTCAGTGCGAGCATCGCATTTGACTAGTCAAACGCATTATGGGCTAAGCCCAAATACTTATAACAAGCAGAAAGAGCAAACACGCAAGGTATAAGACCTTATGTGTCTGCTCTTTTTTTGTCGGGTTTAGTTTAGAGTTATGAGGCTCGCTATGCTCGCCGTTATGAATTTGTTGCACAAATATTATGATATGATTGCACTACTAACCTATAACTTGGCGAAGCCAATCATAACTATGCGAAGCATATCATAACTTATAACTTGCCCGCAAGGGCAATCATAGTTTAGCGTGATACTCCGCTAAGAGTATCACGCTATTCCGAGCCTTTTGTTTTATTTCTTATATCTTCTTCCGGTATTCTCAAGGAAGAGACGGAGCGCGAGAGTCCAGTCGGTCTGGATGATGTCAAACTTCTTGTCGGCAAGCCAGCCCCATCCGAACTCGCAGTCGCCCGCGATGGCGGTGTCGTCCGAGTGGCGCGCGGCGAGCTGAGCGCGGCAGTCGTAGATGATCGAGTTTACCCAAACGAGCTTGCCGTCAGCGTGCATCTTTGCGATATATTCGTCGCTGCAAAGCTCGCTGTTCTCGTTGTCAAACAGCACCTCAGCGCCGATGTAGTTGATATTTCTTCCCTTGAGCATATCGTGCAGACCCTCGTCCTTCTTGATGATGGGGAGGTAGGCGATCTCGGGCGCGTAGGACTCGATGATATCGAAAAGGCGCTCGGAGGGCGAAGTCTTTACGACGATCTGATCAGCCATATCGTGTTTGCGGATGAGGTCGGAGATCTTTTCGGGGTGATCCCAGAACTTGTCAACGTTGATAAAGCAACGGTTCTTGTATCTCTCAAAGATCTCGTCGAGCGTGCACAGACCCCACTCTGTAGGAGCGCGGTCGTAGTTTACATAGCGAAGCTCGCGGATCTCGTCGTCGTGAAGCTCGGGGATCTTGCAATCCTTGCAAAGATGTATTTTTTCCATACCGGGATGGAAGCTGTAGAGCGTGCCGTCCGCGCTGATATTGGCGTCGATCTCGATCATATCTGCGCCGTGAGCGACCGCCGCGTCGTATGCCGCGATAGTGTTGCAGGGAATATTACCGCCGCTCGTGCCTCTGTGGGCGGTGATTATAACGCGTTCCTGCGCCGCTTCGTATAAATTCATAGCCATAGTGTACCTCCGTGGAGTTGTGATATAATAATTATATCACATAAAATGAGTTTGTCAAGTAAGAAAGTTTTTGATCAAGCTTTTTTCAAAAAGCTTGCGGATTCCAAAGGCAGAGCCTTGGTCGCTCGCGCACGAGCGAAATTCCCGTAACAGCGTTTTCTTTTTGCCAAGCTTTTTCTTTTGCGCTTTTTGTGTCAAAAGAAAAAGCGTAGTTGCAGAAGGTCACGTATGGATAACAAAACCCGCAGTCCGTTGGAGTTCAGCGATGTTTGACGGTTTTTGTAAAAAAATTGCGACTTTAGTCGCAAAGTCAAACTCGACGTGCGGCTTGTCCGCACAGGTCTTCGAACCCCTGCTTGCGCCGTAATTAGATATTGCCGTTTATGCAGCGGTAGCGCAAGCTCAGCAACGGCTACTATGTAGCTCGTTGCGGGGTTCGAACCGTATTATGTGTATGAATAACAAAAACAGCAGTCCGTTGGACTGCTGTTTTTGTTATTGGTGCACCTTCAGGGATTCTGAACCCCCACGCGCACCATAATTTCGCTTTGCCGATT
>JAGBIA010000139.1 GCA_017935225.1 Clostridia bacterium | reverse complement strand
TTTCATCTTCTGAATATCTCCTTAGTGATCTTTTCGTGTGAAGAGCCTTCGAATTCCTCTATAGATACGCACTTAAAGCCCAGAGCGTGCGGATCTATATCTACAGACACGTCAGTGGGATAAAATCGGTTCCAATAGTAAACTACAAGCTCTTCAATGCGGTCGACATAAGGCGCAAGCGCTTTATTTTCGACAAAGCAATAATCCGTATCCTCTGCACGTTCGAGGAAATTTTCATCGCAAACGAGGTTCGCTCCGCTGTTTTCAAAAAGCTTGAGTGAAAACGGCGCAATGCACAGTCTCGATCGCTCTGTCATACGCAGAACGTCTGCGTTTAAAACTCTGTCCTTGCTCTGCCGACGGTTATTGAACATCATTCCGCCGTTATTGTCAAGACAAACTATTACCTTCATTGCATCAGCGTCTTCCGTGAGCCGCGAGCATATCGTGCTTGAGCTGCCAGAGCTTCTCCGAAAGGTCTACGTAATAGTTGTGAGGATTGCTGAATCTGCGGACCTCATCCCACATTCCTTCGATCTCCTCTGCGCAATGCGTCCTGATCTGCTCGAGTGTAGGCAGCTCATATACCTGCTTTCCGTTCTTGAATATCGGAACGAGCAGCTCGGTTGCGATAAAGTTTTCAAGCGTTTTTCTCTTCCAGGTCGCCATCGGATCAAATATTTCAAGAGGCTTGGTGTCATCCACAGTCTCATCGTAAACGCAGATAAGATCTGCCTCTGCCTTACCCGTATCGCGTCCGCGAAGTCTGTATACCTTTTTGAAGTGAGGTGTCGTGATCTTGCCAACGTTCTCGCTGATCTTTATCTTGGGTATCACGTTGCCATTTTCATCCTCTACCGCGCACACCTTGTAAACTCCGCCGAAAACGGGGTCGCTCTTTGCCGTGATGAGTCGCTCGCCTACGCCGAAGGAATCTATTTAAGCTCCCTGACGTATAAGCTCGCGGATGATATATTCGTCCATTGAGTTCGAAACTACTATCTTGCACTCGGTAAGTCCTGCCTCGTCAAGCATCTTACGCACCTTTTTGGTAAGGTAGGTAACGTCTCCCGAATCTATACGGACCGCACACTTACGGATACCGAGAGGATAAAGCACGGTCTTGAACGCCTTGATCGCGTTAGGAACTCCGCTCTCAAGCACGTTATAGGTATCGACGAGAAGCGTTGCGTTATTGGGATAGGTCTTGCAATAGGTCTCGAACGCCTCGTATTCGGTATCGAAAAGTTGGACCCACGAGTGTGCCATTGTGCCTACGGCGGGGACTCCGTATGCCTCATCTGCGATAGTGCAGGCTGTCGATCCGCATCCGCCGATATATGCCGCTCTCGCTCCGAGCATAGCGGCATCCGCACCCTGAGCGCGACGCGAGCCAAACTCACTTACCGCTCTTCCCTTTGCCGCTCTCGTTATTCTCGATGCCTTTGTGGCGATGAGCGACTGATGGTTTATCATCATCAGGATATATGTTTCGATAAACTGCGCCTCGACTATCGGAGCGCGCACCGTCATAAGAGGCTCACCGGGAAAAACCACGGTTCCCTCGGGTATAGCCCATATATCTCCGCTGAATTTAAAATTGCCAAGATAGTCAAGAAAATCCTCTGAGAAGCATCCTCTGCCGCGCAGATATTCTATATCCTCACGATCAAACTTCAGATCGTTTATATACTCAATGATCTGCTCAAGTCCCGCAACTATGGCATATCCGCCGTTGTCGGGATTATCTCTGTAAAAAACGTCAAAATAAACTATCTTGTCACGCATTCCGTTTGCGAAATATCCGTTTCCCATCGTAAGCTCGTAATAGTCGCAAAGCATAGTAAGATTTCTCTTAATGTTCTTCATCTTTCTCCTTCTTTCATTCTCGGG
>JAGBIA010000138.1 GCA_017935225.1 Clostridia bacterium | reverse complement strand
GATACTAAATCACACAGCGAGAATATCGCTTTGGTTTACAGTATCCCAAACATCTTTAGAGAATATCGGCTCGAGTCACGTACAAACTCTATAACAACACCACAGGAAGTTCTTTTGGTTCTTTTCTTTCAAGAAAAGAACGAAAAAACGCGTCCCTTCATAATTTTTTCAAACAGTTCTTGCAAAATGAGCGGAAAGATAGTATAATATATATAAGACTTGATTTTGGGGGTAATATGAGATACACGACGGTACTTTTTGACGCTGACGGAACGCTTCTTGATTTTGCGAGAAGCGAGGACGAGGCGGTGCGCGCGACGATGATCTTTGGCGGCATTGAGCCTGACGACGAGAAGGTCGCGACCTACAGCAGAATAAACGATGGGCTCTGGAAGATGCTTGAGCGAGGCGAGATAGAGAAAAACGTGCTTCTTTACCGCCGATTTGAGCTTTTCTGCGAGCATTACGGCTACACTGCCGACGCGCGTGCTATGGCGCGTGAATATATGGAGCAGCTCTCACAGCGCGGCTATCTTCTCGACGGTGCGCGTGAGCTTTTAGAGGCACTCCACGGCAAAGTCAGAATGTACATAATCACCAACGGTGTGGATTTCATTCAGCGCCGCCGTTATGCGCATTCGGGACTTGAGAAATACTTCGACGGGCTCTTCATTTCGGGCGAGCTTGGCTTTGAGAAGCCCGATCCGCGCTATTTTGAGTGCGTTGAGAAGAGCATCGAGAACTTTTCTGCAAAGGATACTATCGTCGTCGGCGACTCGCTGACCTCGGATATCAAGGGCGCGAACAACTATTCTCTCGACTCCTGCTGGTACAATCCCAAAGGCAAGCCGCTTGCGGCGGGAATTACGACCGACTACATTGCAAGCAACTTTGACGAGGTCCTTCGCGTGATCGAAAGAGGAGAGCTTTGATGGGGGAGATCGGCAGAGAATTGCTTGAGCTTCTCGCAAAGCAAAATATAGAATACAAGCTTGACGTGTCGACAAAGGAGCGCGCAAGCTTCAAAATAGGCGGCAGAGTCGCGCTTGCGATCTATCCTTCTACTGCCGAACAGGTCGCGATCGCGCTGTCTGCGCTCAACGGCGCGGGCATCAAGCACGAGATCATCGGCAACGCGTCAAATCTGCTCTTCGCGTTTGACTACTACAATGGCGCGTTTGTGTTTACCGACAGACTTGACAGGTGCGATCTGTACGAGGAATATATAGCCTGCTGGGCGGGTGTATCGCTGACGCATCTTGCAAATCTCGCCGCGAAGAATTCGCTCTCGGGGCTTGAATTTGCCTATGGAATTCCCGGATTTCTCGGCGGTGCGGTCTATATGAACGCAGGCGCGTACGGCGGACAGATGTCGGACGTGGTGATCCACACGGTCGCGCTGAATCGAAAGAATGGACAGATCAGCCGTCTTGACGAGTGCGAATTTGGCTACAGACAGAGTATATATATGAGAGATCGCGACCTCGTTTGTCTCGGTGCGACGCTGAAGCTCGCGCGCGGCAAGGAAAGCGAGATACGCGCGAAGATGGCGGAAAATATGCGCCAGAGAAAAGAAAAACAGCCGCTCGAGCTTGGAAGTGCGGGCAGCTATTTCAAGCGCCCTGAGGGGCATTTTGCAGGCAAGCTGATCGAGGACTGCGGACTCAAGGGCTTTTCTCTCGGCGGTGCGCAGGTGTCCGAGAAGCACGCGGGATTTATCGTCAACCGCGGCGACGCGAATTGGCGCGAGGTGCTTGAGCTTGAAAGAATTGTAAAGGAGAAAGTCGCGCTTGCCTTTGGCATCACGCTTGAGCGTGAAGTGCGCGTGATAACTGATCAGGATGTCGTTCTCGATTAACACCGTAAACGAGATGCTCGCGAACCGCTCGACTAAGACCTGCTGTACGAAGGCATTCGTCACGGGACTTTGCATAGGCGCGCTGGCACTCCCCGAGGAGAAAAACAAAATAAGGCTACAGCTTCGCACGCCGGAGATGGCATATCTTGCCGAAGAGCTTCTGACAAAGCAGTTCAGCGTGTCTCCCAAGATCTGCTCTACGGTCAAGGCGGGCAGGGAGGTCTATCTGCTTGACTTTTATTCAAAGTCGCTGAGCACATATCTGCGCTCGGTCGACCGAGTCGATCCCGACAGAACGCTTGCCGAGACGGCAGGATTTCGATGCAAGGATTGTGCCACGGATTTCCTTCGCGGTGCGTTCGCGGTCTCGGGAACTGTCAACGATCCGCAGAAGAGCTACCACGCGGAGTTCATTCTCCCCACACCGATGCGCGCAAGACTGCTCTCGGAGCTTCTTGAGAGCGTATTCAGCCTGCCCAAGACCGTAAAGCGAGGCGAGCGCACGGGCGTGTACTACAAAAACAACGAGACGGTCGCCGACCTTCTCAACTATCTTTGCGCGGGAATGTGCTCGCTCGCGGTCACTAACAGCTACATTGAGCGCGACATACGAAATACCGAAAATCGCGCCACCAACTGCGTGGCACGGAATATTTCAAAATCGGTCGACGCGGCGATGCGGCAGATAGAGGCGATAAAGTCGCTGATGGCAAGCGGAAAGATGCTCTCTCTCCCCGAGGAGCTACGCTACACGGCACAGTTGCGCCTTGAAAACCCCGATGCGTCGCTCTTCGAGCTTTCACATATGCACGAGCCGCCGATCTCGAAGTCGGGACTCAACCGCAGACTGACAAGACTGCTTGAGGAAGCTGAAGAAGCAGATCAATAAGAACATAAAAAGAACCGATGCGCCGCATCGGTTCTTTTTATGTTGAATTATTATTCTTCCTCGTCGTTATTTTCGGGCTCCTCGGGAGTAGGAGGTGCAATTCCTGTGTCGTATCCGGGGATGATGCAGGACTTGGAAACTACGTCGAAGTCCTCGCCGTCCTCGGTGTAGAGGAGAACTGTGTTGCCGTCTGCGTCTACGAAGTAAGCATATCCCGCGCCTGTACCGTTGACCTCGACGGTGAGCGTAGAGCCGAATGCGATATTCTTGAAGGTAACCTCTTCTTGAGTTGCACCGTTGCTGGAAGAGAAGAGCTTGATCTCGTCATTTGCTCCTTCGGCAAAATAGAGAGTGTTACCGCAGATGAACATCGAGCCTGCGATAGGCTTGGAGGAGATAGATCTCGAGGTGGTATCGGATGCCTTCTTGAAGGTGATCTTACCGCCCGAAGAAGACGTGGGCTTGCTGTACTGATAGAGGTCGCCCTTTTCTGTAACTACGAAAGAGTCGACTGCCTTGGTGATGACTTTGGAGTCAGCCTCAAAGTCCTTGGAGGAGAGCTTAACTCTTACGAGGTCTGCGTTAGCAGAGTCTATGTAGTAGAAGTACTTACCGTCGGGAGAGAACTGACCGAGCGCATCTGCAACCTTGCGTGCGCCCTTGCCGCCGTCATAGAGGTAGGTGGAGTTGACCGTGGTGGTGCGTCCGTCCGCGTCGGTAGTCGTTCTGGTAGCGGTCAGGTAAGAGCCTACAAAGGTTGCGGGAGCGACTACGTCTCTCTCACTGGGAGCGTAAACAAATTTACCCTCGCCGATCTGGGTTTCCTTCTTGTCTCCGACTCTGTAGATAAAGCAAGCAATTCTGCCGTTAAATTCATAGTTGAAGAGGATCTCCGAGCCGTCAGCGTTCATATCGGTGATGGCAACGAAGGAATAGGAGTTTGCACCGATGATGGAGTGCTCCTTGAACTTGGTACCGCTGCCCGTTACCTCGATGTAGTAGAGCGCGTTCTGCTCGGTGTAGGCGTAAACGTATTTTCCGTCGATTGATATAGCGGCAGGGGTGAGTCCTTCGGTCTCTCCGATATCGTTAAAGCCTGCGTTGCGGAAATACTTGATCTGAGTCTGATCGCCGTCTCTGCCGCTCTTCTCGGTGTAAACTACGGTAGTAGCGTCGCCGGAGATGAGGAAGTTAGATGCAGACGAGTCGCTCGAGATATCCTCAAAGGAGTTCTCGGAATAAAGCTGAACTATCGAACCCATCTTGAAGATGATGCCGGGCTCGTAATCCGCGTAAGTGATGATCTTGTCGGCCTCAGCTTCAACGAGCGAGAGCTTCTTGCCCTTGAGAATATACATCAGATAGACGTTGTTGCCTTCCTCAGTGACGATCTCCTCAAAGATGTAAGCAAAGGAATTGTCCTTAGCGGGAACGAGCGTTATCTCTCCCTCAAAGGTCTCTTTGATCTCTTTGCCGTTTGCCATGACGTGATAGAGTCCGTCAAGGTCGGTATAGACCATATATGCGTTGTCCTCGCGCTCGATGTCTTTTCCGGGTGAGGAGAAGACAGCGATGAAGAGAGCAACCACCAGAATGATGGCAACGAGAACTGCGGCACCGATCAAAAGCATCTTCGGGTCGACGCTCTGGCGTCTTCTCTGAGGCTTTCGGGGGGGCTGCTGGGATTTTTGCTGCTTGGGTCTTTCGGGTGCAGGCTGCTTTTTGGGCGAGGTGTCGCCGAACGCGTTGAAGTCGTCATCCGCGGATGCAGAGAAAGCAACGAAATTTCTGTTGCCGGACTCTCTTCCCGAAGGCTCGGGAGCTCCGACCGATGCGAACGCAGGGCGCATAGCATTGTTGTTAAGCATAAATACCTCCGTGTTTTTTATAAGTGGATCATAAATGTACAAATATAAATATACAAAGTTATACATCATACAATATTTTAACATATGCGCATACAATTTACAATAATATATTATTAAAAAACTATTAACAAATGATGAACGACACCATATGTAGTGTATTTTTTTGAAAATAATTGCCGTATTTTGCGATGCGACATAAATGTCACAGTAAAAATATGGTAATATCTGAGCGAGCCGCCGCATATGATTTTACCAAAGAAAAGCAAAGCGAGGGATGATGATGGCAACGGTTATAATGAGCAGTGCGAAACGCTCGCCGTCTCTTGAAGGCGAGCTTACCGAAAGCGCGACACAACGGGTACTTTTGCTTCTTCCGAAGGCACTTGCGGAAGAGATATGCCACGCGCTCGATCACGAGAGGCGAAAAGGACACTGTGTTCTTGAAGAAATAAGGCTTCGTGCGGACAGGCGTGTATATCTTACACTCGGAGCTACGGGCAAGAAGAGAAATCTTCCGCTCTCTTTCCTTTTGCCAAAGGACGAGCTTACGCTTATCTTTGAAAAAATGTGCGGCGGCTCGCTCTATGCCTACGGTGAGAGCATATTGCGCGGAGCGATCTCGCTCGGCGGCGGTGTGCGCGTGGGATTATGCGGCAGAGCCTCGCTTGATGGGGGCAGGATCCGCGGGATCTACGACATTTCATCGCTCAATATCAGATTGCCTTGCGATCTGATCAGGGTCGAGCGAGGTTTGTGCGCTCGAATAGAAAAATGCGTGCAAGGTGGCGGCGGTGTACTGATATATTCTCCGCCTGCCGAGGGAAAGACGACTTTGCTTCGCTCACTTTGCGCTCATCTGTCGGGGAGAGAGTCTCATATGCGCGTTGCGGTCGTCGACAGCAGGGACGAGCTTGGAAACCTACCGCATTCGAGCGAGCATTCGATAGATCTTCTCTCGGGGTATCCGAAAGCGGAGGCAATATTGATAGCAACATCTTTTATGAATCCCGAGGTGATACTCTGCGACGAGATCGGCACGTCCGACGAGGCGCGCGCGATACTTGAAGCGCAGAACTGCGGAGTTCCGCTTATAGCGACGGCGCACGGCGATAGCTTTGAGAGCCTTGTGCGCCGACCGCAGATCCGCATCTTGCACGACTCGTGCGTTTTTGCACTTTATATCGGGATAAGAATATCCGAGAGTGGATTTGACTACAACATACGCTCTTGGGAGGAGGCAGAGAGCGAGCTTGAAAATACTTGGAATAGCGCTGATCCTGCTTTGCGCGGGCGCGATAGTTCAGACGTTGCTCGCGGCGGTAGATAGCGCGTTGCGCACGGCAAGGTCGCTTTGCGAGCTTTTGAGATACACGCGGCAGATGATCGAGCGCTTCTCGATGTGCGGTGAAGAAATACTGAGAAGGTGTGACGCGGGACTTCTTGACTCCTGCGGATATAAAGGCGAGCTTATGCCAAAGAGCTTTGCCGAGCTTGCAAATATCTGCGAGATAGCAGACGGTGAGAGCGCGAGGCTTTTCTCTGAATTTTGCCGTGATTTCGGTAAGAGCTACCGGGAAGAAGAGCTCAGACGCTGTGAGCACTATCTCTCTTTGCTCAGCGCGCGTGCCGAGGTGCTGAAGAGCGAGGCGGCGGTAAAAAAGAAGATCATACTTGCGACCATCGTATCGGGTGCGATAATGCTCGCGATACTTTTGGCTTGAATATACAAATCTGAGGGACGGTAATCGTGGTGGAGGTTTCACTTGTACTTAAAATAGCGGGCGTGGGAATGCTCGTTGCCATAATATCGACCGTGCTGTCTAAGGCAGGACGGGACGAGCAGGCTATGCTTGTGACTGTTGGCGGGATACTCGTTGTTATGCTTATGCTGATCGAACAGATCGGCGAGCTGCTCGAGATAGTGCAGAGCGTATTCGGGCTTTGACGTATGGACGGATTTTCGCTCTTGCTCAAGATCTGCGGCATATCGCTGCTCGCGTGCGTTTGCCTCGGACTTATAGGACGGATATCTGCCGGAGTTGCCACCGTGCTCCGCGCGGCAGCGGCGGTTACGGTGTTCGGGGTTCTTCTTTATTTTGCGTCCGAGAGCGTGAGGGAGCTGTGGGGGATGGTGAGCAGGCTTCTGGGGAGCACGTTTGCTACCGAGTCTGTGACGATTATGCTCAAAGCGCTCGGAATGGCACTCGTCGCAAAGCTCTGCGCCGATGTTTGCAGAGACTCAGGCGAGGGCGCGGTCGCGGGCGGAATAGAGAGCGCGGGAAGATTGGCGATATTGGCGCTTGCAATTCCGCTTTTTGTAGAAATAATCGAGCTTGCGGCAGAGATGCTCGGGCTCTCGGAAATTTGAGGATATTAAAATGATTTTTGAAATTGCAAAAAGAGTTGTGTCGGCACTCGCGCTGATGCTTTTGATCTTTCCTGTCGTCAGCACGGATGTTTGCGCCGTGTCGCTCGATCGCGATCTTTGGGAGAGCTTCGTTGAGTCTTTGCCCGACGGTGCTGCCGACGGCTTTGAGCACGGCGCGCTTGAAGATGAGGAGAGCTTTGGCGAAAGCGTTGCAGACCAGAGCCGTGCGGACTACATAATGGGAAAGATACTTGAGTGCATCGGACTTGAGCTTGGCGGCGCGCTGACTCTTTTTGGGACTCTGTGCGCTCTCTTGACGGTGAATGCCGTATTTATGGGGGCGTCGGGAGCTTTTCTTGGCAGAGATCTTGGCTCTGCCGTGCGATTTTGCTCTTCGGGCGCGATATTTGCGAGCGTGATATATTCGCAGTACAGTCACTTTCAAAGTATAGAGATGTTTTTTGACTCTCTCGGCTCGCTGATGCGTGCGATGATACCGATCGGTGCAAGTCTCTGGGCGATGGGTGGAAATATCGCAAGCGCGAGCAGCGGAGGCGCCACGCTCTACGTTATGCTCGGTGTCAGCGAGGGACTCTTTCGCACCACGGTCACGCCTGTTTGTTCGGTGATGAGCGTGCTCAATCTTTGTGATGCGATGTCGGAGGAAATGAAGACGGGCAGGATGCTCGGCGCGATACGGAAAATATACAGCTTCTTTCTTTGCACCGTGATGACCGTGTTGCTCTCCTGCCTTGCGGCGCAGACCGCGCTTTCGGCTTCTGCCGACGGAACGGCGGCGAGAGCGGCACGACTTGTCAGCGGTAGCTTTATCCCAATTCTTGGCGGTAGCGTGGGCGAGACTCTGCGCACGGTCGCAAGTGGGGTAGGGTACTTGAAAAGCATCTTTGGCATCGGAGGAATACTTATGATCTTCTCGCTCCTGCTCCCCGTGTGTATCTCAACTCTGCTGTTCAGGGTGGTGTTTTTGGTCTCGGGAGGAATTGCCGATATGCTCGGGCTTGCGAGCGAGGCGAGACTTCTTGACGGGCTCGGCGAGGTCTACGGAACGATGCTTGCTGTGATAACGAGTGTCGCGGTGATGTTCGTGCTCTCACTCTGCATCTTTATGCAGTCTGCTGTGGCGGTGGCGTGATGAGCGAATATTTTCTCGGTATCGCGCTCACAGTCCTCATCGGCGGACTTGTGCTCTCGCTTCTTCCCGATGCGAGCACAAAGCCGTACCTGCGGCTCCTTTGCGGTGCGGCGGTTGTGTTGAGCATACTTTCTCCGCTTGTGACATTTGTGAGTGATAAAACGTTCTCGGATGATCTGCTTTCACTGTTTCAAATGGATGAAGCAGAAGAGCAAAACTATGCGGAAATTTACAATAACACGCTCGTGTCTGCAGGTGCGGAATTTGCGTCGGATAAGCTTAAAAACGAAATAAAACAAGAGCTTTTGACGGATGATGATGCGTTTGATATATCCGTAATTACAAAGAGCAGTGGTGGCGAAATTTACATAGAGCGCGTTGAGGTGATAATTCACCCGTCGGGGCTTGCGATAAACCCTCACACGATAGAAAAATACGTTTCGGACAGACTTGATTGTGAGTGCATCATAATATACGGATAATGCGTAAAAACACAATAAAATATTTTAAAAATCTACAAATATCAACAAAAAGCGTGATAAAATAATGACGAAAAATACAATTATTCCAATATCTCAAAAAAAGAAGCTGACCTGGCTTGCTCTTCTCGCTCTTCTTGGCATTGTACTTATGCTTTTTTCTAAATGCGGCGAGGATAAAGCAGGCGAGCAGGTGGCAAGCGAGCCGTCTGCGCTTGATCCTGCGCTCTATGCCGAGCAGATCGAAGAGAAGGTCGAAGCACTCTGCAATAAAATAGACGGCGTGAGCTCGGCGCATGCGGTGGTAACGCTCAAGGGCGGCTACCGCGCGATCTATGCGACCGACGCGCAGTACGGCTCGAGTGTCAACAAGAGCGAGACCGTGCTTATCGGCAGCGGAAGCTCGGAAAAGGCTCTGCTTATCGGATACGAGAACCCCGAGATCGCGGGCATCGGTATCGTCTGCTCGGGCGGCGACGACGCGTACGTGCGAGCCGAGATAATATCGATGATAAGCGCGGCTTTTGACCTCGGGAGCAACAAAATTTTTGTCTTAGGCACGTGAGTGTCATATTCGCGGTCGGCGACTCATATAGTGGTAGCGTAAACAAAAAACTTTCGGAGGAAATTTTTATGAAAATGGAAAATGCCAAGGGCAAGGTAGCTGAGTTTTTTAAGAAGGTCGGGAAGAGAAATATCATCATCGCCGCTTCTTTTGCAGTAGTCGCAGTCGCTCTCGTGCTGGCACTCGCACTCTTCGGCGGAGCTGACAAGGACGGTTACGACTATTCCGAGGGTGTCGGCAACATCTCGGACGGCTCGCAGTCTACGGGCGGCGCGACCGACAAGAACGATAGCGTTGATACCTATTTCTCGAGCGTTCAGCTCAACCGTCAGCGCAGTCGCGACGAGGCTCTCGAGGTGCTTCAGAGCGTAGTTGACAACGATTCCGCGATCGAGACCGCAAAGAACGAGGCACTTGCCGAGATCAACAAGCTTGCAAAGGTGATGGAGACCGAGGCTAACATCGAGACTCTCATCGTTGCAAAGGGCTTTGCCGAGTGCGTTGCAGTCATCAGCGACGAGGGTGCGAGCATCGTCGTAAAGAGCGACGGACTTGCGGCGGCACAGATCTCGCAGATCAACGAGATCGTATACGAGCAGGCGGGTATAGATCCTGCGGATATAAAGATCATTCAGAGATAGTGTCGCGCTCTCCTCTACGAGCATATCCTTTAGTGGATAGCTTATATAGGAGGACAGAATTATGAGTGACGAACACGTAAATACCCCGGCGCGCGAGCTTTTTGCCGCCGCCAACAGCGGTAAGGGATTTTGCTCTTTTTACGGCGAGATATTCAGTCCCGATCGTACCGAGCACCGCTATCTTATCAAGGGCGGACCGGGCACGGGCAAGAGCAGTCTGATGAAGCGCGTGGCAGGCGAGGCAGAATCGCGCGGATACGGGGTGGAGTATTATAAATGCTCCTCGGATCACACCTCGCTCGACGCGATACTTATTGACGGCAGAGTCGCGTTGATCGACTCGACCGCGCCCCACGCGATAGAGCCCGAGATCGTCGGCGCGCACGACGAGATAGTCGACCTCGGCGTTTTTTGGAGCTCCGAGATGCTTCGAGCGCAGAAAGAGCGCATTGAAGAGCTCAGCAAGGAGAAATCGGCGAGGTACAGAGCAGCTTACAGATATCTTGAGGCGGCAGAGGCACTTGACGCACATTCGCGCGAGACGGTCGCGCCCTACGTAAAAAGAGAAAAGCTGCGGCGCGCGGCTGAGCGGCTCGTCGCAACTCTTCCTATGGGTGACGGATATCGCTATCGCACGGGGATCTGCTCCTCGATCGGTATGAAGGGCAGACAGAGACTTGACTTTTACGAGAGCGCGGCTGAGAAGATATACGCCGTGCGCGACGCGATGTCGGTCGGCTCTCTTTTCCTCGCCGCCATCGCGGATGCGGCGGTGGAAAAGCGAGCGTCGATAGTCGTCTCCTACGACCCGATAGATCTGGCAAGCCCCGATGCAATACTCTTCGAGGACTCGCGCGTGGCGTTTATACTCTGTAGCTCTCAGGATGAGGAGCACTTTGGTGACAAGCTTGCGGGCAGTGTGAATGCGAAACGCTTTCTCTCGCACGATATCAGCGGCGAGAAGGGAAGACGGGCAAAGGCAGAATACCGCTTTGACAGACGTGAGCGCGAGGCTATGATCGACTCCGCCTGCGAACAGCTCTCGCTTGCGGGCGAGGCGCATTTCTCACTCGAGAGGATCTACGGCGAGAGTATGGATTTTGCCGCCCTCGGCAGATTTTGCGAGAGCTTTGCTACAATGATATGTGACAATCTGCAAAAATAAAAGAACCGCAGTCAAAGCGTTTTCAGCTTTGACTGCGGTTTTTTATCGTTTTGTGCTTAAATCTCCACGGTCTGTCCGATCTTTGCCGTGACGTCCTTGCCGTCGATGTTTACGGTGAAGTGATCACCTCTTACGTCGACCGAAAAGGCTTTGTTGCAAAGACGGGCGTTTGTGACCTTCAGATTTTCACAAGGACGGTGCTTTACTGGAGATATGGTTATCTTTCCGTCAAAGTGAGGCGTTATTCCGAAGATGTAGAAGAATATCATCTGTGCGCAGGATATTGAATTGATATCTCCTTGCAGGGGAGTATCCTCGCGGTTGAGGATCATATTAGCCGCAAAGGAGTCACCCATATACGGAACGCGCTCACCCCACCAATATACGCGGCGGAGGATATCGGTTGCAAGCTCATCGTATCCCGTCTCGTAAAGCTGGGATATCGTCTGCATCGCGAAGAGCGGACAGAGACCGCCGCCGCCGTTGTCGATGTCGTCCTGATCGTATTGGGGATCGAGCTTTGAGAGACTGTGAAGTCCGAACTTTGAAAGAAATTCCTCATCGTTGAGGTGGCTGATGAGCCCCTCGCGCTCTTCGCGGTCTATTACCGGACTGTTGAGGAATTTATACATCTGAACGGTGTATCTTGAGTCTCTGTTTTTGTCGGCATCAATAAAGTCGTACCATTTGGTATCCTTGTTCCAAAGAGTCTTGAGCTCCTTTTTGAGTCCCTCGGC
Organism: Clostridia bacterium; assembly: GCA_017935225.1. Lineage (GTDB taxonomy): Bacteria > Bacillota > Clostridia > Oscillospirales > CAG-272 > HGM12713. Next base: position 23,507 of record JAGBIA010000138.1, on the reverse strand, counting down.
GCGCAAGAGAAGAGTCTCGTCGGGCTCGCCAGCGAGCTTGGTAAGCTCGTAGACGCGTGTGTAGTTAAGATATCTTCTTGCATTGAGGTCGGGCATAATTCCATTGTAAGGGCCGTTTCCTCAGTGGTGAAGCTCAAGGTGAGCGTCTCCCGCCGTGCCGTAATCAAAAAGCTTTACCTCACCCGACAGATCGTCTCCCACGTATGCGTGGTACTTCATCCATTCAAGCACGGTCATATCTCCGACAGTTTCAAACAAAAAGTCGCGGTCTTTCGTGTTGAGTATGTGATAGTAGACCATAAGTATGATCTTTTCCTGATTTATCGGATACCAAGGTCCGACGGGGCCGGAGGTTACGGGATTGAGCGCAAAGGATTTTGTTAGATCGTTTCTCAGATATGCCTTCATCTGCGCCTTGTTGCCCTCGACGTCGTAAAGCGGATGAAGCATAAGTCCGCCCGCATAGTCCCACAGATACGAGCACATACAAGCACCGTTCACACCTCCGTTGCTGAAAAACGGGCTGGTGCAGAGCAGGGGATTTTCCCAACGGCAGAGAATATAGGAAACAAGCGAGCGGTAATATAATCTGTCAAGATCCTCGCAGTCGCTCTTGAGCGTCGGAAGATTTTCTTCTATGCGACGAGCTTCCTTGTTCAGATAGTCAAACGAAAGAGCAATAAGCTCCTCGTATCTTCCTTGTGTGCTTTCTGCTTCCTTAAGGCTTTCGTTCTCGTCTCCGAGATGAGCGGAGAAATAAAAGACGGTTTCCTCGTTTTGCTTTACGGTGATCTCGTTTTCCCAAAGATAAGCGCGACCGAAAAGGCGCATACCCTCAAGCGAGGAGGTCAGACGGAATGCCGTGCCGTTGTTGGCAAGTGAAAGTATATTGTTTTTCAGTTCATACGTAAGGCGACCGAGAGGCTCGGGCGACGGGAACATAAATTCCCAGTTTTCCTCCTTGCGCGACTTTCCTCTGAACGCTACGCTCAGAGGAACGGTGATATCGCACGTGGCTTTTGAGCGAACGGTGATTTTTTGAATAACGCTTCTCGAGGCGGGAACTACCACGGTTATGGTTTCTACTGAGAAAAGCTTGGTCTCTCCCCATCTTTTTATAGCGTTCGGCAGCCATTTCCAGCCGTCGCTTTTGATCTTTTCGCCGTCAAGGATAACGTTAAAATCAAAGGCGGTATTTGTGTAAGGGCAGGCTTGAAAGCACTTCATGGCGGATACCGAGCCAAAAGGAGTCAGCAGCGAGGCGATGTCGGCTGAAATACCTATATCCTTTTCCTCAAGAATGTTAAATTTTCCGTCAAATGCAAATTTACAAGTGTCAAATTCTCGCATATTTTTCTCCTTTTCGTAGGAAGAGTTTACCGTATTATAGCATATGGAGACGGTGAAATCAATATTATTCGCAAAAATTTTGATCTTTGTATAAAGAAAAACGGAGAATTTAAAAATTCTCCGTTTTGTTTATTTTTTGTTGCTTTCTTTTACGGATCTGATGTCGCGCTCGACCTGCGCCTTGAGCTCGTCGAGCGAGCTGAATTTGACCTCGGGGCGTATGAATTCAAGGAATTCTACCGTGAGCGTTCTTCCGTAGAGGTCGCCCTCGTAGTCAAAAATATGTGTCTCTGCGCAAAGTGTAGCGCCGTCGACCGTCGGGCGAGTGCCGACGTTGGTGATCGAGCGATAGTATTGCTTACCGATCTTGGTTCTTGTTGCGTAAACGCCGCGAGCGAGTATCTCCGCGCCTGCCTCAAAGGTCTGGTTTACCGTGGGAAATCCGAGCGTTCTGCCGAGGTGCTGACCGTCGACCACGGGACGCTTTATCGAATAGTGTCGCGCGAGCAGATAGTGCGCTCTTCTGACGTTGCCATCAAGCAGAAGTCTGCGTATCGCGGACGAGCTTACAGTCTCGCCGTCAACGATGACCTCGTCGACAACGGTAAGTCCGATGCCGTGAGCCGAGCAGAGCTTTTTGAGCAGCTCAACGTCGCCCTCACCGCGTCTTCCGAAGCGGTAGTTGTAGCCACAGACGATGTGCGTCGCTCCGAGCTTATCTGACAAGTGGTCGCAGAAGAATTCCTCGGGCTCGAGCGAGGCGATCTCTTCACTGAATTCGGGGCAGACGAAGATCCTGACTCCGCTCTTCTGCATAAGTCTCTTTTTTTGTTCAAAGGGCGTGATGAGCGGAACGGGGGAGGGAGAGAAGAGGTTTCTCGGCGGCTCTTTGAAGCTGTAGACTGCAAAAGACGCGCCCGTGGATTTTGCAATTTCGCGCGCGATCTGCAATATTTCCGCGTGACCGATATGCACGCCGTCAAAGCATCCGAGCGCCACTACTGTATTCTTTTCTGCGAGTTTCCTGAGGTCCTTTACGGTGCGCATAGCTCCTCTCCTTTCACATTTTGTCTTGCTACAAGATTATAACACGATTTGGATGATAAATCAATAGAATTTTACAAAAATATGCTTTTTGCAGCCGATCTGGATGGCATTTTTGGGTATTTTGGGCGACAGTTGTTTGACAATAGATAAACAAACTGAAATGGGCGCGAAAACTTGACAAAGCGGTGTACCTTATGGTATACTTATTATATAAATTGTAATGAATAGCCCATCCGTTTGGGCGTTCATAAGGAGGAAAAAGTGGCAATTTTCAGATTGAGCGGAGTACACGTCAAGCACTGCAAGAATACCGCTAAGATGAGCGCCGTCCGTATCCCCGTGCCGAAGACGGTCAATGTGCCGATGTCGATGCACATAGGCGCGCCTGCAAGACCGATAGTCAAGGTCGGCGACGAGGTCAAGGTCGGACAGCTTATAGGTGAGGCAGGAGCAGGACTTTCCGCACCCGTATATTCGAGCGTTTCGGGCAAGGTCAAGAAGATAGACGAGATGCTCAACATCGCGGGCGGACAGATACAGACCATACTTATTGAGACCGACGGACTTCAGAGCGTCGACGAGTCGATCGCGCCTTTTGAAGTAAGCACGAGAGAGGAATTCCTCGACGCGATCGCGAAGAGCGGCATCGTCGGACTCGGCGGCGCGGGCTTTCCCACGCTTACAAAGCTCAAAGCCGATATAAGCAAGATAGACACGCTTCTTATCAACGGAGCAGAGTGCGAGCCCTACATAACCTCGGATACCAGAACTATGATCGACGACGCTGACGCGGTCGCAGACGGAATTGCGTTAGTCAAGAAGTTCCTTGAGATCAAGAACGTCGTCGTGGGAATTGAAAAGAACAAGCCCGAGTGTATAAGCTCTATGAAAAAGGCACTCTCGGAAATTGACGGTGCTACCGTCAAGGCTCTCCCCTCGGTGTATCCGCAGGGCGGCGAGAAGGTGCTCGTTTACCACACGCTCGGCAGAGTCATTAAAGAGGGCGGACTTCCGCTCGACTGCGGTGTTATCGTTATGAACTGCACTACGGTCGCCAAGATCTCGAAGTTCATCCGCACGGGTATGCCGCTCGTCGAGAAGTGCGTAACGGTCGACGGTTCGGCGATAAAGGAGCCTAAGAACGTTATCGCGCCCATCGGTACTCCCGCAAGGGATCTCGTCGAGTTCTGCGGCGGATTTGCAGAAGAGCCGAGAAAGGCACTCTACGGCGGACCTATGATGGGAATTGCTCTGACCGACCTTAGCGCACCCGTGCTCAAGCAGACCAACGCGCTGCTCGTTTTCGGAGAGAAGGAGGCAACTCCGCCCCCCGTAACACCTTGTATCAAGTGCGGCAGATGTATAGATCACTGCCCGTTCGGACTCGATCCGACCGCGATCTCCAAGGCGTATAAGGCAAACGACCCCGAGACGCTTGAAAAACTCAAGGTAAATCTTTGTATGGAATGCGGATGTTGCAGCTACGTCTGCCCGGCAAGAAGAAATATAGTTCAGCGCAATAAGATGGCAAAGACTATGCTGCGCAACTTCCAGATCGAAAGAAAGAAGAGAGAGGAGGCACAAAAGAATGGATAACTCTATGTTACTCGTCTCTCCCGCGCCCCACGTCAGACAAAAGGCAAATACTCGAAGCATAATGCTCGACGTCGTGATCGCTATGCTTCCCGCGCTCGTCGCGTCGGTCATCATATTCGGATGGCGCGCGCTCGTCGTCGTGTCGGTATGCGTGCTCTCCTGCGTGCTCTTCGAGTTCTCTTTCAGAAGCTCTGCCGCCGCGACGTAACGGTAGGCGACTTCTCGGCGGTAGTTACGGGAATGCTGCTTGCATTCAATCTGCCTGTGAGCATTCCGCTCTGGCAGGCTATGTTCGGAAGCCTTGTTGCTATAGTTGCGGTAAAGCAGCTCTTCGGCGGTATCGGACGCAACTTTGCTAACCCCGCGATCACCGCGAGAATAGTGATGCTCGTCTCCTTCGCTTCCACTATGACGAACTTCGCGACAAGTGCCGATGCGACAAGTTCGGCAACACCGCTTACTCAGATGGGAAGCGACGCGATGCCCTCTTTGCTTGATCTTTTCCTTGGCAAGCACGGCGGATCTCTCGGTGAGACCTGCGCGCTTGCGCTCATCATCGGATTTGTATATCTGCTCGTCCGCAAGGTAATTACCTGGCATACGACGGTAGTTTTCGTCGGTACGGTAGCGCTCTTTACGCTCTGCCTCGGTCAGAATCCCCTTGAGCACGTGCTCAGCGGCGGACTCCTGCTCGGCGCGATATTTATGGCGACCGACTATTCCACCACCCCCTCTACCAAGTGGGGTAAGGTGATCTTTGGCTTTGGATGCGGAATTATAACTGTACTCATCCGCGTATTCGGCGGATATCCCGAGGGCGTTTCGTTCGCGATATTGCTTATGAACATCCTCACACCGTATATCAGCAGCTGGACTCGCAGAAAGATCTTCGGAGGTGTCAAGAAATGAAAAAGAACGACACTCTCAAAAGTATAATCGTCCTCGTCTCTATCTGCCTCGTTATTGCGGCGGCTATGGCGGGTATCAATATGATAACCAAGGATAGAATAGCGGCAGTTCAGGCAGAGAAGGAAGCAAAGGCACTTGAGGCTGTGCTTCCCGAGAACGCAGGCTTTGAAAAGCTTGAGGATATCGCTGATCTTCCAAAGACCGTCAGCGCAGTCTATCGCGATAAGGATGGCGAGGGAATTGCTATGCTGCTGAGCGCTTCGGGATACGATTCCTCGAACCCGATCAGCATCGCCGTCGGCTTTGATAAGGACGGCAAGATCGAAAAATGCTACGTTATCTCCTGCACGGGAGAAACGAGCGGTATCGGTACGAAGGTAAAGAATGAGAGCTTCCTTTCTCAGTTCGACGGAAAGGGAGATATGGGCGGAGTTGATACCATCAGCGGTGCGACCATTTCCTCGTCCGCCTTCCTTGGCGCAGTTGAGGATGCCTTCGACGTGATCAAAACTATCAATACGAACGCGGAGGTGGACGAATGAGTAAGCTTCAAAATCTGCTCAAGGGTATCATAAAAGAAAACCCCACGCTCGTGCTCGTTCTCGGCACGTGTCCTACGCTCGCGACCACTACCTCGGTGCTCAACGCACTCGGAATGGGCGTTGCGGCGACCGCAGTTCTTATCTGCTCTAACATCGCCATTTCGGCGCTTCGCAAGGTAATTCCCGATAAGGTCAGAATTCCTTGCTATATCGTGCTCATCGCAGGATTTGTTACCATCATCGAGATGCTGATGCACGCGTTCGTGCCCGATCTTTACGAGTCGCTCGGTGTGTTCCTCTCGCTTATCGTCGTTAACTGCATCATTCTCGGCAGAGCTGAGATGTATGCAAGCAAGAACGGAGTCGTCGACTCTGCTATCGACGCTGTAGGTATGGGTATAGGCTTTACGCTCGCGCTCTTTTTGATGGCGAGCATCCGCGAGATCCTCGGTGCAGGAACATTTCTCGGCTTTGCGATCCCGTGGCTCGTTGATAACCCGATACTCATCTTCGGTATGGCTCCCGGCGGATTTTTCGTGTTCGGCTGTCTTATCGCGCTCGTCAATAAGATCTCCAAGAAGAAAAACAATAAGGAATTCGGCTGTCACAACTGTCCATCCGCTTACCTTTGCGGCAAGAAGGACGAAAATCCTTGTGCTACGGTCGGGGAAGGAGATGACAAGTAATGAAGGGACTTATAATTATCCTTATGACCTCTGTGCTGGTCAATAACTACGTGCTCGTGCGCTTCCTTGGCATCTGTCCGTTCCTCGGAGTTTCAAAGAAGCTCAATCAGGCATTCGGTATGGGCGTTGCGGTGACCTTCGTTATGCTTATGGCAACGGCGGCGACCTATCCGATCTATTCCTATCTGCTCGAGCCCAACGGACTCGGATATATGCGCACCATCGTGTTTATCCTCGTCATCGCGGCGCTCGTTCAGCTCGTTGAGATCATTCTCAAGAAGTACATTCCCGCGCTTCACGCGTCCTTGGGAATTTATCTTCCGCTTATCACTACCAACTGCGCCGTCCTCGGCGTTACCATCAACAACATCAACGATGGCTATAACTTCCTTGAGTCTATAGTAAGCTCGGTCGGTTGCGGACTTGGATTTTTGCTTGCTATGGTTCTCTTTGCGGGCGTTCGCTCAAGACTTGAGGAGGCTGATCCCCCCGCGGCGTTCAGAGGACTTCCCATCACTCTCGTTTCAGCGTCAATCGTGGCACTCTCGTTTATGGGATTTAGCGGTCTTGTAAACGGACTGTTCGGCGCGTAAGGAGGTAGGTATGGATATACTTATAGCAACGGCAATAGTCGCGGGCATCGGACTTGTCTGCGCGATAATGCTGGTCCTTGCGGCAAAGTTCTTTGCGGTCGAAGAGGACGAGACAGAAAAGCAGATACGCGAGTGTCTGCCCGGTGCAAACTGCGGAGCCTGCGGCTACGCGGGATGCGACGGATACGCAAAAGCTCTTGCGGCTGATAAGGAGACAAAGAGCCTCAAGGCAAATCTCTGCATCCCCGGTGGCGACGCGGCGGCAAGAGAGATCTCGGCGATACTCGGAGTTGAGTTCGAGGACGTAGTCGAGCAGGTGGCTGTAATTCATTGTTACGGCGACTGCGAGCATACCGCTCATAAGATGGACTATGTCGGAATACGCACCTGCGAAGCGGTAAAGACTATGTACGGCGGCGACGGAAAATGCACCTACGGATGCATCGGTCTTGGCGACTGCGTAAAGGTCTGTCCGCAGGGCGCGATCTGCATCGAGAACGGAATGGCGCACATTGACACCAGAAAGTGCATCGGATGCGGACTTTGCGCCAAGGCTTGCCCGAGAGGAATAATCAGCATTATGGACGACGTTGAGCGCGTGCTCGTCACTTGTAACAACAAGGATAAGGGCGCTGTCGCAAGACAGAAGTGCAGTAACGGATGTATCGGATGTAAGAAGTGCGAAAAGAATTGCCCCACGGGCGCGATCAAGGTCGTGGATAACCTTGCAACGATCGACTATAGCCTTTGCACCAAGTGTGAGCTTTGCGCAGAGAACTGCCCCGTCGGCTGTATTCTCGTCTCGGATTTCAACGGAATACATAACGCGAAAAAAGACTGAATTTTTTAAGATCGAGCTGCTTCGGCGGCTCGATTTTTTTCTTGAAGAACTATCGTATTGACAATTTTTTAAGAATATGCTAAAATATATTCAGCACCCTTGCCATAATTACATACGTTAGCTACGTTATGCCGGAACAGGAGAGAGCAAATATGAGAAAGTTTTTCATTCAAAAATATAAAACGCTTATTTTGTTTAATTACATATCTTCGGCATTTTTAACTCTTATGTTTGCTTTGAATGTAATTATCGACGTGCCGTATGCAAAGAACAGTTATTTGTGTTTGACAATAAGTTATATCAATATTGTTTACTACGTTCTGAACTATAATTGTCTGTGTAAAAGAAGAAAGATTGACAAAAATGTAAAAGGCTTTATAATAGGATTTTTACCGATAATTTGTGCCGCTGTTGCTCAAACCGTAATGTTTGTTTGGTTTGTGAGCATAAAAATGATAAGAGTTATACCTTTAGTCATTGTTTTCCACTCCTTATTTTTGCCGATCTTTTTTGCTGTAATGTGGTTCAAATATAAAGATGAAAGTGTACCTGATGAGGTGGATGAAGAAACACAGTATGAGTCGCAATTCGACTTTGATGATACCGAGGAATGAGAATTTTGCGTTATGTCGAGCCGCTTTGCGGCTCGATTTTTTTATTTTCCTCTCTGCCAAGAGCCGACAAATTACACGCGAGTGTAGGTGTATAATTAGAGCAGGGAGGTGAGAGCGTGGAGCATACCGTTTATATCGATCTTTATTTTATGATAAATTTTGCGATGGATTTTCTCTGTTTCTATCTGACCTCGTGGCTCTTGTCCTTGCGCCGAAGCCTTCTGCGCACGATGCTCGCTTCAGCGTTTGGCGCGCTTTATGCCTGCGTAGCACTGTTTTTGGGCCTGCGCGGAGTGTGGTCGATACTTTCCGACCTCGCGATCTGCCTTTTGATGTGCGCCATCGCGTACTACCGCCCCAAAGAAGCGCGCGCCGTCGCGGTCGATGCGCTCGTGTACTCGGCGGTGTCGATCCTACTCGGCGGCGCGATGACCGCGCTCTTTTATTTCTTCAACCGCATAGGACTTGACCGCTTGCTCGGTAGCGAGAAGGACGCGGACGGTGTCTCGGTCTGGCTTTTCGCACTTATAGCAATCGCGGGCGCTGTAGCGACCGCGTTCGGCGGTAAGCTTATGAGAAAAAGAGCGACTCGGCGCGCGTGTCGGGTGAGCATCAGGCTCGGAGCTCGGACTGTAACGCTCGACGGCATCTGCGACAGCGGAAATCTGCTTTGCGAGCCGATAAGCGCACTGCCGTGCATAATAATTGATGAAAAAACGCTCGCCTCGCTCGTCGGAAAGGAAGCCGCGCGCTCGATCGTCTCGGGGCGCGCCGATAGGCTCGCGGAGGATATTTTGCGTCGCATCCGCGCTCTGCCGATTCGCACGGTCAGCGGCGAGAGCATCTGCTACGCGATAAGACCCGACGAGGTGAAGATCAGCACGGGCAAGGAGACAAGATCTGTCGAGGTGTATATCGCGATCTCGCCTGAGCCGATGCGAGCAGAGGGGGCAGAGGCGCTCGTTCCGTCAAGGCTTTGCAACTAAAAATACATATAAGGAGCTTTTTATGATCAAGAGCATTTTCGGACGTTTAAGCGGATGGATAAAGGCGATATTATTTCGCAAGTGCGGGGGAGTGTACTACGTAAACGGTACCGAGGTGCTGCCGCCACCGCTCTCAAAGGAAGAGGAGTGTGAAATGATATTGCGTTTGGGCGAGGACGAGAGCGCGCGACAGCGGCTCATCGAGCACAATCTGCGGCTCGTTGTTTATATCGCCAAGAGATTTGAAAACACGGGAGTCGGAATTGAGGACCTCGTCTCTATCGGTACGATCGGGCTGATAAAGGCGATCAATACCTTCAAGGCAGACAAAAACATCAAGCTCGCGACCTACGCGTCGAGGTGTATTGAGAACGAGATACTGATGTACATTCGCAAGCACTCGGGCACGCGCGTCGAGGTGTCGATCGACGAGCCGCTAAATACCGATTGGGACGGCAACGAGCTCTTGCTCTCGGATATTCTCGGCAGCGAGGACGACGGTGTGTCGTATGAGATCGAGCAGATGGAGGAGAGATTGCGCGTTCGTCGCGCGGTCGCGGAGCTGTCGGGGCGCGAGCGCGTGATCATCGAGATGCGTTACGGAATGAACGGCAGGCGCGAGCTGACACAAAAGGAGGTCGCCGACCGCCTCGGAATCTCGCAGTCGTATATCTCGAGACTTGAAAAGAAGATAATCGCAAAGCTCAAATGCGAGATAGAGTCCGAGGGGTGATGGCATTCTACACAATAATACAATACAGTATTTGTGCAGATTTCCAAAAAACTCCCCCCTTGTTGACAGTACAGCAAATGTATGGTATAATGGTACCATAAGGTAAGATCTACCGCAAAAACCATTCGAAATAACCGCTATCACGGATTTTACCTTGATAGCGGATTTTTGTCTTTTTGAGAAATTTTATATCATAATATCGGTTCGCGCCATTCTAACTTGAACGTGTCATCCTGAGCGAAGTCGAACTTTTGGGAGAGTGAGCGGTAATATAGCGAGCTCGAGCAAAAGCGAAAATTGTCAAGACAATTTTCGGGATCTACTTAGATTTATATTGTCCTTTGGGCTTAAAAGTAACATTTGAGTCGTGTGGGCGTACATCTACTCTTTTTGTAGATCCCTCACTGCGCAGAGGCAAGCTGCTTGTTCGCCTTTTTTCGCCTACCTCGGTCGAAAAAAGGTTCGACTCCTAACTCCGCTTCGCTTCGTATCGAGTTTGCAAGCAAACTCGTGGCGGTTTACATTTTATATATGTTTTCACTCCGCTCAGGATGACACGTTGAGGGAAGAGTGAGGCAGAGCATTTTAATTTTTACATCAAGGAGAAAAAACTATGAAAAGATTTTTAGCGCTTATTCTCGTTTTATGCACGTGCGTTGCGGTTCTTTCGTCTTGCGCGTCGTGTGCTGATGAAGATGAAAAGGAAAAGGTAGAAGTTCCTACCGCGCCGACCGAGCCCAAGGAATTTGCGGACGCGAAGCTTGCTTCAAAGGTCAAGGGAGGTATGACGCGAGAGGATGTAAAGAAGCTGTTGGGCGTTGAAGGTGTGAACTGTAATTCTGCTTATCATGAAAATGCGGAAGCCTATAGATTGGACGACGGGCGCGCGGTTTATATTATATACAGTAAAAACGGTGTAGTAGAGTATTTTAGTATTCATAAAATGGTAGATCCCGCGCACCTTGATCAGATCAAAGAGGGATACCATTACGACAAGATAACCGAAATATTCGGAGGTGTTGATGGAATAACGATAACCTCATCCGGTATGGGAACTCAACTCTATATACTTAGTGATGGACGGGCATTGTTCATAGATTACGACTTTTGCTATTTTTCTACAGGTATGAGCATAACGTCTGCCGACGGCAAAACGGAAATCTTGGGAACACCTTCTCAGAAATGGGTAACCTTGGATGATCTCGATTCACTGAAGCAGCATCTTGCAACCTCATATAAGGGAATGAAAATCGCTATTCCTACGCTTGTTTCGAGTGAATACAAATTTGGTAAAGCTCTTGATACAAAAGCGTGCTTCTCGTACTCTTTCGGCCCTGCGGCTTACAGTATGGATGATGAAGAGTATTACGATAGCGAGTTCAGAATTGAGGTTTCCAAAATAGATATTTTATACGAAGATATGGTGGACTACTACGATAAAGAAGACAGAAACGAACTTATCGAATGCCGCGAGGGTGTGACTTTCGTAAAAAATTGGGGAAGATTTTTGTTTGACAATAACGGAAGAGTTATTACCGTTGATATTCCGTTGGATTTGCGGGAAGAAAAGACTCACTTGCGAGACGAAAACAGTCCGCCCGCGATAACTACGCTCGAGGAGCTTGAGAAATATCTGGTTATTGAGTATCTTGACCTTGGCGCAGAAGAATAAAGAATAATTTAAAGGAGGACATATGAAAAGACTTTTAGCTCTACTTCTCGCTTTATGCACGTGCGTTGCGGTTCTTTCGTCCTGCGCGTCCTGCGCTGATGAAGATGAAAATGAAAAGGTAGAAGTTCCTACCGCGCCGACCGAGCCCAAGGAATTTGCGGACGCGAAGCTTGCTTCAAAGATCAAGGAAGGTATGACGCGAGAGGAGATACGTAAGCTTTTGAAAATACCTCCCCTTAAATATGACGATAAATATGACAGAGCAGACGTTTATCTGTTTGATGATGGACGCGCGGCGTATATCGAATATTATCATAATGACAAAGAAAATCTGATGAACATAAAAATCGAGGGGACTTTAGATCCCGCGCTCCTTGATCAGATCAAAAGGGGATACTCCTACGACAAGATAACCGAGATATTCGGCGGTGTCAAGGGGGATATGACTACCTCTATATATTGGGGACTTTATCGTTACGTGCTGAACGACGGACGGCTTCTTTACATTAATTACGACGGGCGGAAATTTGCTACGTCTATTTCTACAAAAAATGGAAATGGAGAAGAGGTCGAACTGTATCCGGGCGACATAAAAGCATTCACTTGCGATAATATGGAAGAGTTTAAGCAACAACTCGTAAAAAACTACAGCGGAAAAGAAACAAAGTTTGCAGTTCCGAAGCTTGTTTCAACTGAATACGAGATTGGTTCTCTATATGCTAACGGTAAAGGCTTATTCTTTTCGTTTGTGCCGAAAGATTGTGACGAGGAAAGTGCCGAATACTTCAATGAAAGATTTTTGATTGAGATATATCAAATCGACTTGACGTATAATGATATGCTTGATTTTTATAAGAAAGAGTATGATTTTGAAGCAGTTGAGTACGGTGATACAGCGGCTTATTTGGGCGATTTGTTCGTATTGAATAACAACGGCAGAGCTATTGTTGTACAAGTTCCTTGGTCGATGAGTGAAGGCAATTGGCAGCGTGACGAAAACAGCCCGCCTGCAATAACCACCCTCGAAGAGCTTGAGAAATATTTGGTTATCGAGTATCTTGACCTGCCCGGTGCGGAAGAATAAAAAATATTTTTAAAAAATTTAAAAAAGCTATTGCAATTCTGAGAAAAGTGTGATATAATAACTTCGTTTGCAAACGATGTCAAAGAACATCGGAATATTAGAAACGAGGTATATAGAAATGAAGTCGGGAATCCATCCTAATTATCAAGAGTGCGTAATCCGTTGCGCTTGCGGCGAGGTTGTTACTACCAAGTCCACTAAGGGCGGCGAAATCAGAGTTGAAATTTGTTCCAAGTGCCATCCCTTCTACACCGGTAAGCAGAAGTTTGTCGATGCAGGCGGTCGTCTTGATAAGTTCAAGAGAAGACTTGAGAAAGCTGGCAAGTAATCGGATCTTCGATTGGTTTTGCAAAAAGGCAGGGTTATGCGTTAGCATTCCTGCCTTTCTTTTTTTGAAAAATTGTAGTTTCGTGGGGTATTATTATGAAAACTATATCGCTAAACGGAATTTGGTCGCTCTCGGGCAGAGTGCAGGAGGGCTTTGACTGCGGCGCGGTCGTTGAGAATATCGAAGCTCAGGTGCCCGGCTGTGTACAGCTCGATCTGTCGCGCGCGGGAATTCTGCCTGCGGATCTTTATATGGGGGATAATATTACCAAGACCGAGGAATTTGAAAATTGGGAATGGTGGTACACTCGCACTTTTGACTCACCTGCTGAGCGCGAGAACGTCTATCTCGTGTTCGAGGGCGTTGACTGCGTTGCGGAGTATTTTCTCAACGGAGTCAAGTTCGGCGAGAGTGAGAATGCGCTCATCGCACACGAATTCGAGATCGGGAAATACCTCTGCGACGGGGAGAACACTCTCACCGTGCATATACTCTCGCCTATAGTCGAGGCACACAAGATAGATTTTGACGTGCATACCTATGAGACATGGAACGGCTATGCGACCGACACCGCTCTGCGCCGCCCCGCGCATTCGTACGGCTGGGATATTATGCCGCGCGCGGTGACCTCGGGACTCTGGCGAGATGTGAGAGTTGAGGTTCGCGACGAGATCAGCTTCTCGCAGATATACTGTCGCACCACCGATCGTTCCTGTGAGCTTTTCTATGAGCTCAAGCTCCCGTTTGCACTCCTTTCGGGTGTGGAGATAGAATTTGAGGGCGCGTGCGGAGAGAGCAAGTTCTACGCGCGCAAGAACATCAAGGGCGCGAGAAACGGACATCTTTCGCTGAACATCAGAGATCCGAAGAGATGGATGCCCTACGGCTACGGCGACGCTAACGTATACGACGGCGAGGCGCGCATCTATCGAGAGAGCAGGCTCGTTCACACCGAGAGCTTTTCGTTCGGTCTGCGCACAGTGAAGCTCGAGCGCACCGAGATCACCGACGGTGAGAACGGATGCTTTAGATTTTTAGTCAACGGTGTCGAGATCATGTGTAAGGGCTCGAATTGGGTTCCTATGGATGCATTTCACAGCCGTGACGCAGAGAGATACGCGGCGGCACTTGAGATATTCAAGGATCTCGGATGCAATATAATTCGTTGTTGGGGCGGAAACGTCTACGAGGATCACGCGTTCTTCGACTTCTGCGACCGCAACGGAATTATGGTATGGCAGGACTTTTCAATGGCTTGCCACGCATATCCGCAGGACGAGAGATACGAAAGACTTATAAAGGATGAGGCGACTGCCGTCGTGCGCAAGCTCCGCAACCATCCCTCGATCATTCTCTGGTCGGGAGACAACGAGATCGACTGTATGTACGCGTCGGCAGGCATAGATCCTGCGATCAACGTAATCACACGCGAATGGCTGCCCGACGTTATCAAGCGCAACGACCTCGACCGCCCGTATCTGCCGAGCTCACCTTACGTCAGCCCTGAAGTATACGAGAATTATTCGACCGAGAAGCTCCCCGAGGAGCATCGTTGGGGTCCGCGCGACTACTACAAGAGCGATTTCTACCGCAACTGCCGCGCGCATTTTATCAGTGAGAGCGGATATCACGGCTGTCCGTCGGCAGAGTCTATAAAGAAATTCATCACTCCCGAGCGCGTATGGCCGTATCAGAACAATCCCGAGTGGATACTTCACTCGTCGGATCAGAACGGCAACGACTCACGCGTTATGCTTATGGATAAGCAGGTGCATCAGCTCTTCGGAGAAGTGCCGACCGATATGGAGGATTATATCCTCGCCTCGCAGATCTCGCAGGCTGAGGCAAAGAAATATTTTATTGAGAGAATGAGAGTCGGCAGACCGCAGAAGAGCGGAATTATCTGGTGGAACGCGCTTGATGGCTGGCCTCAGATGTCGGATGCGATCGTCGACTACTATTATAACAAAAAGCTCGCCTACCACTACGTAAAGGCATCGCAGAAGCCCTTTATCATAGCGGCGGACGAGATCACGAGCTGGAGACTTCCCATAGTTGCCTGCAACGACACGCTCGAAGCGGTGAGCGGCAGAGTAAAGGTCAGCGACGCGGAGTCGGGCGAGATACTGCTTGAGTGCGCGTTCTCGGCGGCACCTAACACTTCCACGCGCGTGTCTTCGATCCCGATCTTCTACTCCGAGCAGAGATTTCTTATCATAGAGTGGGAGACGAGCGGTGGGGAGAGCGGAAGAAACCACTACCTTTGCGGCTATCCCGCAATATCCTTTGAGAGATATAAGAGATTTCTTGAGAGCTATTTGAAGGAGGACTGATATGTATTTACTCGGATTTGACATAGGAGGCACGAAGTGTGCGGTCATCACAGCGAGATATGAGAACGGAGAGCTGAGCTTTTGCGGCAGAGAGAGCATACCTACCGACAGAAGCGTAGGACCTTACGAGATGATCGACCGCCTTTGCGCGCTTGCCGACACGATACTCGAGGAGAAGCCGTGCGCTATAGGAATTTCCTGCGGAAACCCGATGGACTCAAAGAAGGGAATCATACTTTCTCCCCCAAATCTGCCCGGTTGGGATAACGTGGAGATCGTGCGCGTGCTTGAGGAGAGATACGGCGTGCACGCTTATCTGCAGAATGACGCAGACGCTTGCGCTATCGCAGAATGGCGATTCGGTGCGGGCAGAGGAGTGCAGAATATGGTCTTTATGACCTTTGGCACGGGGCTTGGCGCAGGACTTATACTCGGCGGCAGACTCTATTCGGGCACTAACGGCAACGCAGGCGAGGTCGGACATATCCGTCTGTCGCCCATAGGACCTGTCGGCTACGGCAAGGCTGGCTCTTGGGAAGGCTTTTGCAGCGGCGGCGGAATTGCTCAGCTTGCGTATATGAAGGCGAGCGAGATGGCGCAGTGCGGAAAGTTCCCATCCTTTTTCAAAAAGGGAATGAGTGCGGCGGATATAAGTGCGAAATCTGTTGCCGAGGCGGCAAGAAATGGCGACGAGTGCGCGCTTGAGGTCTATAGACTTTGCGGCGAGTATCTCGGCCGCGGACTTTCGATAGTTATCGATATACTCAACCCCGAGAGAATAGTTATTGGCAGTATCTTCACAAGAAGCCGTGATCTGCTCTGGGAAGAGGCGGACAGAGTGATAAAGCGCGAGGTTCTCGCGCCCTCGTATAGCTGTTGCGAGATCGTTTGTGCCGAGCTTGGCGAACAGATCGGAGATTACGGCGCGATAACCGTCGCGCTTTACGGGGAGGGAATATTTTGAAGCATCTTGAATTATTGATAGAAAGATACCCTGCGCTCGCTGTGTGCGAGAGCGAGATCAAGCGCGCGATCGAGGCGATAATCGCGTGTTACGAGAAGGGCGGCAAGCTCCTTCTTTGCGGCAACGGCGGTAGCTGTGCCGATTGTGACCATATCGTCGGCGAGCTGATGAAGGGATTTTTGAAGAAAAGACCGCTCGACGAGAGCAAAAAAGCAGAAATGAGAGAAAAGTGCGCAGAGCTTGACGATGAGACACTCTCGAAGCTTCAGGGCGGACTTTCGGCTATATCTCTGCCCACGATCGCGGCGCTTTCCTCGGCGTTTAACAATGACGTAGATCCCGAGCTTACCTATGCGCAGTCGACTCTCGCACTCGGAAAGGCGGGAGATATATTCATCGGTCTTAGCACGTCGGGCAACGCGAAGAACGTAGCCGCGGCGGCAAGAGTGGCAAGAGGACTTGGAATGACTGTTATCGGAATGAGCGGCGAGGGCGGCGGCAAGCTTGCTACTCTCTCGGATATTGCTATCCGCGTGCCCGAGAGCGAGACCTTTAAGATACAGGAGCTTCACCTGCCCGTCTATCACGCTATCTGCGCCGAGGTCGAGGAGTATTTTTACTCAAAATAAGCCACACTACCTTTAAGGAGGTGTTTGTATGACAGAAAGAGAATTGCCCGAAGCAAGCCGCGCGGTGCTTGTCGGACTTGCACAAAAGGGCGAGAACACGGATGCGCTCGAGCGCAGTATGGACGAGCTTGAGGGCTTGCTCAAAACTGCGGGCGGCGAGTGCATCGCAAGACTTACACAGAACAAGGAAGCTCCCGATGCCAAAACTATGATCGGCAGCGGCAAGGCGGCTGAGCTTGCATATCTGTGTGCTATAAACGACGCGGATCTCGTGGTGTTCGACTGCGAGCTCTCCCCGTCACAGATAAGAAACCTTGAAAATATAATGGGAGATAAGGTCAGAGTCATCGACCGCTCGATGCTCATTCTCGACATTTTCGCGCTCCACGCAGTTACGGGAGAGGGAAAGCTTCAGGTCGAGCTTGCACAGCTCAAGTACACCGCGCCGAGACTTATGGGTAAGGGAACTGAGCTCTCGCGTCTTGGCGGCGGTATCGGTACGCGAGGCCCCGGAGAGAGCCAGCTTGAGACCGACAGACGACATCTTCAGCGCCGCATCCGCGCGCTTGAAGCGCAGATCGACGAGATGGAAAAGAACCGCAGAACTATGCGCGCCTCGCGCGACCGAAGCGGCATCGTGCAGGTAGCTATCGTCGGATATACCAACGCGGGCAAATCCACGCTTCTCAACGCGCTGACCTATGCGGGAATACTTGCCGAGGACAAGCTCTTTGCAACGCTTGACCCCACGACGAGAAAGTACGAGCTTCCTTGCGGCGAGAGCGTGCTTCTGACCGACACGGTAGGATTTATCAACAAGCTCCCCCACCACCTCGTCAGCGCGTTCCATTCGACGCTTGAGGAGGCGTGTATGGCGGACGTCCTCTTGATAATCATTGACGCGTCCGATCCTCGCTTTTCCGAGCAACTTGAGGTCACCGAAAATCTGCTCGTCGAGCTTGGAGCGGTCGGAAAGCCCACGCTCTACGTTTTCAATAAGTGCGACCGCGGCTTTGCCGAGCTTCGCGAGATAGGTCGCTCGTCGGATGCCGACAATATCGCGTATATCTCGGCTCTCACGGGTCAGGGAATGGATACGCTTATCTCGAAGCTTGAAGCTATCGTCACCGAGGGAAAGCGCCGCGTGACCTATTTCATACCGAATTCCGACGGCGGCGCGCTCAATACGCTCTACCGCGTGGCGACTGTCGAGGACGTGGAATACGGTGCGGACGGAATGACCGTTGTGGCTCTTGCTGATGCTAAGGCGAGAGGAATGATGAAAAAATACGCGCTCGACGATGCGCCCGAGCCTAAGGAGGACTGGGAAGAATGAACAGTACTGAACTCAGATACGTAGGCTCGCTCACGTCTGCTCTTGAGTATGCAAGAGCGGACAAAATTGAGGAGTGGATACACGAGTATCTTTTGAGCGACGGGAATAACAAGGCGTTCTCGGACGGACTTTCTCTGCAGAAGAGATATTATATCGGTCCTGTAGAATTTCCGACCTCGCTCCTTTGCCGCTGTTGCGGACCCGAGGAGAATATGCGCTTTCGTGTCAACGAGGGCGGCTTTGAGCGAAAAGTGCTTTCACTTATGTCGTCTATCTCGGACGGAAAGGACCTGCCGCCGATAATGATCAACTTTGCGGACGGCGAGCTGACACTCAACGACGGAAACCACCGCTTTGAAGCCTACATCCGCCTTGGAATGTCCAAATGCTACGCGATAATCTGGATGAGCAGTGAAGACGACGTAGCGGAGTTTGAAGAAAAGTATGAGGATATTTTATGAAGAAATTTATTGCTATATTTGTTTTTATCGCGCTTACGGCGCTTTTACTCGTCGGATGTAACAAAGAAGTTGCCGACACAGATGCGACCGAGCCCAAGGATACACCGACTGAGTCGACCGATACACCCACCGAGAAGCCTGCGGGCGACGAGACACCTAAGCACTGGCAGCTCAAGTGCCGCGTGACCAAGGAGTATCAGAAGCTCCACTTCGAGATAGGAACAATGGGAAAAACTCTCTATTTGCAGCTCCCGAAGGATTGGACGCTTACGCTCGAGAACGACGCGTATACGATTACGCGCGATGGTGAAAAGCTCGGTAGCTTCGGTTTTGAGAATGCTGATAGCGACGGCTGGACGCTTGTCGAAGACTACACGAGGGCGAGCGGAAATCAGCTCAGCGTAAACAAGCTGATCGAGAGTCGCGGCACGGGCAAGGAAGTCGAATACAGATACGTTTTTGAATACGAATATAAAGAGGACGACGAAAGCTACAAGCTTTATCTCACCGCGCCCTATACCGAGCTTGACGCGAACGCCGCGGATAAGCTCTATCAGCTCTCTGCAATAACGGCAAAGAGCGCGGTCACCGACGGCTCACTTTCGCATCTTGCTGACGGAAAGATACTCATTCTCGGCAACAGCTTTATCGGTTCGTCGCAGATAGGCTACGTTCTCTCGGATATGCTGAACGTCAACGACAAAAGCCTTGCGGTAAACCCCATCTCTCGCGGATACGCGACGGTCGCTACCTATATTGCAGACGAAGCACTTATGGCGCGCATCGAGAGCGGCGAGTTTGACGGCGTGTTCATCTGCGGTTTTTACTCGGACGGTGAGGCAAGTAATCTCAAGGTGCTCAAGACTGCCTGCGACAGCTCGGATACCACGCTTGTTATTTTTCCTGCGCACAACGAGTTTGAAGGACCTATCAGCCTTGCGCAGAAGGCTTGTCCCGATCTCCCTGTGCTCGATTGGCGCGGCGAGCTCAACTCGCTTATCGAGACGGGAGTTGACAAATGGGATCTTTGCGTTGACGACGCACACGGACACAGCACGGTCTATGCGGGACTTGTTGGTGCACATATGATCTACCGCTCGATATACGGCGAGATCCCGAATATCGACGGAATGTCCTCGCTCAACATGAGTGCGGCAAAGGATATACTCGGAAGCTATCTCGAGACGGGAGAGCTTGAATTTGATTACGAGATCTTAAAATTTAACTGATCAGGAGATAATATGCAGCTTGCAGAGCAGTACACCACGGTAAAACGTGAGGCGCACGTGGAATTTGAAGAAAAGCGATCGCTCTTTATCGGTCACGCCTTGCACGTAGAGAGCGAGGAAGAGGCGCTTGCCTTTATCAAGCAGATGAAAAAAGAATATTCGGACGCCACGCACAACTGCTTTGCGTATCTCATTAAAGGCGGTATCATCGCAAGATACTCGGACGACGGCGAGCCGCAGGGAACTGCGGGAATGCCGATGCTCGAGACTATCCGCAAGAGCGGTGTCTCCGACGTTTGCGTGGTGGTAACGCGCTATTTCGGCGGAATTCTGCTCGGCGCGGGCGGACTTGTTCGCGCGTATTCGCACTCGACGGCAATTGCCATCGAGGGAGCAGAGATCGTCACCTACGAGCCGTATCTTGTTTATGAGCTGAGAAGCGGATACTCGGAGTACCAGAAGTATTCAAACATCCTCGCATCCGCCTCTGCGATCATCGACGACACCGATTTCGGAGCTGACGTTTGCGTGAAATTCGCGCTCAAGCGAGACGAAGCCGAAAAGGTGCTGACGAGAATAAGCGAGGCAGGCTTTGGCAGGGATATCCCCACGCTCGTCGGCGAGCGCTTTGATTGCAGGTGAGATATGAGACGGTATTTATTCCTTGTTACAACGTTATTGCTCGCGTTCTGCTTCCTTACCTCCTGCGCTTCCTGCAAGGACGACGGCGGACTTGATAAGTTCGAGCAGCTCATAGTCTCGACTTCGCCGCCCGAGGATGACGGTGAGCCCTTCGCAAGTGCTATCTACGTGGTGATCCCGAGAAGCTCGGGCTTTGAACTTGTTGCGCGCGCACAACTGCTTGCCGATGCCGTATCCGAAAAGACGGGCATCGCGACATTCCTTAAATACGATTCCGAGCAGACGGTCTCGGGTACGTTTGAGATACTTCTCGGCTACACCTCGCGCCTTGTTACAAAAGAGAATTTTTCTGCTTTGCGCCAAGGTGACTATATCTGCCGCTATGACCGCGGATATATCGTTCTCGGCGGAAGGACAGAGAGTGCAACCATTGATGCGATCGATAAATTTGAGAGCGATATCCTTCCGGGCGCGAGCTATGCCGCGATAATGAGCAAGGATGCGCACTTCGAGGTCTATGCAGATCACGAGATCGATGAATTTACACTCAACGGATATCCGATATACGAATATACCGTTGCCTACTGCAAGGAGAGCTACGAGATCGCCGACGTTATCTCGAAATACGTAAAGAAATACAGCGGTTATACGCTCTCCCACAAACAAGAAAACTCCTACGACCCGCAAACGAGCAGATGCATCTGGCTTCTTCTTGATGCCGAAGGCGGAAATGCGGCAAGCATCGCGTCAAAGGACGGAAATATAGTCCTGAGCGCGCCCGACCTTTGCGGATTGTCGCTTGCTGCAACTATTTTCACCACACAGCTCGGAGAGGAGCTTTCAAAAGAGTCCGCGCACGTGCGCTTTGATGGAAACAGAGTGCTTTCGTATTCTAAAAGCGGAGTGGAGCTGTCGTTTGGTTTTGTTGACAACACAGGAAAGACAGATTTCAATATGCTCTTGGGTTTTGCTGACGCTCTCGACAAAACAAAGAGCGATCTGATATGCTTCTACCCGGTCAAGAATTCCTTGGTCGACGATATAAAGCGCAACTGCCCGACAACGCACACGTATATTGCCACCGATGTGGGAAATGATATGTCGTTGCCCGTACTGTATAAGACAGCCGACTTTTCCTCGGTGTATACAGAGAGACGTGACGGCACGGTCTGGGTGAGCGCTACTGCAAAGGACGGAAAGACTTGGCGTGTTCGCATCGACGACGGCTCCGACGAGCCGATCATATATCACAGCGACGAGATACTTCTTCTCTCGGGTTCGCGGCTTGGTGACGGAAATATCGATCGGATCGCTATAGCAGAATACGGAACTCATTCCGAGAAGACCGAAAATATGATCTATTCCGAGAGTGCCACTTGCAGCAGGAGCGAGACGGTGGCAGAATATTCGGGAAAGAACAGTTATTACGGAATTCTTTCACTCCTGATCGTCGAGAGATACCACGAAAGCTTCATTATATTAAAAGACACTCTCAAATGATATTTTTTCAAATCCCGATAGCTCGCGACACAGATCTGCAATAAGATTGCAGTATTTTGTGATCTGCGAGCTATCTTTTGATTCATACGCACTCACCAGCGACTCGATAAGCTCGCACAACCGCTCGAGCTCGTCGCTCTCGATGCTTAAAGCGAGAAGCGGGCGCTTTTCTGTAAAGAGATCGCGGAGTTTGTAAGGTTGCTCGCCGGACTCTAAAATATCCGTGCTCAGATTTGCCATATCGCCGAGGATATCACACAATGCAATCGCGTTTGCGATCACGAGCGCCGTGCAGAGCGAGAGCAGAATGACTGCGCTGATGATAGCTCTCATTTTTCCTCCTTTTTTGGTATGACCGTGCGCTTGCCCGCGTCATTTACCGTCATAAGATAGACGTCCGAAACCTCAAGCTTCTTCTTTTTCAGTTCTCGCCGCAGATCGCTCTCGCGTATTCCGACAAGATCGATACCGTGGTGGTTGATCCGCCCGTGCTCGATAACAATGTGAAACAGTCCGTTTTCTTTCACCTCAAGACCGAGATCCTCGGCTGACGGCTGACGAAAACGGGCTTTTTGTATCACCGTGATGCGCCCGTTTTGCTCAAGGATCGCATATTCTATCTCGT
The DNA here is from genome assembly GCA_017935225.1 of Clostridia bacterium. Taxonomy (GTDB): domain Bacteria; phylum Bacillota; class Clostridia; order Oscillospirales; family CAG-272; genus HGM12713. Next base: position 807 of record JAGBIA010000138.1, on the reverse strand, counting down.
CAAGATCGTAAACCCCCTGATTTCTCAGCTCGCAGAACAACTCATCAAAAGAGATCCGCGCATTCTTCATCGCAGATTGCGAGATCTTGCCGTTTCGGATGAGCGTCGACGGTCTTGCAGTCAGAAACTTCAACCTCGGGAAGCGCGACACGAGAAAGGAGATGATGACCTCGAATGATAATAGAAGCACGAGCGGGATCACTGCGTGCGTGAGCGGTAGCTCTGGCTCGGTTATGGGCAGGGAAGCGATCTCGGATATCAGTAATGTAGTTACAAGATCGGATACCTCAAGCTCGCCGATCTGACGCTTTCCCATCAGCCGCATGGCTAATATTAAAAGAAAATAGATTATCGCAGTACGTAAAAAAACGGTAAGCATTATGGCTCCTTAGGTGTTTTTTTATAGTCTTTGCAACTTTTTGCTAAAAAATACGGCGAAAAATGTCGATTTATATGAGCATTATTTACAAATCCAAAAAACTTATGAAAAAGGTGTTGACAAACGGGGAAAAAAGTGGTAGAATAGTGGAGTCGCCGTGAGGAGACGAGAGTAAAATAGCGCACCTTAAAGTCCCGAAAAAAACTTTGAAAAAACTTGAAAAAAGTTTTAAAAAGGTATTGACAAAGGCGAAAAGGTGTGGTATAATACTAAAGCTGTCGCGAAAAAGGCAGCGAACGGTCATTGAAAATTGAACAACAAGAGATAAGTACAAAGCAAAAGCAAGTGCAAATCTCGTCAAACGAGTTATATATACTCAACAAAGTAAAAGAAGCTAAGAAAGAATAGCTCGAAAGTGATTATAGCTC
>JAGBIA010000137.1 GCA_017935225.1 Clostridia bacterium | reverse complement strand
TAACGACCTTTATCACCTCTCAGGCGGTTACACCGCCAGCTCTCCTCAAGGAGAGCCTTTGAGTATCAATTATGCTCAAAAACGGGAGGAGCAAGCCCCTCCCCTACCGGCATAGAGAGAAATCGTTGCTTTCGGCTACAGACAAAACAAAAATTTATATATTACTCTTCACAATAAAAAAGAAACACGCGGTAGCGAGCTGTCCGCGTGTTTCCACCTCGCATTTTAATAAATGCCCCGTCTGTTATGTCGCTACCCTCACAAATATCCCAAACTCTGATTGAGGCAGGCATAACGATCACGCACGTATCCAATAACAACACCCCATTCAAGTTCTTTGGCTCCACCTTTCTCGAAAGAAAGGTGGAAAACGCGTCCTATTACTACACAAACTAACTAAACTAACACAACATAGAGGTCAAAATGGCAGAATATTTACTTGAAATGAAGAATATGAGCAAGAGCTTTCCGAGCGTAAAGGCGCTTGACGCGGTGAGTCTTAAGATCCGCGCAGGGAGCGTGCACGCGCTGATGGGCGAAAACGGAGCGGGAAAATCCACGCTGATGAAGTGCCTTTTCGGCATCTACAGCGCAGACGAGGGAGAGATACTGCTCGACGGCAAGCGCGTGAGCTTCAAAAATTCAAAGGAAGCACTCGAGAGCGGCGTCGCGATGGTGCATCAGGAGCTGAATCAGGCACTCAAGCGGAGCGTCGGTGACAATCTCTGGCTCGGTCGCTACCCGACGACGCTCGGATTTATCACGCGCGAGGGCGTGATGCGTGAGAAAACGCTCGAGATCTTCCGCGACCTCGGAATTGAGGTCGATCCCGATACGATAATGAGCAAAATGTCGGTCAGCGAGCGGCAGATGGTCGAGATCGCCAAGGCAGTGTCATATAACTCGAAGATCATCGTGCTCGACGAGCCTACGTCCTCGCTCAACGACCGCGAGGTCGAGCATCTCTTCCGCATAATCGAGAAGCTTAAGTCGCGCGGATGCGGCATAATCTACATCTCGCACAAGATGGAAGAGATACTGCGCATCTCTGACGAGGTCACGGTAATGCGCGACGGTAGGCACGTGGCGACCGAGAAGGCGAAGGATCTGACGATGGACAAGATCATTCGGTTGATGGTCGGGCGCGAGCTGACCGAGCGTTTTCCGCCCAAGAACAACAAGATCGGCGAGGTAGTGATGAAGGTAGATAACCTCAGCACGCGCTACGCGCCGATACGCGACGTCTCGTTCGAGCTGAGGAGCGGCGAGATCGTCGGTGTCGCGGGACTTGGCGGCGCGGGGCGCACAGAGCTGCTTGAGAGCATTTTCGGACTCTGCGAGAAGAAGAGCGGAAGAATAACGCTTCACGGCAAAGAGGTCGCCAACCGCTCGCCGCGCGAGGCAAAGAAAAACGGCTTTGCCCTCTTGACCGAGGAGCGACGCGCAAACGGAATTTTCGGAATACTCGACATCACCGACAACACGGTCATATCGGGACTTCCGAAGTACCGTGCGGCAGGTATTTTTCTCGACGAGTCCAAAATGAAAAAGGACACGCAGTGGTCGATCGACTCACTGCGCATCAAAACGCCCTCGCGTGCGACTAAGATCGGCACGCTGTCGGGTGGAAATCAGCAGAAGGTCATTCTCGGCAGATGGCTTTTGACCGAGCCTGAGGTGCTGCTGCTTGACGAGCCCACGCGAGGCATCGACGTGGGCGCGAAATACGAGATATATCAGCTTATGATCTCGCTTGCCGAGGCAGGAAAGTGCATTATGATGGTCTCAAGCGAGATGCCCGAGCTGCTTGGCGTGTGCGATCGAATACTCGTTATGTCGGGCGGACGGCTTGCGGGCGAGCTTGACGCTAAGAGCGCAACGCAGGAAAAAATAATGGAGCTTGCCTCGCGCTTTGCATAAGGTAGCTATAGGAGGTTTAGAAATGAGTAATATGACGAAGGGGTTGCAGAAGTGGAATCCCAAAAATAAATTTATGGTGTTCAAGCAAAGCTCGCCCGAGGACAAGCGCAGGGCGATCAAGGAGTTTTTCATCAACAATCTTTTGTATATTCTGCTTTTCGTTGCGATCGTGGGTATACAGATCTACGATCCGCGTTTTCTCTCGCTTTCCTCAATCGTGAATATCATCTCGCTCTCGGCGGCAAATCTGCCGATAGCGCTCGGCATCGCGGGGTGCATAATCCTGACGGGAACCGATCTCTCGGCAGGACGTATCGTCGGTCTTACCGCCTGCGTCGCCGCCTCGCTCTTGCAGGCAAGCGGATACGCGAACAAGATGTTTCCGGGACTGCCCACCTTTCCGATCTGGGCGGTATTTCTGATAGTTATTGCCCTCGGCGCACTCGTTGGCTTTGTCAACGGCTTTTGCACCGCGCGATTCAAGCTCCATCCGTTTATCGTGACGCTTGCAACTCAGCTTATCACTTACGGCGCGCTCCTGATCTATCTTATGCAGGGAACGAATAACGGTCAGTCTATCTCTGGACTCGATCCGTCCTACAGCTCGTTTATTTCGGGTAATATGTTCAAGATAGGCGGCGTGGCAATCCCGAATTATATTCTTTACGCGGTGATCATCACGGTCGTGATGTGGTTTATCTGGAATAAGACTGCGTTTGGTAAGAATATGTTCGCGGTCGGATCTAATCCCGAAGCGGCAAACGTGTCGGGTGTGTCGGTCAGCAAGACGATCATCTGGGTGTTCGTGCTCGCGGGAATTATGTACGGTATCACAGGATTTATCGAGGCGGCGCGTATCGGCTCAAACTCCGCCGCAACCGGTCTTAACTACGAGCTCGATGCCATCGCCGCCTGCGTTATCGGCGGTGTCTCCTTCGTCGGCGGTATCGGTAAGATCCGCGGCGTTATTATGGGCGTGGTCCTTCTCCGTATCATCTTCGTCGGTCTTACCTTCCTCGGTATCGATTCTAATATGCAGTACGTTATCAAGGGCCTTATTATCCTCGTCGCCTGCGCGATCGATATGCGAAAGTATCTGGTTAGAAAGTGAGTTAGGGGACGCGTTTTCTTGTTCTTTTCTTGAAAGAAAAGAACCAAAAGAATTTCCTGTGGGGGTTGTTATAGGGTTTGTACGTAAGTCGATCCAATATTCCCTAAAGGGCTTTGGGCTACTGTGATCTGTAGCGACATCTACGTTCCATAATTTAATATCAATGCGAGGAAGAAACACGCGGGCAGCTGATATGCACCCCAAAAGTTAGACACTTTTGGAGGTGCATATTTTTATGGCAAAAAAGGGACAAAAATTCAAAAGCTATAGTTCGGAATTCAAATTGTGTGTTATAATGGATATGCGAGAACATAACTTGAGTTATTC
>JAGBIA010000136.1 GCA_017935225.1 Clostridia bacterium | reverse complement strand
TAGAGTTTGTACGTGACTCGAGCCGATATTCTCTAAAGATGTTTGGGATACTGTAAACCAAAGCGATATTCTCGCTGTGTGATTTAGTATCAATGCGAGGAAGCAACCCGTGGACAGCAGGCTACCACGGGTTGCTATTTTATTGTGAAGAGTGACATCTAAACCTCATTGGGAGCGTCGCAGGAAAGTTTTGATCAAACTTTTTTAAAAGTTTGTCGTGAGCCGACGACGAAACGTCGGTCGCTCGTCGCAACGAGCGAAACCTCCTTTTCGGTATTTTCTTTTGCCCCTTTTGAGTCAAAAGGAAAAGCGAATAATAATTGAAGACGTATTTAACGATAAGCACACAAAACCGCCTGCCGAAGATTTTCGGCAGGCGGTCGTGTAAAATCACTTTGTAGGATCGTTTATAACGCCAAGGAAGAGCGGAACGTCTGCCGCGCTTGTCACGGCAACGATAAACGGAACATCATAGGTTATGATTATTTCATCCTTTGCAGGATATTCTATTCCCGTCAAAAACTGTTTCGCAGCATTATAAGTTGCACCAACAATACCATTCTCATCTATTTCCAATGATGCACCATGCACCATTTCAGAAACATTAACATTTACACCGTCGCAGAGAGCCGAAGTGCCATTTTCAAACACACTTGTCGGTATAATTTTTTTCATCTTCTCAGTGATATCCGACTCGGTTGAAATACTAAACTTGGGGATATTCATAGTGATCTTATACTGCTTTTTCTCACGTGCTTTCGAGTTGATTAAGAAATCCATAAGATTGCCTGAAGATAACACATCGTCAACCGAAACACTCTCATCAGGCAAAATAAACCATACGTATCCGAGACTTTCAAGCCGTTTAGCTACCGCACAAAAATTTTCACCGTAGTAAACAAAATCTTTTTTTACAGTATCCGTCATAAAATCAGCACTGACATCGGCATTCTTCGCGTGGAAAATTCCCTTTTCAGTCGACTCAAATATGCTATTCCATTTGCTACTAAAATACATAGCTGAACTGATACATATATCTGTGTATTCATCCCACGGAACACTATCTATCGACATATCAAACTCATTTCCTGAGCTTTCATTGATCCATTTACAGTACTGCTCTTTGAAGTCTTCACTATCCATATCGCCTGCATAAGATGACGCATAGTAATGCTCTGCAAGACTGTCAAGCGGAGCTTGATTAAACTCATATCCGTCACGCAGCCATATCGAGTTGGCGACAAGACTCTTTATAGCTCCGTCGTCACGATACGTTCCATTCCATATTCTGCTTGCTTGCGCGCGAAGATGCGTAATATTGGGTACTCCAAGTCTTTCGAAAATATCAGCCTGAACCTCTCCGTTGCTTGTCTCACCCATCATAGCAAGAGCCATATAAATACTCAAAGGAGAAAAAACTACGTTTTTATCTCCGTGATCTCCCAAAAACTCTTCAGCGGCATCCGAGAAAAAAGGGACCAACACATTGAGGTCGGTATAAACTTTGCTTCGTTTGGCAACATCGCTCCGCCAGCTCTCATACGCCTTCACACTGTTATTCCCTTTTTTAGGCGCCATCTCCATCGAAGGATAGTTTGCTATCGCGAGCACGCGATAAGGCGAAGGTAATGGCAAAATTACGTTTTTATCTTCCATTATTTTCGGGATCACTATTGCCGCAATAACCGCGGAAATTATTATTACCATCGCAAGCGCGGCTGCCACTATGCGAAGTACAAACGGAATTTTCTTTCGCTTCTTGACATTCGGCGCGGCGCTGAGCACGACCTCCGCATCTATATCGCCGAGAGCTTCGAAAATATCTTCTTTTTTCATATTTCAAACCCTTCCTTTTCTAAAAATTCTTTGAGTTTTTCGCGCGTGCGCAGCAAAAGGACTGCGGCGTTGTTCTCCTTTATCGAGAGCTCGCTTGCAACCTCCGCTACCGTGCATGCGTACCAATAGCGGAGCAAAAATGCCTTCTGCGTGCGCTCGGGCAGGCTGTGAACGAAGCGATTGAGGGCATCGCGCAATATCAACCCATCAACAAAGCCGTTCTTCTCGCTGGGGTCCGGAATGCACTCCGCAAGCTCGTCGAGTATCATATCCACGTTTCCGTCCCTCTTCTGTCTCATCTGCGCTCTGCGGCGGTTTATGGCTATACCGCGGCAAAGTGCGCCGAGATAATATTTGAGCGGTTCGGGGCGTTTGGGCGGAATGGTGTTCCAAGCTTGAAGATAGGTGTCGTTCTTGACCTCAAGTGAATCCTCTTCGTTCTCAAGTATACGGTCGGCTATGTATTTGCAATAGCTGCCGTATTTTTTGTCGGTCTCGGCGATCGCATCCTCTGACCGTGCAAAATATAGCTCGAGTATCTGGCTGTCTTCCATCTCAAATCTCCTTTCTTGAAGGTCCTTCACCCTAATAAACAACAAAAGCGTGGGTTACATTACAGTGATTTTTAAAATTTTTTAAAAAATTTCGTCTTACAACTCAATTATACTATCAGCACGGACCGCCGTCAAGTCTTGCGGTCAATAAAATAAAAAATATGCTTGTGGGTACTTGAAAAAATCGAAGAAATGAGTTATAATATAAGGTGATATATTATACTTAATATAGAAGGGAGTTTTTGCGCGGATATGAAGATCATCGGCATCACAGGACCGTCGGGCGCGGGCAAGAGTCTGCTCTCCGAGGCGTTCACAAAAAGGAATATTCCCGTGATCGATGCCGACGCGCTTTATCATTCTCTGCTCGTCCCACCGTCCGAGTGTCTCGACGCGATAAAGGCGGCATTTGGCGAGCGCGTTATCGCACCTGACGGAACGCTTGACCGCGCCGCGCTCGGCGCTGTCGTGTTCTCGGATAAAGACAAGCTCGCGCTCCTCAACGAGACCGTGCTCTCGCGCGTGCTCGTGAGCATCCGCGAACTTATCGCATCTTACGGTGGTCAGGGCGCGATCGCGGTGGCGGTCGATGCTCCCACGCTTATCGAATCGGGTTTTGACCGCGAATGCGACTTTGTGATCTCTGTGCTCGCCCCCAAGAGCCACCGCATCGAGCGCATTATGGCTCGCGACTCTATCTCGCGCAAGAAGGCGGAGCTGAGGATCAACGCGCAAAAGGATGACGACTTTTACATCTCGGCATCAGACGCGGTGCTTACAAACGACGGTTCTCGCGAGCAGCTGCTCTTTGAGGCAGACGGTGTGATCGAAAAAATTCTCACTGCGGAGGTATACGATGCACAGAATTAAGCGCCCCGTAATGATATCTCTCATACTTATAGTCTCGATATCGGTAACGCTCGTATTCAATCTGATAAGCGAGTGCGCGCACAGAAGGATCCCGCTTGACGAGTGCAAGCCGATCGTCGACAAATACGCCGAGCAATACAACGTGCCGTCCTATTTAGTTCTCGCGGTGATCGAGGTCGAGAGCGACTTTGATCCTGCAGCGACCTCGAAAGCCGGCGCGTGCGGACTTATGCAGATGCTGCCCAAAACTTTCGCGTGGCTGACTTCGTCCGAGCATCTGGGCGAAAATCTCACATCTCTCGAACTTTTTGACCCCGAGGTGAGCATCCGCTACGGAACCTATTATCTAAAGTATCTCTTCACGCGCTTTCGCAATTGGGATACCGCGCTTGCCGCTTACAACGCGGGCGAGGGCAACGTGGCAGAGTGGCTTGAGGACGACGAATATTCAAACAGCGACGGAACGCTGAAGTACATTCCCTTCAAGGAAACGCGCAACTATGTCAAAAAAGTCAACAAGGCAATAGAACATTATAAATAATAAATATATTACAGAAACGAGGAAAGTGTAAAATGAACAAGGATCTTCTTTACAAAAAGGAAACAGTTTACAAAAAGCTGGGCAAGGAAACGGTTGATGCCGCTTTCGCTTACGCTGAGGGCTATAAGAGCTTTCTTGACAACGGAAAGACCGAGAGAGAGTCTGTTGACGCCGCTATCGCTCTTGTGAGCGCGCACGGCTACCGCGAGTACACGCTTGGCGACACCGTAAAGGCAGGCGATAAGCTCTACTACAACAACCGCGGCAAGAACCTCTTCGTGTTCTCTATCGGTACTGAGGACATCAGAAACGGTATCAGAATAGTAGCATCTCACGTTGACGCACCCAGGATCGACCTCAAGCAGTGCCCTCTCTACGAGGACGGCGGCATGGCTTACTTCAAGACACACTACTACGGCGGTATCCGCAAGTATCAGTGGGTAGCAACTCCCCTCGCACTTCACGGTGTAGTTATCACCAAGGACGGCAAGACTGTCAAGGTCTGCGTCGGTGAGGACGAGACCGATCCCGTATTCTACATCTCCGATCTTCTCCCCCACCTCGGCTACGAGCAGGCTAAGCTCCCCCTCAGTGACGCTATCCGCGGCGAGCAGCTCAACGTGCTTCTCGGAAATATGCCCGAGGATGAAGAAAACTCGGTAAAGAACGCAGTTCTTACGCTCATCGCAGACAAGTACAGCATTACCGAGGAGGACTTCTTCTCCTCCGAGCTTTGCGTAGTTCCTGCGGCAAAGGCAAGAGACATCGGCTTTGACCGCTCTATGATCGGCTCTTACGGCCACGACGACCGAGTTTGCGCTTATCCCTCTCTCACCGCACTTGTCGAGTCCCCCGACTGCAAGCACACAGTTATGTGCATCCTCGCAGACAAGGAAGAGATCGGCAGCGACGGCTCGAGCGGAATGCAGTGCGACCTTATGCTCGATATCATCGATGCTATCTCAGGCTCGTTCGGAGTATCCTCCGCACTTGTCCGCGCTAACTCCAAGTGCCTCTCGGCTGACGTTTGCTGTGGCTACGACCCCAACTTCCCTGAGGTATTCGAGAGAATGAACACCGCTTATGTAGGCTGCGGCGCGGTATTCACCAAGTACACAGGCTCTCGCGGAAAGTCGGGCACAAACGACGCAAACCCCGAGTTCATCGCTTGGCTCAGAGCCGCTATGGAAGAGTACAACGTAGTTTGGCAGTCGGGCGAGCTTGGTAAGGTAGATGCAGGCGGCGGCGGAACTGTTGCCAAGTTCATCGCCAACCACAACATCGAGACCATCGACCTCGGCGTACCGCTGATCGCTATGCACGCTCCCTATGAGATGGTAGCAAAGGTCGACGTTTACGAGACTCACAAGGCTGTAAAGGCTTTCTATAACTTCGACAGATAATAACCCAACAAAAGAGGAAAATATGTTAGAGAAACTCAAGGATGCAGAGATCCGTTACTGTACTATAGAACAAGAGCTTGCCGCGCCCGACATTTTTTCGGATCAGGAGCGCTTCACCGCGCTTATGAAGGAATACAAGTCTCTTACTCCTATCATTGAAAAATACCGCGAATACAAGTCGGTCGTCGCCGAGTGCGAGGATCTGCGCGCTATGCTCGAGGAGCAGCTTGACGCCGAGATGCGCGAGCTTGTCCAGTCGGAATACAAGGAAATAAAGTCACAGCCGGATCTTCTCCTTGAGGAGCTTAAGGTACTTCTCCTGCCTCGCGACCCCAACGACGACAAGAACGTTATGGTCGAGATCCGCAGCGGTGCAGGCGGCGAGGAGGCGGCACTCTTTGCTGGAGTGCTTTATCGAATGTACACTATGTACGCAGAGTCGGCAGGCTTTAAGATCTCGCTGATGAACGCAAACGAGACCGAGCTTGGCGGTTTTCGTGAAGTTACCTTTATGATCGAGGGTGACGGCGCGTATTCACGCTTCAAGTTCGAGAGCGGAGTGCACAGAGTTCAGCGAGTCCCCGAGACAGAGTCTCAGGGAAGGATCCAGACCTCCACCGCGACCGTCGCTGTGCTTCCCGAGGCGGAGGACGTTGAGGTCGAGATAAACCCTGCAGACATTATAATCGAGTCTTGTAAATCAAGCGGAGCGGGCGGTCAGCACATCAACAAGACCGAGTCCGCCGTAAGACTTACACACAAGCCCACGGGCATCGTTATCGAGTGTCAGGAGGAGCGCAGTCAGTTCAAGAACCGCGACAAAGCTCTCAAGATGCTCAAAACCAAGCTTTACGATATGAAGCTGACCGAGCAAAACGAAAAGATCGCCTCTGACCGAAAGAGTCAGGTCGGCACAGGCGACCGAAGCGAGCGCATACGCACCTACAACTATCCGCAGGGACGCATCACCGACCACCGCATAGGTCTTACGCTCTTCTCGCTTGAAAGCTTCCTTAACGGAAATATCGGCGCGATGATCGACGCACTCATCACAGCGGATACGGCTGAAAAGCTCAAGAGCTCGGAGGGAGTCTGAGTATGGATACGCAGATATTCAGAATGGCTCCCGATGCGCCCGATGCGCAGGCGATAAAGAGCTGTGCCGAGATCATAAAGCGCGGAGGACTCGTCGCGATGCCTACCGAGACGGTCTACGGACTCGGAGCTGACGCGACCGATGCGGATGCGGCGGCAAAGATATATGCCGCAAAGGGCAGACCGTCCGACAACCCGCTGATCATCCATATCGCATCCCCTGAGGATGCCGAGCGTTACGCTCACACCTCGCTCCTCTACTATAAGCTTGCAAAAGCCTTTATGCCGGGGCCACTTACCGTGATATTACCAAAGAAGGATATAATTCCAAGCGGAGTTACGGGCGGACTTGATACGGTCGCCGTCCGTTGCCCCTCGCACGAGGTAGCGCACGCGCTTATCGAAGCCTCGGGCGTTGCCATAGCCGCTCCGTCGGCTAATCTCTCCGGTTCTCCCTCGCCAACCAGTGCCGAGCACGTGATCGCTGATATGAACGGCAGGATCGATGCCATTATCGACGGAGGACAGTGCGAGATAGGACTTGAGTCCACCATAGTAAAGCTCGAGGGCGAGGTCGCTATTATGCTCCGCCCGGGAGCTATCACCGCAGACGCACTCGGCTGTGTTTGCGAAAAGGTTGAGATAGCCGCCGCTGTCACCGAGCTTCTCGGCGAGAACGAGCGACCGCTCTCGCCCGGAATGAAGTACAAGCACTATGCTCCCGCATCCCCTCTCGTTCTGCTTGAGGGAGAGGAGAGCACAGTCGCAGACTTTCTTGTAGCGGCGCAAAGTCGCGAGAATTGCGCTATCCTCTGCTACTCCGAGGAAATGCCGCTCTTAAATAACAAAAACATAATCGACGTCGGCGCGCGTGACGACCTTGCCATGCAGGCACAAACGCTCTTCTCTGCTCTGCGTGAAACGAACTCGATGAGCGTTGACGTCATCTACGCGCACCTGCCCACGCAAAACGGACTTGGGCTCGCTCTGTACAACAGACTCATAAGAGCTGCCGCCCACACGATAAAGCATATCAATTAAGCAAAAACAGATACGACAAAATAAAATTTACACGATATTAAATTCAAGGACGGTACCTAAATGGCAAAAAAGACGTCAAAAGTAAAGACAACTGATGAAATAATCTACGCTCCCATAGAGGAGCAGTTGATAACCGATACTATTGAGAAAAACTATATGCCGTACGTTATGAGCGTTATCGTCTCGCGTGCGATCCCCGAGATCGACGGTCTCAAGCCGTCACATAGAAAGCTCCTTTATACGATGTACAAGATGGGACTTCTGACGGGCAACCGTACCAAGAGCGCGAACGTCGTCGGTCAGACGATGAAGCTCAACCCCCACGGCGATATGGCAATATATGAAACGATGGTGCGACTCACGAGAGGCCACGAGGCACTTCTGCATCCCTTCGTTGACTCCAAGGGAAGCTTTGGTAAGCAGTATTCCTCGAATATGCGCTTCGCCGCATCGCGTTACACCGAGGTAAAGCTCGATCCATTCTGCGCCGAGCTCTTCAAGGGCATCGACAAGGACGCGGTCGACCTCGTACCAAACTACGATAACACTATGCAGGAGCCCGTTCTTCTGCCGACGACCTTCCCGAATATCCTCGTGACACCCAATATGGGTATCGCGGTCGGTATGGCATCCAACATCTGCTCGTTCAATCTCGGAGAGATCTGCGACGGAACGATCGCGGTGCTCAAGAACCCCAACGTGTCTACAGATAAGATAATGGATATCATCAAGGCACCCGATTTCCCATGCGGCGGAGCGATACTCTACGACCGCGAGGAGATGAAGCAGATCTACGAGACCGGCTCGGGCTCGGTAAAGATCCGCTCGCGCTACAACTACGACAAGGCTCAGAACTGCATTGATATAATCCAGATTCCCTACTCGACCTCGATCGAGGTGATACTTAACAAGATCTCAGATCTCGTTAAGGAGGGCAAGCTCAAGGAGGTCGTGGACTTCCGTGACGAGATCGACCTCAGCGGATTTAAGCTCACGCTCGATTTGCGCCGCGGCGTTGATCCCGACAAGCTTATGCTCAAGCTCTTTAAGCTCACTCCCCTTGAAGACAGCTTCAAGTGCAATTTCAACGTGCTGATCGACTCTACACCTAGACAGCTCGGTGTAGTTCCGATAATAAAGGAATGGATCAAGTTCAGACTCGCCTGCCTCAAGCGAGAGCTTCAGTTCGATCTCAAGAAGAAGAAGGACAAGCTCCATCTTCTGCTCGGACTCGGCAAGATCCTGCTTGACATTGACAAGGCGATCAAGATCATCCGCCACACCGAAAAGGAAGAGGACGTTATCCCCAACCTTATGGCAGGATTCGGAATTGATGAAATTCAAGCGGATTACATCGCGGAGATCAAGCTCCGCAACCTCAACAAGCAATACATTATCAACCGCATCAACGAGATCGAGGGACTTCAGGCTGAGATCGCGAAGATCGAGGATATACTCGCCGACGAGCTCAAGCAAAAGGCACTTATCTCGACTCAGCTCTCGGATATCAAGAAGAAGTACGGTCAGCCTCGCCGCTCGCAGATCATCCATATAGACGACGTGGTGGCTTACAATGCTGAAGAGGAGATCGAAAACTACAACGTCAAGCTCTACCTCACCAAAGAGGGCTACTTCAAGAAGATCACGCTCCAATCACTGCGCGGTGCGGACGAGCAGAAGCTCAAGGAGGGCGATATCCTCACGCATACAGCCGAGACCGACAATCTCTCGGATCTCATCTTCGTCACCAACAAGCAGCAGATGTACCGCGCAAAGACCGCGGATTTCGAGTGCTGCAAGGCATCGGCGATGGGCGAGTTCCTCCCTGCAAAGCTCGGAATGGACGAGGGCGAGAGACCTGTATTTATGCGCGTACAGAAGGATTACCCCGAGAACGAGAACTTCGTTTATATCTTCGAGAACGGCAAGGGCGTGCGAGTTCCCGCAAGCTGCTACGAGACAAAGGGCAATCGCCGCAAGCTCGTGGGCGCGTACTCGGCGGCATCCCCCATCTGCGCGGTATTCTACGAGATCGAGAAGGATCCTTACGATATACTTCTCGTCAGCGACGCAGAGCGTGCGATCTCTATCAAGACCTCGCTTATCCCCGTCAAAACTACGCGTAGCTCGGGCGGTGTAACGCTTATGACTATGAAGAAGGGCAATAAGCTGCTCTACGCGACCGACAAGATCCCCGAGGCGTACTCCAAAGGCTACAAGAAGCTGAAGATTCCCGCATCCGGCACGACGATACCGGATAGCGACCTCTCGGCTCTCCAGCTCTCATTTGACACCGATAACTGATACGAAAGGAAATAAAGAAAATGAACAAAAAGACTAAATTCTGGGTAAGAACTCTCTGTTGGATCCTCGCAGGCCTTATGGTATCGAGCGCGATCGCAACTATCATTTCCTTCTTGCTCTGAGCATTAAAAAAATTCCGTGGAAACTATGGTGCGTGTTCTTAAGGACAGTTTTAAGAATGCGTTGTCTACTGACAGGAAGAAGACAGAGAATGTTTTACGTTCTCTGTCTTCTTTCCTTGACAAGCACTATATTTGTGGACACAAATGTCTTTATGTAGACTAATTCATAAATTTATGATATAATATTTGCGAAAAACATTAACCAAATCATTTTTCTTTCACTATTAAGACAGAAGCTTCTAAAAACAAATAAGGAGGTGAGCGTATGAACGAAATCGAATTGCACGAAAAGATAGCAGAAGTATCTAAAACGATCTTTTCCTACTGTATGGCTAAAACTCCTACGCGAGAAGAAGCTGAAGATCTCTCACAAGACATTTTGTATGAGCTAATAAAGTCAGCTAAAAACATTCGCGACGATAAGGCGGTTTATGCTTTTATGTGGGGCGTTGCAGGAAACGTCTATAAGCAGTGGTATCGAAAGAAGATAAGAAATAACACTTGCGAATTAACGGAAGATATTCCCTCGGACGATGTGTTAACGGAAGATGATAATAGCGATATATATCTGCTTCGCCGAGAGCTTACTTTGCTATCCGAGAAATATCGAAAAGCAACGATTATGTATTACATTGACGGACGTTCTTGCTCTGAAATATCATCTGCGCTTGCCATTTCCGAAAGCATGGTAAAATACCTACTGTTCAAATCACGAAAAATATTGAAAGAAGGAATGAGTATGGAAAGAAATCTTGGAGAACTCAGCTATAATCCTAAAACATTGATCCCGATGTATAACGGTGAGGGGCCAAACCATTTTTGGAATTTTATGCAAAGCAAAATCAAACAAAATATTGTAAGTGCTTGTTATAACGATGCACTTACGGTTCAGCAAATCAGCCTTGAGACCGGCATTCCGCTCCCGTATCTTGACAATGAAATCAAGGAACTTGAAAACAGAAAAATTATTATCAAAGATGGTAATTATTATAAAGCAAATGTAATTATTATTACAGAGGAATGTACCGACGAAATTGATCGTGCTGTTGCAAAATATCACGACCAAATTGCCGATAAAATTGAATTATTTATCAAAGAAAAGATGCAGTGGTATAAGGAAATCGGTTTTACCGGTTGTGATTTTTCAGAGAACAGCTTGCGTTGGCAAATGTCTGCAATTCTGTTTAGAATTATTTTTGGCACATATTCATGGCCGAATGCAGAAGTGCCTAAAACCGCATGGGGTGAGCGGGCTTTTCTTTGGTGTCTTGAAAAGATGAATACGAATCATACCTTTAGTTTTTGCGATCAAGACAGTAAAAAACAAGACCGAATGTATTTCTTTGATTATTGGAAAAATGGCAATGGAAAAGGAAATCATCACGACTTTTATGGAAATGATCGTTATATCAACATCTTTTGTGATATCTGTCGATGTAATAAGACGACATTTAGCGAATACGATCTTGAAGCAGTTGCTGAAATGATCAAAAAAGGATATATAATCAAAGAAAACGATGAATATCTGACTTCCGTTGTAACTTATACAGTAGAGCAACATAAAACGATTCTTTGTGTGATGGAAGATTTTATATCAGCTGAACTTGCATCAATTATTAAAGAAATGGATAAGACAGCAGCACAAATTTTAGGTTCACACACACCAAAACATTTGCAAGACCAAGTTAAAGGTATTGCCTCTATGGATAGGTTTGGTAATGCAGTTTGTATTCCCGCAACAATTCTTATTGAGAGACAATTCTTGAGTACCGCTTGGCATCCTCTTGAAATGCCTACGACTTATGTTGTTTTGAATAAGTAAAAATTCACCGCCGAGAGCAACCGTTTGATTACTCTCGGCGGTATGTAATTTTATGTTGCACAACCACCTCTGGTGGTGAGTAAGTGCGCACTTGCAGGCAAAGAAAAAGCCTCCCTTGTGTAAAGGGAGGTGGCACGGCAATGCCGTGACGGAGGGATTGTAAAAGTTAAAAATCACGCAAAAACAATCCCTCAGTCAACTTCGTTGACAGCTCCCTTTACACAAGGGAGCCTTCAAGGGAGCCTTCAAGGGGAAGGCTTATCGTGGATGC
>JAGBIA010000135.1 GCA_017935225.1 Clostridia bacterium | reverse complement strand
TTTTATATCTGCCGGTAGGGCGGGGGTTTACTCCCGCCGATGTCGTTACGGTTACAAAATGCACATCCGTCCGTCGACAAAAGTGCGAGTTACAGAAGCCTTCTCTTGTGAGAGAGCATGTCGCGAAGCGACTGTCGAGTTTTCTTCGAAAACGTCGAGGGGAACGCTTGCGGTGGATGAGTAGGGTGTAAAAAGGCATACCGCCGCGCGTTTGTCTGTTGACGAAACATAAAAATTATATCAAACTTGTAGGGACCGACGTCCCCGGCGGTCCAAGGTCGCATCGGTCACAAATTGCATATTTTGTCTATTTCCCAAAAGCGCGGCTTACGTTAGCCTCCCTGCGGAGGGAGGTGGCACGAGCCTTGCGAGTGACGGAAGGAGTTGCGTGCACAAAGGATCAAGATGTTCTACGAAAAAGAGATCTAAATCGCCCTGCACGCACTCTCCCTCAGTCGCTTGCGCGACAGCTCCCTCCGCAGGGAGCCTTTTTATAAGTTTGAACCTTGCAAAAAAAGTGCAGCCGAATGTGCGGTTCTTGCCAATTTTGCATTTTGCATTTTCACTTCACTTCAACATCGCTCCTACTGCCACGCCTGCGGCGAGGCAAAGAAGGCAAAGCACGACAATTCCGATCGCTTTGAGAATGGGGTGTCTCTTCTTTTTCTCCTTTGCGCCGACCTCGCAGATTATCCTGTTTGCCTCGGCAACGATATCCCTCTCGCTCGTCTCGTTCGCGACCTCTCCGTTCTTGAATACAAGCCACGCGTGATCGAACAGCCGACTGCCGTTTATTTTTATCTCGATTATCCTTTTGTTGACTCCTTTTATCAAAGCACTTCTCCTTTTTTTCTCATTTTCCCCTTCCCAACCAATATTTATAACTAATCTGACAAAAAAGCCAAAAAAATACTTATTTTTACAAAAAAATCAAAATCTCTTATTGACAAAGTTTAAAATTTCTTTTATAATATTTTATGAAGGTATACGTTTGTGTATCATTTTACTCACAAAGGAGAATTTTATGAAATCCACCGGAGTTGTTCGTAAGGTTGACGAATTGGGAAGAATCGTGCTTCCGATCGAGATCAGAAAAGTGCTGGATATCAAGCAAAAGGATGCAATCGAGATATTTACCGAAGAGGATAAGATAATCCTTCAGAAGTATCAACCCGCTTGTGTTTTCTGCAACAGCGCAGACGATATCGTGTATTTCAACGGAAAGCGCGTTTGTGCATCCTGCGTAGAAAAGCTTAAGTCTCAGTTCTAAGCAAAAAGGACGAAGAATTTCGCAATTCTTCGTCCTTTTTCTTTTTTTATTTTTCAGAGATTTACGTTCTGTCCGGGAGCGATCGACATCGGCTTGCCGTTTACCGTGAAATAAACGGTGAGCGCGGTGGGATTGTAGATCTTCTTCATATCCGACGAGAACACGAGTGCGCGGTAAGCTTCAACGTAGTTGTAGATCTCGATGTTAGTCGCGTACCAGGTGTCTTCCTTGCCAGAGATCTTCTCTGCGATCTCGATAAATCTCTCCCAATTGTTGTCTCCCTCAAACTCATACGTGTGTCCCCAGAGGTAGAAGAGCTGAGGCTGCTCGTTCTTCATATCGACGAACTTGTCGCAGAGCTCGAATACGCGCTGATGATTGTGGTGGCAAGTGGGGTGGAGTCTGAGCCAATCGGTAGGAATATCAAATCTCTCGGTAGGCTTTGTTGTACGTGCGTAAACTATTCCGCAGTCGCGCAGACACTCAACAACAGCATCGTTGTAGTTGCCGTAGGGGTATGCGTGTCCGTTTACTATGTATCCGAAATCGTTCTCAAGCGTCTCGCGGTCCTTTACGATCTCGTAGCAGACGTTAGCCGTGCTGAGCTGTGCGGGCCAGGGGTGAGTGTAGCCGTGAGTTGCGACCTCGTGTCCCTTGTAAGTCTCAAGGCACTGCGAGCGCGTCATTCTGCGGTGAACTCTTCCTTCGGGATACACAGTTCCCTCGGGTGCGTAGAGTCCTGCGTTGAGGTTGAAGGTGCACTTGAGACCGTACTTATCACAGATCTCGATAAATCTTACGTCCTGCTCAACACCGTCGTCGTAGCTGAGCGTAAATGCCTTGGGGCGATTGCCGGGAAATCTCATAAAGATCTTCATTTCCATTTTTCTCTCCTTTAAAAATTATTCTTCATTGCCGCCGAGCGTTCCGTTTGCGCAGCGGTCCATATATTCCTGCATAGTGATAAGCACGCGGCGCGGCTTATTTCCGTCGGGCTTTGAGACGTAGCCGAGCTCTTCCATCGTGTCGATTATCTTAGCCGCTCTTCCGTAGCCTACGCCGAGTCTTCTCTGCATAAGCGAGGTAGAGATCTTGCCCTCCTCGATCGCGAGCTTGACTGCATCGTGGAACTTGGAGTCGCCGCCGTCCTCGCCACCGCCCATATCGGCATCGGCAGAAGCGCCGCCTCCCTTCTTGCCCATTCCGCAATTTCTCGCGTTCTCTTCCATACTGCTTATAAATTCGCTGTTGTATCTTGCCGCCGAGTTGTTTGCCTTGATAAAGGAAACTATCTTCTCGACCTCTGCCTCACTTACGAACGCGCCCTGAACACGCATAGGCTTTGCCGCACCGACGGGAGCGAAGAGCATATCTCCGCGGCCGATCAGCTTCTCTGCGCCTGCGATATCAATAATGGTACGCGAGTCGACCTGAGACGCGACGGTACAAGCGATACGCGAGGGGATATTTGCCTTGATGAGACCCGTGATAACGTCGACAGACGGTCTCTGAGTACCGATGATGATGTGGATACCTGCGGCTCTCGCCTTCTGCGCAAGTCGGCAGATGCAGGACTCGACGTCGTCGGGCGCGGTCATCATAAGGTCGGCAAGCTCGTCGATGATGATGACCATATGGGGCATTCTTTCCTTCTCGGGATCGTTCTCTGTCACAGCGTTATACGTGCCGATATCGCGGACTCCGACCTCCTCGATAAGCTCGAAGCGGCGCTCCATCTCGGCAACCGCAGACGCGAGCGCGCCCGCCGCCTTCTTGGGATCGCTGACTATAGGAGCGTAGAGGTGAGGAATATCCTTATAGATATTGAATTCGACTTTCTTCGGGTCAATGAGTATGAGCTTTACGTCCTCGGGACGAGCCTTGTAAAGAAGGCTGATGATGACCGAGTTGATACAGACCGACTTACCCATACCGGTAGCACCCGCGATAAGCAGGTGGGGCATCTTCGCGATATCGAAGTAGATCGGGTTGCCGCCTACATCCATACCCAGACAGGAGGTCAGCTTGCTCTTAGCCTCGGTGAACTTCTCGTGCTCGATAAGGTCACGCAGATAGACCGTCGCTCTGACGCGGTTGGGGACCTCGATACCGACGGCAGCTTTGTTCGGGATAGGCGCTTCGATACGGACTCCCGAGGTCGCGAGGCTGAGCGCGATATCGTCGACGAGGTTCGCGATCGAACGTACTCTCGTTCCGACGGCGGGCTTGAGCTCGTAGCGCGTTATCGTAGGTCCGCGCGAGTACTGAATTCCCTCGATGTCGACTTTGAAGCTCTTGAGCGTATGCTGAAGCAGATTTGCCGTCTCGCGAAGCTCCTTGTCTCTCTCTGTGTCAGCAGGGTTCTGGTTGGGTGCGAGCATATCTACGGGTGGGAATACGTAAGGCGTTACAAGATCCTCTTCTTCCTCGCCATCCTTGTCCTCGGGAACGACCTCTGCCATATCCTCCTCGAGCGTCTCCTTGCTTATCTCGCCAAGCTCGAGCGGCGTGGGAGCGGTAGTGCTTCTCTTTCTCGGCGCACTCTCGCGAGCCGCCTCGGTGAGTATATCGTCAAGAGAATTGACGTTTGCGGTGTTGTCGAGCAGATCGTCCACACCGTAGTCGTGGCTCTGTGCGGGAGAAATGAACTCAGGCTCTTCCTTTGCGGGCGGTGCGTCGGCATCGGTCAGCTCAAGCTCCTGCATCGCAGGCTCTGCGATCACGGGCTCTGCGTTCTCCGAGGGGAGATCCTCAACGAGCGAGTCGACCTCAATGTCATCAACGACGGCAGGTGCCGCCGCCTTCCTGCGCGCAGGCTTCGGTCTTTCGGGCTCTGCAAGAGTCGTGTCGATCGGCTGAAGCTCCATCTCGCGCTCCGCCTGCCTTCTTGCCTCCTCGCGCCTTGCCGCCTCAAGCTGCTTCTGGCGCTTTTTCTTTGCTCTCTCGAGCTCCTTTTGTCTGAGTGCCTCGATCTTCTTTGCGTCGTATTCGTCGTCAAAGTCGATGTTCTCCTCACGGAGCTGACGGCGGATGCGGATCTGTGTGATTATGTAGTCGGGGGTTATTCCTATAGCAAAGAGAATGACCACCGCGAGAATGATAAAGAGAAGGATGAGCGAGATGACCGGCTCGAACGCGATCGTCAGCAGATACGCGATAGGCGCGCCGATAAATCCGCCGCCCACGAGATCCTCAGCCGCGCTCTCCCATATCTCTACCATATCGAGCGTTCTCGGGTCCTCGAATACGCCGAGAATTACCGAAAGAATGACTACGGCGACCGTGGAGAGTATCGAGCGCGAAACTATTCTGCGGCGCGCACGCTTGTATTCGTCGTAGGCATCACTGCCCTCGCGCGCGTCGGCAGGCTTGTAGGTCACGTGGAAGATGCACCAGATGACTCCGAGGTAGCCGAAAAGCAGGGGGAGCAGGAATGCCGCTCCGCCGAGCAGACCGCAGAAGAAGAGCTGGATGTAGTTTCCGACCACACCTGCGCCGTCCTCGATCTCGGCAACGCGGACGATTATAAAGCAGATGGCAAGTATGAGAGCAAAGAGCATCGAAAGATAAGGCATCGCCTTGTGCAGTCCGCTCCTGCGGTATATCTTTTTTCGCTGTGCCGCAGTCGGCGTAAGCTTTTTAGCCACCTTCTTGGCGACCTTGATGTTCTTTTTTGTGTCCTTGTTTTTTGCCATTTTTGCCTCCCGTGTGAAATTCTATATAAACAAAGTATCATATATAAAAAAATGGACATAATTACAGATAATACATTATATCACAAAATGAAAATTTTTTCAAGTTTTTTTGATCGTTTTGATCTGCTTTTTACTGAACTTTTGCATATTTTGGAGGAAAATGACGAAATGAACGTGAATTTCTGGCACGAGGGAGGATTTTTGGGAGACCGAGGAGGCAAAAAGGTCGCGATCGTCGCGATCGGCGGACTTATCGCAGGGCTTTGCAACGGTCTTCTCGGCGCGGGCGGAGGGATCGTGATAGTCCTCGCGCTGTCCGCCGCGCTCCCCGACGACGAGGATAGCCGACAGTCGCTCTACGCAAACGCGCTCTGCGTTATGCTGCCGCTCTCGCTGCTCACGCTCTCGACCTACGCGCTCGGGGGAAATATCCCCGACGGATTTCTGGGCGCGGATTACGCGCTCCTGCTGCTCGGCGCGGCGATAGGCGGCGTCCTCGGCGCGCTCATCACCGATAAGCTATCCTCGCACGCGCTCAAAAAGATATTCGCCGCCCTAACTGTCCTCGCAGGCGTGCTGATGGTGATATAGTATGTGAAGAAGTTAGTTGAAGTTTTGTATTTTTCCACCTTTCTTTGTAGAAAGGTGGAGCCAAAGAACTTACTGAAGGGATTTAAAGGGAGAGATCAGGGATCGTCTCCGCATCACTTAGTCGTTCTGCTGTGGTTTAGGTAGAGACTTGCCCCTCACGAAAATATCGGTCATTACCGTACATCCGTCAGCACTCTTTTTTTGCACGACTCAAAGAAACAAAAGGCTCCTTCCGTCACTCGCAAGGCTCGTGCCACCTCCCTCCGCAGGGAGGCAAAATTTGTTTGCACCACGGACACCTCATCCACCGCAAGCCGTCCCCCTTCCCCCGCTGGGGAAGGCTTTGGAGAGATCGCCGCCGCACGTTCGTCTGTTGACGGACCATAAAAATTATATCAAA
>JAGBIA010000134.1 GCA_017935225.1 Clostridia bacterium | reverse complement strand
TCATCTTCTCACCGTTGAAAGCAACGGGGCGACCTGCCTCAAAGTCAAGAGTGATATAGGTGGGAGCGTCGGGTGCCTGAATGGGAGACACACCCATCTCAAGAAATCCTTCCTTCTCGTACATAGGCTCGTTGCCTGCGTCCTCGAGATCAAGTCCCTCGTGGCTGAGGTGCCAGAGGTTCTTATCCTTAGAGTAGTTAGTCTCACGGTTTATCTTGAGAGGAACGTTGTGTGCCTCTGCGTAGTCGATCTCTTCCTCACGGGACTTGATGCTCCACTCACGCCAAGGAGCGATGATCTTCATATCGGGAGCGAAAGCCTTGATGGTAAGCTCGAAACGAACCTGGTCGTTACCCTTACCGGTGCAACCGTGGCAGATAGCGTCAGCACCCTCTGCCTTAGCAATCTCAACGATACGCTTTGCAATTACGGGACGTGCAAAGGAAGTACCGAGAAGATACTCCTCATACTTGGCACCTGCCATAACGGTAGGAATTACGTAATCGTCAACGAATTCGTCAGTAAGATCTTCAATGTATATCTTGGACGCGCCGGTCTTGATAGCCTTTTCTTCAAGTCCTTCAAGCTCGTCGCTCTGTCCTACGTTACCGCTGACCGCGATAACCTCACAGTTGTTATAGTTTTCCTTGAGCCACGGAATAATTATAGAGGTGTCAAGACCTCCGGAATATGCCAATACTACCTTTTTGATACTGCTTTTATCCATTTTTCTACCTCCGACCGCAAGTTTTGCGGCAATTTTTCAAAATTTGCATTTAATGCATATATATTCAATGTTATGTGTATATTATACAACTTATATCTCGATTTGTCAATAGTGACTTTTGCCGTTTTTTAACAATAATCGCTATGGTTTTTGCAGCACTTTTACCAATATATCTGATACCAGCACTTTGTCATCAAGCACGGCAATGAATAATTATGCGGAGATCGCGTATAATTTGCACACTTCCCCACACGAAACTTAGGGTTGACGCCATTTTGCGCCAACCCTAAGTAATCAGCATACCTTTACGATCCAGCCAAGCTCGTCCTCGCACTTGCCCCACTGAATGCCTGTGAGAGCATCGTAGACCTTCTGTGCGATCTCGCCGATCTCGTTGTTGTTGATGACCATCTTAAAGTCTCCGGTGTCAAGAAGTCCCATAGGTGAAACTACCGCAGCAGTTCCTGTTCCGAACGCCTCGTCGAGCTTACCGTTCTTGTAAGCCTCGATGACCTCGTCAAGTGCGAGTCTGCGCTCTTCGACCTTGTATCCCATCTTCTGAAGGATCTGTATGCAGGAATTTCTTGTAACTCCGGGAAGAATGTTGCCCTCGTCAAGTGCGGGGGTAACTACGACTCCGTCGATAACGAAGAATACGTTCATCGCGCCGACCTCGTCGATATACTTATGCTCAACGCCGTCAAGCCAGAGCACCTGAGAATATCCCATAGCCTCTGCCTTCTGCTGACCGATGAGCGAGCAAGCGTAGTTTCCGCCTACCTTTGCAAAACCCGTGCCGCCCTTTACCGCTCTCACATATTCACGCTCAACAAAGATCTTAACGGGTTTGATGCCCTCTGCGTAATACGAGCCTACGGGGCAAACGATTATCATAAACTTATAGCTCTTAGAGGGGTGAACTCCGAGCTGAACATCGGTTGCGATGATAAAGGGGCGGATGTAGAGAGAAGTGCCGTCCTTTACGGGAACCCAATCCTTCTCTGTTGCTACGATCGCCTTGATAGCGTCGAGAACGTCATCGGGATCAAGCTGAGGGATGCAGAGACGCTCGTTGGTCTTGTTCATTCTCTCGATGTTCTTCTGAGGTCTGAAGAGCTGGATCTCACCGTTCGGAGTTCTGTAAGCCTTAAGTCCCTCGAACATTTCCTGCGCGTAGTGGAATACCATACAAGCGGGGTCAAGCGAGAGATTCTGATAAGGAACTATGCGAGCGTCGTGCCAACCCATTCCCTCATCGTAATCCATAATAAACATATGGTCAGAAAAATATTTTCCAAAGCCAAGATTATCCCAGTCGGGCTTTGCCTTAAGTTCTTTTGCAAGCTCATATCTGATATTAAGCATTTTTTCCTCCTTGCGCTTACGCGATATAGGACGCAATTACGTCGCCCATCTCGGAGCAGCCTACCTTGGTAGTGCCGTCCTTATAAATATCCGAGGTTCTGTAGCCCTCGTCAAGTGCCTTGTTGACAGCATTTTCAATATCGTCAGCCTCAGCCGCCATATTGAAGGAATATCTGAGCATCATAGCCGCGGACATAATAGTTCCGATCGGGTTTGCGATGTTCATTCCCGCGATATCGGGTGCAGAGCCGTGAATAGGCTCGTACATACCGAGAGTTCCTTCGGAAAGACTTGCCGAGGGCATCATTCCGATAGATCCCGTCAGCATACTTGCTTCGTCCGAGAGAATATCGCCAAACATATTCTCGGTAACGATAACGTCGAACTGTGCAGGGTTCTTAATGAGCTGCATTGCGGTGTTATCAACGAGAATATCGCTGTACTCAATGTCGGAATACTCCTCTGCAAGTCTGTGCATAGTAGCTCTCCAGAGTCTCGAGGAATCAAGCACGTTTGCCTTATCTACAGATGCGAGTCTGCCGCCTCTCTTGCGTGCGCTCTCAAACGCAACACGACCGATGCGCTCGATCTCGTGCTCGCTGTAGGTCATCTCGTCTGTAGCGACTTTCTCGCCGTCTACAAGCTCGGTCCTTCTCTTTCCAAAGTAGATACCGCCCGTAAGCTCACGGACGATCATAAGATCAATTCCCTTGCCTACGATGCTTTCCTTGAGCGGAGAGGAATCAGCAAGCTGCAAGAAGAGCTTTGTAGGACGGAGATTGGCAAACAAGCCAAGCTCGCTTCTGACTGCAAGCAGAGCCTTCTCGGGACGGATCGAAGGATCAACATTATCCCACTTAGGACCGCCGACCGCGCCAAGCAGAACACTGTCCGCGGACTTGCAGATCTCCATTCCCTCCTTGGTGATCGGCACGCCGTATTTATCTATACTGCATCCGCCGATGTCAACCTCGGTGTAATTAAATGTGTGCGAATATTTTTTGCAAACGGCGTCAAGCACCTTGATCGCCTGATCGACGATCTCAGGACCTATTCCGTCGCCCTTAAGAACAGTAATATTTTTAACCATTTCAGTTTCCTCGCTTATCTTTTCAAAAAGCTTATTTTTTAAGCGAATTCATAAGGCCGTCAGCCTTGATGATCTCCTTGACGAACTCCGGAAAGGGCTCAGCCTTGTAGCTTTCGTTCTTTGTTACGTTGGTAATAACTCCGGTGTCGAAGTCGATGGATACCACGTCACCGTTCTCGATCTTCTCGCTTGCCTCGGGGCACTCGAGAATTGCAAGACCGATGTTTATAGAGTTACGGAAGAAAATTCTTGCAAATGTCTTTGCGATAACGCAAGAAATTCCCGAATTCTTTATAGCTATGGGCGCGTGCTCACGCGAAGAACCGCAACCGAAGTTAGAGCCTCCGACCATTATATCGCCGTCCTTTACTTTAGCGGTAAATTCCTTGTCGATGTCCTCCATACAGTGAGAGGCGAGCTCCTTATGATCGGCGGTATTGAGATATCTTGCCGGAATTATAACGTCCGTGTCGACGTTATCTCCGTATTTATGTACTTTTCCCTGTGCGTTCATTACGATAATCCTTTCTCAGATCTCAAAATCCAAGCAACTTCTGCTTGCCACAAAAGGTCTCACGTCGCGGTCAGCCACCTCTACGTGTGCGGGATGCACCGCATAAGCCTTGAGCGCATCAACGCTCTCAAACGTAGAGTCAAGCATAAGATCTCCATTTGAGGATGCAAGATGCTCGGTCTGGACCTTGATATCAATTATTCCGTCTATTTTTCCCTTCAACGCTTCAAGATTGCTCTTAATATTATCGCAGATCTTTGCTTTCTGATCTGCATCGTATTCGCTCTTGAGCGTCCAGATAATAATATGCTTTACCATAGCCATCACTCAAATATATCGTCACCGATATATCCCTTAATCGCGCATGCCGCCGCAACTGCTGGGCTTGCGAGGTAGACCTCGGAGGTAACGTGTCCCATTCTGCCGACAAAGTTACGGTTGGTAGTGGAAACCGCTCTCTCGTTGTCTGCAAGAATTCCCATATGTCCGCCAAGGCAAGGACCGCAGGTAGGTGTACTGAACGCACAGCCGGCTTTGATAAAGATCTCCGCGAGACCTTCCTTGATGCAATCAAGGTAGACCTGCTGTGTACCGGGGATAACGATGCATCTTACGTTGTCCGCAATTCTCTTTCCCTTGAGTATCTCTGCCGCCGCACGCATATCGCTGATACGCCCGTTGGTGCAGGAACCTATGACTGCCTGATCAATGACTACCTTGTCGGTGATCTCGTCGATGGTCTTTGTGTTCTCGGGAAGATGCGGGAATGCGACGGTGGGCTTTACGCTCGAGAGATCTATGGTGATCACCTCGTCGTACTCAGCGTCAGCGTCGGGCGCATAAACCGTGAAGTTTCTGTTTACTCTTCCGTTTACATAGTCGAGTGTTACCTCGTCAACCTCGAAAATACCGTTCTTAGCGCCTGCCTCTATAGCCATATTAGCCATACAAAGTCTGTCGTCGATAGAAAGGTTCTTGAGTCCCTCACCACCGAACTCCATCGAGCGATAA
The DNA here is from genome assembly GCA_017935225.1 of Clostridia bacterium. Taxonomy (GTDB): domain Bacteria; phylum Bacillota; class Clostridia; order Oscillospirales; family CAG-272; genus HGM12713. The sequence goes on along the minus strand of JAGBIA010000134.1, from coordinate 18,901 downwards.
AGCGCGCCGTCAACACCGATCATTCCGATGATGTGAAGGATAACGTCCTTACCCGATACGAGCGGCGAGAGCTTGCCTACGAGATTGAAGCGAATAGCCGAAGGCACCTTGAACCAAGCCTTACCGGTCGCCATACCTGCCGCCATATCCGTGCTTCCTACGCCCGTCGAGAATGCTCCGAGAGCGCCGTAGGTACAAGTGTGGGAGTCAGCACCGATAATAAGCTCACCGGGCGCTGTAAGTCCTTTTTCGGGGAGAAGCGCATGCTCGATGCCCATATCTCCCACATCGTAGTAGTTGGTTATATCAAATCTTCTTGCGAATGTTCTGCACTGCTTGCACTGCTGTGCCGCCTTTATATCCTTATTAGGCGTGAAGTGGTCCATTACGAGCGCGATCTTGTCCTTATCGAAAACACCGTTAAATCCGTTCTTTTCAAACTCGTTGATAGCAACGGGAGATGTTATATCGTTTCCGAGAACGAGATCAAGGTTCGCCATTATAAGCTGTCCTGCCTTAACCGACTCAAGACCTGCGTGAGCCGCTAAGATCTTCTGGGTCATTGTCATTCCCATATTAATTTCTCCTTTTCTGCGAATTCTGCTTACGCTTTGAGGCTTCTGTTAATAGCAGAAACCAGAGCGTATACCGAGGATGCGATAATATCGTCGTGAACACCGACACCCCAGAATACCTTGCCACCCGGTGCCATAATGCTGACGTAGGTAACTGCCTGAGAGTTGGAGTCGGAGGTGAGCGCGTGCTCAGTATAGGTGAGGTTGGAGTACTCAAAACCGAGATTTTCCTTGAATGCGTTGCTTATCGCATCAAGGCGACCGTTACCGTTTGCCGAAATATCCTTCTTCACACCATTACAGTTGACAGTCACAAACGCCTTCATAGAATCTGCGCTTCTGACGAAGTGATAGTCGAGAAGATCGAGAGGCGAATTAATGTTTACATATTCGGTCGTGAAGATATCGAGCACCTCTGCAGGAGCAAGCTCCTTGTGAGAGCGGTCAGAAACGTTCTTGACGATATATCCGACAGTCTCGCGCATCTTTGCAGGGAGAACGTATCCAAAGTTGTGTTCAAGCAGATAGCCGATTCCGCCCTTACCAGACTGCGAGTTGATACGGATAACATCGGTCTCGTATTCTCTTCCGACATCCTGCGGATCGATCGGGAGATAAGGAACTGTCCAATAGCGGCAGGTGTGATCCTCGCGCCACTTCATTCCCTTTGCGATAGCATCCTGATGCGAGCCTGAGAAAGCTGCAAACACGAGTTTGCCCGCGTAAGGCGAACGATCATATACCTGCATTCTTGTCACTCTCTCGTAAAGCTCGGTGATCGTAGGCATATCCGAGAGATCAAGCTTAGGATCTATTCCCTGTGCAAACATATTGAGTGCAAGCGTTACGATATCTGCGTTACCCGTTCTCTCACCGTTACCGAAGAGCGTGCCTTCAACTCGATCACCGCCCGCAAGCAGACCCATTTCAGTATCCGCAACAGCACATCCTCTGTCGTTGTGAGGATGGAGCGAGATAATAACGTTCTCACGGTACTTGAGGTTATCGTTCATATATTCAACCTGATTTGCGTAAACGTGAGGCATAGATACCTCAACGGTTACAGGCAGATTGATAATTACTTTTCTGTCGGGAGTAGGCTTCCACACGTCGAGAACTGCGTTGCAGATCTCAAGTGCGAATTCTGGTTCGGTGCCCGTGAAGGACTCGGGAGAATACTCGTAGCGGTAGTTTACTCCCATTTCCTCGCTGTATTTGTTGAAAAGCTCAGCGCCGCTGACAGCTATATCAATGATCTCCTGCTTGGATTTCTTGAACACCTGCTCGCGCTGTGCGACCGACGTAGAGTTGTAGAGGTGAACTATTGCATTCTTCACTCCCTTGAGGCTCTCGAAGGTCTTTTTGATAATATGCTCTCTGGACTGAGTGAGTACCTGAACGGTCACATCGTCGGGTATAAGATCCTCTTCGATAAGCGTGCGCAAGAACTTATACTCGGTCTCTGAAGCTGCAGGAAAACCGACCTCTATCTCCTTAAATCCTATAGCGACAAGAAGCTTAAAGAACTCAAGCTTCTCTTCAAGGCTCATAGGGATCATAAGAGACTGGTTTCCGTCGCGAAGGTCGACCGAACACCATACGGGCGGCTTCGCTATGTAATTTTTAGTCATCCATTTGTATTCTGCTTTAGGTGCCGTAAAATACTGTCGTGTATACTTATCAGAATTATTCATTTCGGTAATCAACTCGGCAAATCTTATGCCGCCTTTCTATATGCTTTCTGTCTGCGTCAGGATTTCATTATCGCGCCCTTGTCTGCGCTGCTTACAAGCTTTGCGTACCTTGCAAGCCATCCGGACTTGATCTTGGGCTCGGGAGCAACGTACGCGGCTCTGCGTTCTGCGAGGACCTCGTCGCTTACGAGTACGTTGATAGACGCTCCGGGGATATCGATCTCGATGGTGTCGCCCTCTTCTATAAGTGCGATATTTCCGCCGTCAGCCGCCTCAGGACTTACGTGACCGATAGAAGCTCCACGGCTTGCGCCCGAGAAGCGTCCGTCGGTAATAAGAGCAACCGTCTTATCAAGCTTCATTCCCGCGAGTGCGCTCGTAGGATTGAGCATCTCTCTCATTCCGGGACCGCCCTTAGGACCTTCGTAGCGGATAACCACTACGTCGCCGTCAACGATCTTGCCCGAGTAGATAGCCGCGATCGCCTCCTCTTCGGAGTCGAACACTCTGGCTCTTCCGCTATGCTTGAGCATCTCGGGAGCAACTGCGCTTCTCTTTACGACGCATCCGTTATTAGCGATGTTACCCCAAAGGATCTGAATTCCGCCCGTCGCACTGTACGGATCGTCGATAGGACGGATAGATTTGGTATCCTTGATGTACGCGCCCTCTACGTTCTCGCCGACCGTTTTAGTTGTAACGGTGAGTGCCGTAGGATCAATCAAACCCTTCTTGAGAAGCTCAGCCTGAACTGCGGGAATTCCGCCTGCCATATCGAGATCCTGAATATGCGTAGGACCTGCGGGAGCAAGGTGGCAAAGGTTCGGGACCTTCTCGCTCATCTTGTTGAAAAGATTGAGGTCAAGCTCAACGCCTGCCTCGTTTGCGATAGCAAGCAGATGCAAAACGCTGTTTGAGCTACATCCGAGAGCCATATCGCACGCGAGCGCGTTTTCGATGGATTTCTGATTGATTATATCCCTTGCGCAGATGTTTTGCTCAACGAGCTTCATAATTGCCATACCTGCGTGCTTTGCAAGCATAGTTCTCTTACTGCTGACCGCAGGAATAGTTCCGTTACCGGGGAGCGCGATTCCGATCGCCTCGCAAAGACAGTTCATACTGTTCGCGGTGTACATACCCGCACAGCTTCCGCAGCCGGGACAAGCGCCCGTCTCACACTCTGTGAGCTTGCACTCGTCAATGATGCCTGCTTTGTAAGCGCCTACCGCCTCGAAGAGCTTGGAAAGGCTGACCTCCTCGCCGTCGTAACGACCTGCGAGCATAGGTCCTCCGCTGCAAACGATAGCGGGAACGTTCATTCTGACTGCCGCCATTACCATGCCGGGAACGATCTTGTCGCAGTTGGGAACGAGCACCAGACCGTCGAGCTGATGAGCCATCGTCATAGTCTCGACGCTGTCGCATATAAGCTCGCGGCTTGCGAGCGAATACTTCATTCCGATGTGTCCCATGGCTATACCGTCGCAAACACCGATAGCGGGAATGAGGATAGGCGTACCTCCTGCCATTCTGATACCTGCCTTTACCGCGTCTGCGATCTTATCAAGGTGATAATGTCCGGGAACTATCTCACTGTGAGCGCTTACAACGCCGATAAGCGGACGCTCAAGTTCCTCCTTTGTGTATCCCATAGCATAAAATAAGCTTCTGTTAGGGGCTCTTTCCGAGCCCTTTGTTACGTTATCGGAACGAAGTGCCATAATTGTTTCTCCTATTTTTGAATATGCAGAATATTTCTATCAGATCTTAAATCTCTTCTTTACAGCCGCAATTATTCTGACGATCGCGGGAGAAAGAACAAGATTTACAATAAATTCACCAACAAAGTTGAAGCCTGCAAGGCCGAGGAAAACGAGTTGGAATGCGTTTTCAAACTGACCGAACGCATCGGGAAAGAGTGCAGGAAGTCCTTCCATGGTCTCGAAGAAGAAAAGAAGCATTCCAATTACAAAAACTCCCGTATTTACGATGGGCGCGGTAATAGATGCAAGCACGGTGCGAAGATAAACAAATCTCTCACCAAACAGCTTCCCAAGTCCTTTATAAACGAGACCCGAGCAAAATCCTGCAAGTGTTGCCTTGAGCAGACAGATAAAAATGAACCACACGGGATTTGCTTCCCAGAGCATAAACGAAAATGCGTCGATGCCTGCAATTCCCATTATCATGGTTATAACTCCAAACACAGCTCCGAGGAATGCACCGCCACTTGATCCGAGAATGCAAGCGCCGATAACTATCGGAACGAGCACGAAGGACATAGGAAGCGGACCGATCTTTATGAACGAGCCAAGCATCTGAAGCACGATGACGAGAGCTACGAGCATAGCGAGCTCTACCATCTTCAAAATTTTCTGAGTGCGGGGATTGATACTCATATTTCGTTCCCTCCTCAAGCGCAAAGTACAGCCGTAAGTGCTGTCTTAAAAGAATGATTGTTGAACATAATATGTTCCTTTCTTCAGGACTCTCACCTGATGCTACCGTCCGATAAAGGTACGGTGCTTAAAATGTATAATAAAGATATAAATCTGTTATTATCAAAGGTTAGCGTTATAAATATGGTAAAGTCCCATAAGTGTAAGATGCTCTACGTATTCAAACTGATTTTTGCAATACGGAAGAACTGCGGTGGCATACTGCCCTGTTGCGACAAGCTCGATCTCCTCACGAGAGAGCTTCATCTCGCTTGCAAATCTTGTAACAAACCCATCAAGTGCAAGAGCACTGCCAAGTATTACGCCCGATCTCACCGAATTCTGCGAATTCTTACCTATCGCACGTGATGAGAGTGCGAGGTTTACGTTTGGGAGCTGAGCGGCTTCACTGTGAAGCGCGTCAAAAGAGAGCTGAATGCCGGGGAAGATCGCGCAGCCGAGATACTCTCCGCTCTTGCTGATCGCGGAAACGGTATTGACCGCGCCAATGTCGGCGACTATCAGAGTGCTTCCCTTCTTTTGACAGATCGCGGCGGCTGTGTTTGCCACCATATCCGCACCAAGCTCGGAAGGGTTATCGATCTTGATATGAAATCCGGTCTTTACACCGGGGCCTACAACGAGCGGCTCTTTGCCGATAAAACTCTCTACACTTCTCTTGATCTTTTCGGTAAGCTGAGGGACAACAGAAGAGATGATCGCGCCGTCTATATCCTCGGCTCGAATACCGCGGCTTTCGGCAATAGATCTTATCGTGAATATATATTCGTCGGAGGTCTTACGGATATCGCTTGAAATATCGAACGACGCACGCATATCGCAGCCATCGTCAAAAAATCCGAATGAAATTATAGAATTTCCTGCGTTTACGGCAAGCAACATATTCTTCCCTCCTTATTTTCTCTTCACATCCTCGGCATATTGCCGAGGATGTGAAATAGAGCTTGATTACTTCTTGAGCCAGCTCATCATCTGACGGAGCTCTGCTCCGGTCTTCTCAAGCTGATGCTCACTCTCCTTGCGGCGAGTTGCGAGGAACTTAGCTTTTCTTCCTGCGGAGAATTCCTGCATAAACTCGGAAGCAAAGGTACCGTTCTGGATCTCCTCAAGAACCTTCTTCATTTCCTTGCGGGTCTCCTCGGTAATAAGTCTCTTACCGGTTCTGTAGTCACCGTACTCAGCGGTATTGGAGATAGAATATCTCATCATAGCAAATCCGCCGTTGTTGATAAGGTCAACGATGAGCTTCATCTCGTGAATGCACTCGAAGTATGCCATCTCGGGCTCATAGCCTGCCTCAACGAGAGTGTCAAAGCCTGCCTTCATAAGCTCGGTAACACCGCCGCAAAGAACTGCCTGCTCACCGAAGAGGTCGGTCTCGGTCTCTTCTCTGAAGCTTGTCTCAAGGATACCTGCTCTGCCTGCGCCAATGCCGCAAGCGTATGCAAGTGCGTAGTCCTTAGCCTTGCCGGTATAGTCCTGATGAATAGCGATAAGGCTGGGAACGCCCTTTCCCTCAACGTACTGGCTTCTTACGGTGTGTCCGGGGCCCTTGGGAGCTACCATGATAACGTCGATGTTCTTAGCGGGCTGAATGAAGTTGAAGTGGATGTTAAATCCGTGAGCGAACATAAGAACGTCGCCATCCTTCATATGAGGAGCAACCTGCTTGTTGTAGATATCAGCAGCGAGCTCATCGGGAACGAGCATCATTACGATATCAGCAGCCTTTGCGGCATCTTCAACCTCCATAACCTTGAAGTTGGGGTGGGTAGCTGCGAAGTCAGCAGCCTTCTGCCAATGTCCGCTTCCCTTGCGCAGACCTACAACTACGTTGCAGCCGCTCTCAGCGAGGTTCATAGAATGTGCGTGACCCTGGCTACCGAAGCCGATAACGGCAATGGTCTTGCCGTCGAGCAAGGAAATATTGCAATCAGAATCATAATACTTAGTGATCATTTTTATTTTCTCCTTTGGAATATAAATAAATTTTCTAATTAAATTTTAAACATCGTATGCAACGCTTCCGCGCTCCATAGCTATTGCGCCCGAGCGGCACATTTCAACAAGATCAAAGCCCTTGACCTCATCAAGAAAATCGTCTATTCTGTGAGGTGTATCCGAAAGCTCTACAACGAAGCATCCGCCCGTGTTATCGATGATCTTAGCGCCGTATGCCGCGATGACCTCTGCGAGCTTGTCGGCGTTTTGATTATCGGTCGCAAACTTAACGAGCAGGATCTCGCGAATAAGGCTGAACTCGGGTTCTACCGAGAAAACAAGCTTTGATTCATTGAGCTTCGCGGTCTGCTTGATGATCTGGTTGATGGTCTTGATGTCACCCGTTGTCTCTATGGTAATTCTCGAGAGACTTTCGATCTCGGTGGGAGACACAGTCAGAGAATCGATATTAAATCCGCGCTGAACGAACAAGGAGGATATTCTTGCAAGAACACCCGCGTTGTTGTCAACGAGGAGAACCATACACTGCTTTTTCATATCTACCTCCCGATCATTTAAAGATGGTGTCGTGCACCGTGCCGCCTGCGGGGATCATAGGAAGGACCTTTTCCTCGCGGTCGACGACGCACTCGATCCATACGGGTCCTTTTGCCTTGAGCGCCTCAGCCATAGCTACTTCGAACTCTGCGGGGGTCTCGCAGCGGTAGCCAATCCCGCCAAAGCCCTCTGCGACCTTTGCGTAATTCGTAACTCTCTCGGGCTCGCTCGAAGAAAATCTTCTGTCGTAAAATACTGCCTGCCACTGACGCACCATACCGAGAACCGAATTATTGAGGATAACGGTTATGACAGGTATCTTATAGCTTACCGCGGTGCAAAGCTCATTCATATTCATATGGAACGAACCGTCACTCGTGAAGTGGATGACGGGAACGTCGGGATTAGCGACCTGCGCGCCGATAGCCGCGCCGTAGCCGTATCCCATAGTACCAAGACCACCACTCGTCAAGAAGTTACGAGGCTTTGTGTGGTGTAAGAACTGCGCCGCCCACATCTGATGCTGACCGACGTCTGTTACGAATATCGCATCCTCGCCTGCCTGCTTGCAAGCAGTCTCGATAATAAAGTGAGGCTTGAGCACCTCGTCACTATCCTCGGGAATATAATCGTCGCGCTTCCACTCCGCAATATTACGCAGCCAAGCATCGTGCTTGACTTCCTTTATCATCGGGTTGAGCTTGCGGAGCACCGCCTTGACGTCACCGATTATTGTGTAATCCGCCGTGATATTCTTATTTATCTCAGCAGAGTCTATGTCGATATGTACGATCTTTGCATTGTGACCGAACTTCTGTGTGTTAAGCGCGACTCGGTCACTGAAACGAGTACCGATAGCGATCATAACGTCGGCTCTGTTAGCCGCGCAGTTAGCCGAATAGTTTCCGTGCATTCCCATAAGTCCGAGATTATTTCTCTCACCGTATCCTAGCACACCTGCCGCCATAAGCGTGTAAGCCGCGGGGATGTCAGCCTTAAGGATAAGCTCACGGAGCTCTGCGGATGCCTCAGAAAGTCTTACGCCGCCGCCAAAGTAGATAAACGGACGCTCAGCTCTGTTGATAAGCTCTGCGATCTCCTCGACGTTGCCGACGACCTTGTCCGAGCGAAGAGGCTCATTGCTCTTCTCTTTCGGAAAATAGGTAGTTTTTGCCGCAGTTATATCCTTCGGGATATCGACAAGCACGGGACCCGGTCTGCCGCTTGCCGCAATTCTGAATGCATCGCGAAGCGTATCTGCGAGGTCTTCGACCTTTCGTACTACGAAATTATGTTTTGTTATGGGCATCGTGATACCCGTAATATATACCTCCTGGAAGCTGTCGCATCCAATGAGGGGTGTAGAAACGTTACCCGTGATCGCGACCATGGGAACGCTGTCCATATATGCCGTTGCAATTCCTGTAACAAGGTTGGTAGCACCGGGACCGCTGGTCGCGATGACTACTCCGGTCTTGCCGGTTGAGCGAGCATATCCGTCAGCTGCGTGAGCCGCCCCCTGCTCGTGAGCGGTCATATAGTGCGTTATCTTATCGCTGTATTTATATAACGCATCATAGATATTGAGCACCGCGCCGCCCGGATAACCGAAAACGGTATCAACGCCCTCTTCGATCAGGACGTTCGCGAGTATCTCAGAACCGTTCAAAATCATTTATCTTACCTCCAATAAATTACTGCGTAGTACCAAAAAAAGCCCTCATCTCTTGCTCAAGAGACAAAGGCCAAACGACACTCTGCGGTACCACTCTTATTGCTATCTAACGATAGCCACTCGTGCTTCACTTCACAAACTTAATGAAGCTGTCCGCGATAACGGGGACAAACCGTCCGTACCTACACAACCTTAAATCAGGTCTTCGGGCGGAAGCTTAGGGAGGAGTTTCACACACATCCGCTACCGACTCGCATCACCCGTCGGCTTTCTGAAAACGGTTTATAAGCTACTTATTCCCTTCAACGCCTATAAAAACTATAGACCTATTTTATCACTATTTGATACCTTTGTCAAGTAATTTATGTTCACTTTTTAAATTTGGTTTGATTTGCACAACAAGTACAATACAACGCAGAACTTTTTGTGCAAATCAAACATAATATTACTGATTATATTAAATAGATTATAATTCAGCTATGACCTCTACCTCAACGAGCACGTTTTTAGGCAAAGTTTTAACAGCCACGCAAGAGCGAGCGGGCTTAGATACAAAATACTTACCGTAAACTTCGTTGAACGCGCCGAAATCTGCCATATCAGCAAGGAAGCACGTAGTTTTTACGACCTTGTCAACGCTCGTTCCCGCAGCCTCAAGAACAGCGCAAAGATTTTTGCAAACTTGTTCTGTCTGACCGACGATATCGGTAGCCTCGACCTGCGCGCTTGCAGGGTTGATTGCGATCTGTCCCGATGTAAAAAGCATATTGCCGCACTTTACTGCCTGAGAGTAAGGTCCGATCGCTTCGGGTGCGTTTTTAGTATAAACCTTTTCCATTTTTATTTCCCTCCATATTATGATTATACAATTATACAAGTCTGAAGCCTGCGTCAACAAGCCCCTGCTTTACCTGCTCAATATGCTCATAATTCTTGGTCTCAAGAACTATGCGCAAGAAGCATCCGTTGATATCCATCTTTTCGCTTGCTCTTTCGTGGTGTACCGAAATAACGTTACCGCCGAGCTCTGCGATGATGGTGGAAACGAGCTGAAGCTGACCGGGCTTATCCATAAGCTCAATGCAAAGATTGCAGGTACGTCCCGATGTAAGCAGACCGCGCTCGATAACTCTCGAGAGGATCGTTACGTCGATGTTACCGCCCGAAACTACGCAAACGACTCGCTTGTTCTCGACAGGAAGCTTGTTGAACATTACCGCTGCAACCGAAACTGCGCCAGCTCCCTCTGCGATCATCTTATGCTGTTCGATAAGAGCGAGGATAGCCGAGGATATCTCGTCCTCGGAGACCGTGACGATATCGTCAACGTACTTCGAGCAGATTTCAAAGGTGTTCACACCGGGCTCTTTAACTGCAATACCGTCCGCAAAGGTAGATACCGACGGCAGTTTGCCTCTCTTTCCATCCTTGACGGATCTGAACATACTTGCCGCGCCCTCCGCCTGAACTCCGTAGACCTTAGTCTTGGGAGAAAGCTGCTTTACAGCGTACGCGATGCCCGATATAAGTCCGCCGCCACCGATCGGAACGACGATAGCGTCGATGTTATTGAGATTATTGAGAATTTCAAGACCTACAGTTCCCTGACCTGCGATAACATCCTCGTTATCAAACGGATGCACGAATGTGTATCCCTTCTCGTCACGGAGCTTGAGTGCGTGGTTGTAAGCGTCGTCGTAAACGCCCTTGACCATAACGACCTCAGCACCGTAGCTCTTTGTAGCCTCGACCTTGGAGATAGGTGCACCGTCGGGCAGACAGATAACAGACTTTATGCCGTATTTCTGTGCGGCGAGAGCCACGCCCTGCGCGTGATTTCCTGCAGAGCAAGCGATAACGCCCTTCTCCTTCTCTTCCTTGGAAAGCTGAGAGATCATAAATCCTGCGCCTCTGACCTTGAACGAGCCGGTGAGCTGAAGATTCTCAGTCTTGAGATATACCTCGCTCTTGGGATTTATCTTCGGAGACGGAACAAGGTCCGTCTCTCTTACCACGTCCTTAAGAACGTATGCTGCCTGATAGATCTTGTCAAGTGTTAACATATTGAATACCTTCCCTATGTAAAAATTGAATACAAAAATGAATATAAAAAGCCTTCATCTCATCCAAGAGACGAAGGCTAAAAAACTTCCGCGGTACCACTCTTATTATCCCATACGGGATCGCTTACGTACTAAAATACGTTATCCTTTAACGCAGGAATACGCACTGTTCTACCCGATCACTCGCTCGACAGTGGGCTCAGAGGTGATTTAACGAAAGTGCGCTTTGCCGCTTCACACCAAACGCGGCTCTCTGCAAAAGCACTCGGCTTCCGTCGCTCCTCATCATTGCCTTTGGAAAAATGATGTTACTATAATACCACTTTTCTGCACTGAAGTCAAGTGGTTTTTGAAAATTTTATTTATTTTTTTCGACAGTTCCGCCCCATTCTACCACAGCAAATCCGTCACGGACAAATGACTCGAAGCTTTGCGGTGCGATGTCAACGTACTCGTCAGACGCATATGCGTACATATAGACTCTGAGCATACTGTCGGGTGCAGGCGTAACGTTGAGCTTTGCGGCATCGGTATAAGCATCGGCCTGGAAGGTTGTCACGCTATGCATATGAATCTGCGCTTGTCAAGATTTTCTTTTGTTTTCATCTATTCGCGCCTTTATCTCACACAGATCAAGCCTGTCGCGCGCAAATGCGCTTCTGAGAAGCTCTGCGGGAACGTACTCGTCATACTTCTCAAACACAGGTAGCTCCTTTTGAGAAACGAGCATATCGGTGCTCTGAAGCGAAGCAAACGCCGATGCAAGACGGTGCTCGAGCGCATCGGCACTTCCCTTTTCCATACGGAACGTGATATAGCACGAGCCTCCGCTCTCGATACCGGAGATCGCAAACTCGGGAGCGATCATGGAGAGCATTCTCTTAAGAGTCCTGAACGAGCGTGTGCCGAGCCACGGGAACATACAGTAATTAAATCCGCCGAGATATACAGTCGTATGCTCAAGCATTCCCGTGTTTCTCGCCGTGTGACGCGCCTTCTCAAGTCTGTAGCGCGCGTTATCCTTGAGGTACGGATAGACGGTGTCCTCTTCCAAGACCTGCTTCATTCTCTCAAGGATCTTTGTGTGTATCTCGCCGTACTTTCCGGGCCACGAGACCTCCATTTTGCCTTCAACGCCCTTAACGAAGATCAGTTTATGCGGCATATCAAGTTCAAGGACCTCCCAAACTCTGCCTGCAAGTGCAAATCTGTCGCCTACGGGGGGAGCGGTGGTTATTGTTCCGATCTCCTCCGACTCGCATCTGACTGTGTAGTCCTCGCTGTCGCTGAATACCGCGTAGAACTTAAAGCTCTGAAGCAATCTCTCGCCCGCAAGTCCGACTATAAGCCCCTTCTCCTCGGTCATCTCAAGAAAATCGTTGTTGAGCATCGAAACGAGCAAAGATTTATACGCTTCTTTGGGAACGTTGAGAAAGGGCGGTAGCGAGAGCATACGCTCGGCAAGTGCCTTTGTGCTGAGCTCGCCGCTTGACGCCAACATAGAAAGCGTCTGGTGGAACAAAAGGCTGTACGGCTCTTTGGGTACTCTTGGCGGTTCGATAAAGCGTTGCTCAATATAAAGCTGAACTATCGCTATCGCTTGCAAGAGACTCCAAGGAATAAGCTCGGGGAGCGGCGCGTTCGGGAGCGGCTCTTCTTCTCTGAATACGAACATCATCTCGGGCGGCTGACCGCGTCTACCCGAGCGTCCGAGTCTTTGGAGAAACGCCGACACGCTGTGCGGCGAGTCGATCTGCAATATGCGCTCAAGCCGTCCGATATCAACACCAAGCTCCATCGTAACGGTCGCACAGGTGACCGCATGAGTATCCTCGTCCTTCATCTTGCGCTCTGCCTCTTCACGAAGCGCGGCAGAAAGGTTGCCGTGGTGGATGAGGAATATATCGCGCTCTCCTCTTTTTTTGGCTATTTGTCTGAGTGTTGCGCAAACGTATTCGGTCTCCTCTCGCGAGTTTGAGAATACGAGCGATTTCTGCCCCTTTACGCAATCGTATGCATATTCATATCCCGCATCGAGCGTCGTCTTGGGCTTTGAGCGGTCTGTGTTATTCTCGGGAGTTTGCTCAAAAGAAGCATTTTGTATGTAAAAATGCTCCATTCCGAGTCGCCAGCGGATCTTTTCGTTATCAAATATCGGCACGTCGGTGAATCTGCCCGTCCCGTCGCTGAGCCATTTTGCGACAGCCTCAGGCGAGCCAACGGTCGCCGAGAGTCCTACTCTTCGCGGACTTCTGCCGATGACCTGTTCAATTCGTCTGAGCTGGCAGATTATCTGATTTCCGCGGTCCGTGCCCGTGAGCGTATGCACCTCGTCAAGCACCACGTATCGCAGATCTCCGAAAAGCCTTTTGATATCGTTGTGGCGGTTGATCAGCATAGCTTCGAGCGACTCGGGCGTGATCTGCAGAATTCCCTCGGGGTGATCGAGCAGCTTTCGCTTCTTTGACTGTGCAACGTCGCCGTGCCAATGAGTGACCTTTATTTCTGTCTCGTCGAGCAGTTCTTGAATGCGGTAAAACTGATCGTTTATAAGGCTCTTGAGCGGAGCTACATAAAGCACGCCAATGCTCGTCGGGGGATTTTCATAAAGCTCGGTGAGTATCGGAAAGAACGCCGCCTCGGTCTTTCCGCTTGCGGTAGACGAGGTGAGCAAAAGGTTGTTTTCACTCTCGAAAAGCGTTTCTGCCGCGGCGATCTGCACGTCGCGAAGTGCCTCCCAGGAATGAGAATATATAAATTCCTTTATAAAGCTTGGAAATCTGTCGAATATATATTCTGCTCTTGCCATTTACCCCTCCGTATAAAAATCAAAATTCTATGTCTTCTGCGCTAAAGGTCGTCTTCGGTGCTTCGTCGCCAGAAGGCTTTTCCTCTTTCTCTTTCTTCTCTTCACCGCCAACTCCGCGCGCCATTATCTGCTCAAAGGTGACCTTTTCGTTTTGCATAAGGATATTGAGCACGGTCATATAGTCGCGAAGCATCTCACGCGGAGTGATCATACTGTCAGCACCCGCACGGGAGAGCGAGGAGTTGAGGAAGCTTACCATCTGTTCTTCGTTTATTCTTGGCTCTTTACCGTAATTTACAGCATAGAGCTTGGTTACTCTTGATATAAGCGCAAAAAGCTCGTCGTCGCTCAGTCGCTTGAGACGGATAACGGGTCCTATGAGGTTTTTATATCCCTCGGACGCGTATCTGCTGTCACAAAGACGGCTGCGCAGTGCCTCGTAGCTGAAAAGTCCTCTGCGCGTATCGTCCATAAACTGCGGTGTGCCGCCAAGCACGAGTCCGAGTCCCTCGGCTCTGCCTTGGAGCGTATCGTTAAACATCGAGAGTATCTTCTCGTAGTTATTCTCACGGCTGACGCGGTGAGTGATCTTGTAGAGATTTACGCACTCGTCGATAAATACGATAAGTCCGCGGTAGCCCATAAATCTGACGAGCACCGCCCAGAGCTTGATGAAATCGTACCAGTTATCGTCGTTGATGATCTCCGAGGTCGAAAATCCGAGCGCGCTTCTTGCCTCGGTCTTAGTTGCAAATTCTCCTCTGAGCCAACGCAGACAAGCGCTCTTCCTGTCGTCGTCGCCGTTTACGTGCGCGAGATAATACTGACTTATAACGCGTGAGAAATCAAATCCGCCGACCATATCCTCAACTTTGCGCAGCTTGTCAAGTGCCTTGAGGTTAAGTTTGTCTGCAAAGTCGCTGTCGTCGGGCGAGACACCCTCTGCAATAAGCTCGGCTTTTAGCATATCTATCCATCTCGCGATGATCTTAGGTAGTGCCGCGCCGTCGGGCGAGGACTTTGAAGCCATATTCTTTATCAACTCGCGGTATGTCGCAACACCGCTACCCGACGTTCCGTAAAGACGGCGCTCGGGCGAGAGATCGGCATCTGCGGTAATAAAGTTCCGCTCAAGCGCATATCCACGGATAAGTTGAATGAGAAAGCTCTTTCCGCTTCCGTAGCGGCCAATGATAAATCTCATAGTCGAGCATCCCTCGTTGACCTGCTCAAGATCCGACAGCAGTGCCGAGATCTCGTCCTGCCTGCCTATCGCGATATAAGGCGCGCCTATTCTCGGCACGACTCCGGCAGAGACTGAGAGCAGAAGCGAGTTCAGTATTCTTTTAGGTATTTTATTTATGTCTATCTGTGTATTCATCAATATATCTCCCGATCATATCATTTCTCTGTAATCCTCAATAACCGTAAAGCCGTCATCGCCCTCTTCGATCAACATATCTCCGATAACTTCTACGGCGATCTCGTTGATGGCATCAGCGACCGAATCTATGAGCTTTCCCATCTGCGACGCGATCTTTTCACACTCAGTCAGATTGCCGCAAAGCAAAGCCTCAACGAATGGTAGATACTCTCCAAGCTGTACTCGCAAGAGCTTCTCTCCGTCACTTGCATCGTCGATTTCATTAGCCTCAAACGCTATCTCCTCAACCATCACGGCAGGCTCATCGGGTGCAAGCTCCTCTGCTTCAAACGCGGATATCAGATCCTTTGTCACACCCCAGGAGTCGTTCTCAATTTGCTTTGCCTTATCAAGTGAAAGAGTGGTCTTTGGCAGATCGTAAAGCACGTCGTAATCGTGCCGTTCTTCTTTTTTCGTGCTCGACTTTGGTTTTGAGAAAAGAGTCTGTTCGAAGTATGCATCAATTGCTCTCTGCAACTCAGTGCTAACCGAGTAGACCGTAAGCTTCGACTTGACTCCGATGTATGTTCGTATCTTATTTTCTGCGTATTTGACGATATCAGCCATTAGATATCTCAGCTCGTTTGAGCGTGAGAAGGAGCAATATTTCACCTCAAGCTCATATCTCTCTTTAGTAACGCAGAGCGCGCCGTCGTAGGTGTTACGCACAAGCTTGCTGTCCTCAGATGAGAGCTTTGAGAGCATCACTCCACCCTCCGAAAAGAATTTGACCGCGACAAGTATCGCGCCAAATATATGCTTATCAAATATCGGCAGATTGTCGCCGCTTGCGAACTTGCTTTGTCTGTAGTCATATTCAGTGCCGTATTTTATCAGCGAGCGAGCGCAAGCCTCGTAATCGCCGCGCGGCATATGAAGATAAAACTCCTTGAGCGAGGGCGCGTATTTGCCTGCGGAATGCTGAATGTTCTCGGGTGCGGGAAGTCTGTGCAAAAGGCTGAAATCGCATATCCAGAGTGCAAGCTTCGCTGCAAGAGCCGCGAACTTTTTGTGGTATCTGTTCCATACCTCAGAAAGTTCTCTCTGCGCCACGCGAACATCCTGCGCCGCGCCGAGATTGAGAAGCTCGAAAACGAAGAGCAGAACGTAGGAATAGTCCGCCTCAATATCCTTTCCCTCTCTGAAGCAGGTGCGCCACCATAAATAGTAGGAAAGCTGCTCAGCGCTAAGCTGATTATACTGCGGAACGTATGAATAATATGGTACAGCGTCACAAGGCGAGCCGACGACATCCTTATATCGAAGAGCATCTTCGTAGAACTCGGTATAGAGGTCATACTCGCTCTTTTTTTTGCGAATAGTGACCTCGTGAAGCAAGGAATTCTCGGGATAGTAGGTCTCGCTGCTCACGTAGGATTCTCTGCGGATCTTCTTGTTTTCATTGTGAAGAGGATTGATATAGCGTTTGATCACAGTGCTGTCCTCAGTTGGAGCTCCCTCTCTTTTAGCAGGCGCATCGGATCTAAGCTCAACCGAATCAACTCTCGCAGACGGCGTGCGAATCAGAGATTTTTTCGGAACAAGAGACGACAGATCCCAAAAGTCATCAAGCTCGTCCATTCTGCTCTTTTTCTCGTCGCTCATATATCCGCACCTCCTCTCAAATCCACTAAAAAACAGATTTTTTCTATTCTTTTATTGTACCACGATTTGGCTTGTATGTCAATATTTTTAATACATTATGTTTTAATTTCTGTAATATATTATGTTTTAATTTCTCCGCTTAGTTCTCCTCCATTCCTTATCACCTCACCAGCACCAAAGTTGGCTACATTCCTATCGATTTTGCCGCCATTTATTATTATTGAATAGCCAATCATTCCCTCGTTCACAGCTATTGCATATCTCGTTGTCGTCTCTGTCGTAATATACCCTCCGTTAATTTCCAGTATAACATCCGATAACAAATATATGCCCATTCCGACGTTACCTTTACCAATAATAGTTCCTTCATTTATCGTTACTGATGTTTTTACTTCTGCATATATAGCAATTTTACTTCCTTGAATTGTTCCTGCTTCAACAATCAAAGTTCCTACTTTTAGACGTATGGCGGCGCAATTATTGCGCGGGTTACAGTTATTTTGTATCTTTCCTCCCTTATTCTCACTACTGTCTTTAACTATCAAGCTTCCACCGTTAATAACGATAGTATCATCAGACTGCTCATTTTTATATCCGACAGTAAATCCTCTCAAGTCAAGTATAGTATCCAAAGTAACCTGTATATCGCATTCATTGATATCGGCAAGTAATATCATCTCTCCACCGATTGTCATAGCATTTGCCAAAGAGTCGTATTGCTTCCCATCCGAAACACAATAAACTACCTTGCCTTCTTCTGCAACTATCTTATCTGGATCAAATACCTCAGGCTCGTCCCTCTTATCACTATCTTCGGTTTTATCGCTACTTTCGGGTGTATCTGTGCTATCCGGTACATCAGGTGTATCGCTATCCTCTGAAGTGCCGGGGTTTTCCGTATCATATGCATAGATTATCGTTACGTTGTCATTACCTTTGTTCGTATCATCCACCAAGGTTTTGGGATCATTTATACGGATAATGATATCCTTAACTATATCGTCGATATCAGTATATATGATCTTCTCTATATGTTTGTTATCTCCAACGTCAATTCCAACCTCGGCATTAACCACAGTTTCCGTAAAATTATTCGAAAGATAAAGACTTGTATCCTGCTCATCAGGCATATCATCTACAACCTGCCAAAGCTTTGTGATAGGTGTTGAGTTCTCTTCATCGCAAACCGTCTTTGTCTCTCTGTCGAAAACTACAAATCTATTTTTCTCGCTATCCCATACCACGCAGTAATCTCCATCCTCGTCAATAGCGTCACTCTCCTCAAATCCGTAATCTTCAATTGCACATACTGCGTCGTGCATAGTTACGATGGAATCCCCTGTAGCTTCATTTCCAACAACTGCTTTGTTGAAGTTCGCAGCAAGCTGACTTACAACAGATATTTTCGCTTCCTTCACAACTCCTGAGAGAGTCGGAATAGCGACCGCGGCAAGTACAGCGACCACCACTATCACGATAACAAGCTCAACTATCGTAAACCCTCTTCTTTTTGCAAAAACCTTCACTTTGCTCTTCATAAAAAGCTCCTTTTTTAATATATTGTCCCTAAAACAAGGTCAGACTTATTATAGCATATACTTTGTACAAATGCAAATATATATTACTTTTTGTCGAAGAATGTCACTAATTAGTTCGAAACAAACGCCTTTTGGTTTAAAATCTCTGAAGATAATATAAAAATTTTTCAAAAAAGTCTTGCTTTTTTTGTAGTAATGTGTTATAATACCAATGTTGCGGTCCGCAACGGTAAAAGTGTACAGTTTGCATCAGCTCCATAAATTATGATGCACTCTGTTGCATCATAATTTATGGAGAGATATCGAAGTGGTCATAACGGGGCTGACTCGAAATTTTGTAGTCACTTTGGAACCTCCCACCTTAAATCCCTTGATTTATAAGGGTTTTCCGCAGTTCAAATAAAACTAAATACGTTAGTTCTCTCCTACTGTTCTCTCCAATTTCTGAGGTTGAACAAGAACAGTAGAGAGCTAAAATAAACACGGAGAGATATCGAAGTGGTCATAACGGGGCGCACTCGAAATGCGTTTGAGAGCAATCTCACGAGGGTTCGAATC
>JAGBIA010000133.1 GCA_017935225.1 Clostridia bacterium | reverse complement strand
GTATTCCCATCCGCAAACGTCGCATACGTATTTTTTCATATCAATTATTTCCTTTCGTGTTTTAAAATTAAAGTACCAAGGAGGGAGCGGTGTAAACTCTTGCCGCAAGCTCCTGATTAAGCATATAAAGGCTCTTGGGGTCGGAGCCGAAGAGCTCCATCTTGGTGATCATATCCTTTGCATTGGTCTCCTCCTCACCCTGCTCCTTGACGAACCAGTCAAGGAACTGCATTGTGCGGAAGTCTCTTACGTCGTAAGCCGCGCCGTAGATATCGTTGATAAGCGAGGTTACGTACTTTTCGTGCTCAAGACCTGCCAGAAGCACGTCCATATCGCTATGGAAGACCTTGTCGGGCTTGTCGATAGCCTCAAGCGTTACGACCTGATCCTCGTTTTGCAGATATGTATAGAAGAGCATTGCGTGATCGCGCTCCTCCTGTGCCTGAACCATATACCAATTTGCAAATCCGTCAAGTCCGCGCGCCTTGAAGTAGTTTGAAAAATCGAGGTAGAGATAAGCGGAGTAGAATTCCTTGTTGATCTGCTGGTTTAAAAGCTCGTGTACCTTTTCGTTCATAGTATTATCTCCTTTTTTATTTATTTTATTTTATTTCTTCAAAATCAGCCGCACCGTGCTTGCAGAGCGGGCAGATATAATCCTCGGGAAGCTCCTCGCCCTCGTAAACGTATCCGCAGATCTTGCAGACATAGCCCTTCTTGCCTTCAGTCTCGGGCTTGGGCTTTACGTTGTTCTGGTAGTAGGTGTAGGTCATAGTCTCGCGGTCGTTGAGCACTCTTGCCTCGGTGACCGAGCAGATGAACATTCCGTGCGTATCGAGATCGATATACTGCTCTACCTTGAGCGACATAAAGGAGTTGATATAGCGGGGAAGGAAAACAAGACCGTTATCCGAGCGCAAAGGCGTGCAGTCTGCAAACTTGTCTACGTTTCTTCCGCTCTGGAAGCCGAACACCTCAAATACCTTGAAGGGCGCATCTACCGACAAACAGTTGATGTTCATAATTCCTGTCTGCTTTATGATATGGTGTGAGTAATTCTGCTTATTGATGGTTACCGCAATTCTGTTGGGGGTGTTGGTCACCTGCGTTACGGTATTGACGATAAGACCGTTGTCCTTCTTGCCGTCGTTGGAGGTGATGACGTACAGACCGTAGCCGATGTTGAAGAGTGCGGTGAGATCGTTCTTATTCGCAGTCTCGTCCTGACGCGCAAGGTACTCGCGGCAGAGCTCGTCTACCATAGAAGTGAGCTGAGCAGAGCTTTCGTCATTCAGCGCCGAGAGGATCTTGACGGTGGTGTCGGTAAAGGTAATGTTCTTGCTTGCACCGAACATTTCGCGCATTACTTTTGCTGCAAGAGGTGCCCAGCTTCCGTTCTCGATGAGAGCGACAGTACGGTTCTGGAAGTTGCGCTCGGTGAGGTGATCGATGAACTCACGCATAAAGGGGAAGATGTCAGCGTTGTAGGTAGTGGTTGCGAGCACGAGCTTGCTGTAGCGGAAGGCGTCCGCAACCGCTTCTGCCATATCGCATCTCGCGAGATCGTGAACGACTACCTTCGGGCATCCGTTTGCCTTGAGCTTTTCAGCAAGCGCGAGGACTGCCTTCTTTGTGTTGCCGTAGACCGATGTGTAAGCCACTACGATTCCGTCCGCTTCGGGCTGATAGCTCGACCAGGTGTTGTAGAGATCGAGATAGTATCCGAGGTTTTCCTTGAGCACGGGGCCGTGGAGAGGGCAGATGGTCGCGATGTCAAGTCCTGCCGCCTTCTTGAGAAGCGCTTGGACCTGCGCGCCGTACTTGCCTACGATGCCGAGGTAGTAGCGGCGAGCCTCGTCTGCCCAGGGCTCTTCGACGTCAAGAGCACCGAACTTTCCAAAGCCGTCGGCAGAGAAGAGCACCTTGTCTGCGCTGTCATAGGTAACGATGACCTCGGGCCAGTGGACCATGGGCGCTGTGACGAAGTTGAGAGTGTGGCGACCGAGCTCGAGCGTGCTGCCTTCGCCCACAACTATCTGCTTGTCCTCAAAATCCGTGCCGAAGAAGTTCTTCATCATAACAAAAGCCTTTGCGGAAGCTACGATCTTCGCCTCGGGGTAGGTCTTTATGAAGTTCACGATGTTAGCCGAGTGGTCGGGCTCCATATGCTGAACCACGAGATAGTCGGGCTTGCGTGCGCCGAGAGTATTCTGAATGTTGTCGAGCCATTCGTGAGTGAAGTTCTGGTCTACCGTATCCATAATTGCGATCTTCTCGTCGATGATCGCGTAGGAGTTGTAAGCCATTCCCGAGGGGACGCGGTACTGTCCTTCAAAGAGATCTACCTTATGGTCGTTGACTCCGATGTATTTGATATCGTCAGTTATAAACATTTTGCGTACCTCTTTTCTTTTAGATGATAATATTATATCACACTTTTGTGAAAGTTTCAAATGTTTTATGTATTTTATTCAAGAATTTTTCCGTCAGTCGTGACAGTAACCACCTGCCACGGAATAAATTTGCCGCTCGCCATTATTGCGCGCTTTGCCGCGTTCTCGATACCTGCGCAACAGGGAACTTCCATTCGCACGATCTTGACACTCTTGATGTCGTTATTTCGAATGATCTCGGTCAGTTTGTCAGCGTAATCTGTAGCGTCGAGCTTGGGGCAACCGATGAGTGTTATGTGGTTGCGCATAAAGTCGCTATGGAAGCTTCCGTACGCATATGCCGTGCAATCTGCCGCGATCAGCAGATTTGCGCCGTCGAAGTAGGGGGCGTTTGTGGGCACGAGCTTGATCTGGCAGGGCCACTGAGCAAGCTGACTGCCGATCGCTGTAGGCTTTGCGAAGGGCGAGCTTGTATTCTCGCGCTTGATCGCTCTGCTCTGCGTTCCGGGGCAGTGAGATCCTGGGCAGGCGCGCGCCGCCTTTTTGGCTTTCGCCGCAAGAACCGCAGACTCGTCGTAAGCGGGAGCCTCGCGCTCCTCAAAGCTTATCGCACCCGTGGGGCAGGCGGGGAGACAATCTCCCAGCCCATCACAGTAATCCTCGCGAGTGAGCGTCGCCTTGCCGCCTATCATCTCGATCGCGCCCTCGTGGCACGCCGCCGCGCAAGCCGAGCATCCGTTACATTTTTCCTGATCTATCTTTATTATTCTTCTTTTCATTCCTTTCTCCTTTTAGCCAAAGCATTTGCCGCTCTTGCAATCCTCGGTGTTGCCAGCGCGGTAGCAGAGCTCGTTAGGGCACTGACCGCGCTCGAAGATATCAACTATATTTTGTACCGTAGTCTCTGCGATATTCGAGAGAGCCTCTTCGGTCAGGAATGCTTGGTGCGAGGTCACGATGACGTTCGGCATCGAGATAAGTCTTGCGAGCGTGTCGTCCTCCATAATGTGTCCCGAGTTGTCCTCAAAGAAGAGATCCGACTCCTCCTCGTAAACGTCGAGGCAAGCCGCTCCGACCTTGCGGGATTTGATCGCTGCGAGCAGAGCCTCGGCATCGACTAAAGCGCCGCGCGAGGTGTTGAGAATGATAACGCCCTTCTTACATCTCTCGAGCGCATTTGCGTCGATAAGATGGTGCGTCTCGTCTGTGAGAGGGCAGTGGAGCGAGATCACGTCGCTCTTCTCAAATATTTCATCAAGCTCGACGTAGCGGACGCGATCGCCGTCCTCTATCTCTTTTGCAGGGAACTTGTCGTATGCGAGCACCTTCATCCCAAATCCCTTGCAGATGTCGATAAATACCCGACCGATGCGTCCCGTGCCGATGACTCCGACAGTCTTGCCGTGAAGATCAAAGCCTGTCAGCCCCGAGAGACTGAAGTTGAAATCCTTGGATCTGATATATGCCTTGTGAATTCTACGTATCGAGGTGAGAAGGAGCGCGATGGTGTGCTCGGCTACCGCGTAGGGCGAGTAGGCGGGAACGCGCAGAACGTGGAGCTTTCCGTATGCGTGCTTCATATCCACGTTGTTAAATCCCGCGCATCTGAGCGCGAGGACCTTGACTCCAAGCTCGTGTAGCTTGTCGATGACCTCTGCGTTCACGGTGTCGTTTACGAATGCGCAGACGCCGTCAAAGCCATGCGCGAGCTCAGCGGTGTCCTCGTTGAGCTTTGTCTCAAAATATTTAAACTCGACGCCGTGCTGCTCTCCGTATTTGTCGAACGACGGCTTGTCGTAGGGTTTCGTGTCAAAAAATGCGATTTTCATAATATACCTCCTTGACTTTCTGGCATTATTATAGTATAATCTAAACAGAAAGTATGTTGAAAATTCAACAAAAAGGAGAAATTTTGAAAAAATATTTAGAAATTTTAAAAAAATGCCCTCTTTTTTGGGGGATCGGAGATGAAAATATCCCCGTAATGCTCAATTGCCTTGGCGCGCGTGTCGAATTTTTTGATAAAAAGTACACGGTCATGGCAGAGGGTTCTCCTGCTCGCTACGTCGGAATTGTGCTTTCGGGCGAGGTGCAGGTAAGCCAGACAGATTACTACGGCAACCGCAGTCTGCTCGGAACTATGGGCGAGGGCGAGGTATTTGCCGAGGCGTTTGCCTGCGCGGAAGTAAGCTCTATTCCCGTCACGGTCAGCGCGAGTGAGCCGAGCGAGATAATGTTGATAGATTGCTCGCACATACTCCACACCTGCCACAACAACTGCGGCTTTCATCAGCAGCTTATCTTCAATCTTATGAAGGATCTTGCGAAAAAGACGATAGTTTTCCACCAGAAGATCGAGATCACCTCGCGCCGCACGACGCGTGAGAAGCTGATGACATATCTTGCGATGCGTGCAAAGGAGATCGGCAGCGACAGCTTTGAGATCCCGTTCGACCGTCAGGAGCTTGCCGATTATCTTGAGGTCGAGCGCAGCGGTCTGTCGGCTGAGATCAGCAAGCTGAGAGCCGAGGGCGTGCTTGAGAGCGAGAAGAACAGATTTAAATTGCTTTAATTTTTGTAGTAATTTGTAACAACTAAAAGTATATATTTAACATTCCGCCCGAGATCCTTCGCTACGCCTCGACCTTCGGTGTCATTCTCGAGCGAAGCGAAGAATCTCGAAGGTCGAGGCTTGCTCGAGGATGACACGGACGGGGAAACAAAGTCAAATTTTAGTTGTTAAAAAGTATTAGAACACTTGAAAAAAGTAAAAATAGGTGATATAATGGTATCACAAACTAAAAGGAGCTTTTTATTATGAAATTTACGGGTATAATGCCGGCGCTCGTAACGCCGCTTAATGCAGATGAAACAATAAACACACAAGCGCTTGATAAGCTTATGCGCTATCTTCTTGAGAAGAATTCCGACGGATTTTACGTTGGTGGTGCGACGGGCGAGGGAATTGCGCTCAAGACCGAGAACAGAGCGGTGCTCGCCGAGGCGGCTGTAAAGTCCTCGGGCGGAAAGCCTTGTATCATTCAGGTCGCGGCATCCGACTTCTCTGATGCTATCTGGCTTGCAAAGCAGGCTGAAAGCGTCGGTGCGGCGGCAATTTCGGCGACTGCGCCCCTCTTCTTCTCCTACGACGCGGACGATATCTACAACTACTACAAGGCGCTCGCGAACGCAGTACATATTCCGCTTATGATCTACTACAATCCCGCGGCGGGATTTAATATGAACGCGACCTTTGCGGCAAGAGCGTTCGAGATCGACAACGTGACGGCTATCAAGTGGACCAGCTCGAACTACTACGAGATGATGCGCCTCAAGGATCTCACACACGGCGAGATGAATATCATCAACGGACCCGACGAGATGCTCCTTATGGGACTTGCAGCAGGTGCTGACGGCGGCATCGGCACGAATTATAATATTCTTATGGATTACATCAGACCTATCTACGATCATTTCGTAGCAGGTGACTTGGAGGCGGCACGCGAGGCGCAGTACAAGGCAAACCGCATCATTACGGTTATGATGGGCACCAAGATCATCCCCGCGGTCAAGGTAGTTCTTGAGGATATGGGTTTTGAGGTCGGAAAGGCTACCTTCCCGATGAAGCGTTACACCGACGCAGAAGCGGCACAGATCATCAAGGCAGTCAAGGACGCAGGATTTGAATATTAAAACAACAACCCGACAGATTTTAAAGTCTGTCGGGTTTTATCATTTCTTCGAGCTTTCCGCAAGCTTTTGGACAAACGCCGTGATCTCATTGCCCACGCGGCGCACGTCGTCCTCAAATTCCTTTGCGGTCATCCGCAGAATTCCCGAGCTTACGGCAGAGAACTGCACGAGCTTGTCGCCCGTGACCACCTTGATCGAGTAATCGGACCCCAGCTCGAACATCATCCGCTCGATAAACGCGTCAGCCGTCTCGTCCTGTTTGGTGTAGACCACGCGATAGCCGTCGTGCGTAAAGTCCGAGCCGACACCGTCCTTGACGAGATACGCGTCAAAGACGAGAATTATCTCGACTTTTGTAAACGCAACGTAATCCGACAGTATATCCATCAGCGTCTCGCGCGCCTTCTCAAGACTGAAATCGGCAAGCTCCTTGAGGCTCTCCCAAGAGTATATCACGTTGTATCCGTCGATGATGATAATATTCTTGTGCGCCGACACAAGCTTCTTTTTCGGTCTGTGCTCCTTTTTGTCGGCAGAGAACACCTTCGGCTCGCTGTATTTTTTGCGCTTGATAGGTCCGAACTCGCGCAGCATTATAGCCTCAAGCTCGTCGTTGTTGAGCGAATACTGCTTCGCTATGCGGCGCGCCTTCGGAATGATGCTCTCGCTCGCATCCTGCTCAATCTGGGCGTCAAGGTGTTTGTAAGAGTCGACCTCATCCCATCTTACCACAAATCCCGCACCGTGCGCGCAGAAGACCGAGTGCGGCGTGTTCTCAAGGTCAGCTTCGGGGTCGTATCCGCGCTCCGCGACGATCTCGTCCTGATCGTGACAGGGCTCATAACCGTCCGAGGTGCAGAACATTCTGCCCTCGCCGCGCGTGTAGGATATAAGCTCGCGCGTGTAATCCCCGATAGTCGCGACGGGCGCGCGGCCCGACAGCGTGGTGTATTTCTCACCCGCCGACTCTATCTCGAAGCTCGCCGAGCGGTTTTGCAGATCGGTCATAGCTCTGCCGACGTACTCGCTCGGTATTTCAATTCTGAATTTATAGTAGGGCTCAAGCAGAACACAGCCGCCCTTCATAAGTCCGTGTCGCACTGCGCGGAGCGTAGCCTCGCGAAAGTCTCCGCCCTCGGTGTGCTTCAGATGCGCTCTTCCTGCAACGAGCGTGATCTTGGTGTCGGTCAGCGATGCGCCGATGAGTACTCCGCGGTGATCCTTTTCGTAAAGGTGGGATAGTATCAGCCTATGCCAATTGACGTCAAGCGAGTTCTCGGGCAGTCGAGTGTCAAATATCAGCCCCGTGCCTTTAGGCTCGGGCTCAAGCAGGAGCTGTACCTCGGCATAGTGGCGGAGCGGCTCGAAATGTCCGACTCCGATAGCCTTTGAGGCGATCTTCTCCTTGTAGAGTATCCGCCCAGCACCAAGCTCGACCTTGATGCCGAATCGCTCGTCGATCATCCGCTTGAGCAGATCTATCTGTATCTCTCCCATCAGCCTTGCCTCGATCTGTGAGAGCTCGTCGTTCCACCAGAGATGGAGCGAGGGCTCTTCCTCTTCGAGCTGCTTGAGCTTGGGGAAGTAAACACGCGTGTCACAGCCCTCGGGGAGCTCGATGCGGTAGGAGAGCACGGGCTCGAGTATCGGCTTTTGCGTGTCGGCTTCAACTCCGAGTCCTTCGCCAACGTAGGTCTCGCTAAGACCGATGACGGCGCATATCTCGCCCGCGCCGACGCTCTCTACCTGTTCGTATTTGTCCGAGGAGTACAGGCGTATCTGGCTTATCTTCTCGCATATCCGTCTGCCGTCAGACGAGAGATAGACAATCTCGTCGCGTGCGCGCAGAGAGCCGCCCGTTATCTTCATATAGGTCAGCCGCGTGCCGCCGTGGTGGAGTATTTTATAAACTCTCGCGCCGAAGCTCTTTTGCTCGTAGATCGGCGAGAGCGTGTAGCGATCGAGCGCGTCAAGCAGAAATTCCACCCCCGAGGTCTTTAGTGCCGAGCCGAAAAGGCAGGGGAAGAGGCGGCGCTCGCCCACAAGCGTGGCGATGTCGTACTCGTCGATAGGCTCGCCACCGAGGAAGGAGTCGAGAAACTCTTCGTGGACGAGAGCCAAGTGCTCGTCAAGCTCGCTTTTTGAGTATTTTTCGTGGAACGCAACGCAGTTTTTCGAGAGCGTATCTGCGATCTCTGCCTCAAGCTCCTCGACGAATTTGATGCAGATATCCGTCTTATTGACGAAAATAAAGGTGGGAACAGAGTAATATTCAAGCAACTGCCAGAGAGTGCGCGTGTGATTCTGCACACCGTCGGGTGCGCTGATGACGAGTATCGCGTAGTCGAGAAGCGCGAGAGTGCGCTCGGTCTCGGCTGAAAAATCCATATGTCCCGGGGTGTCGAGCAGAATGAAATCCGCCGCGTCGGTAGAGAAGTGTGCCTGCTTTGAAAAAATGGTTATTCCGCGCTCGCGCTCGATGGCGTTGGTGTCAAGATAGGTGTTCTTGTGGTCTACGCGACCAAGCGTGCGGATCTTGCCCGAAAGATATAGAAGTGCCTCGGAGAGCGTGGTCTTTCCCGCGTCAACGTGCGCAAGTATTCCTATCGTCAGCTTCTTTTTCATACGCTCTCCTTTCGTGTACTTGATATCAATATTATACCATAGCTCGCCGCTTTTTTCAACACTAAAAAGAGCAAATGCGATTTTTATATGTAATATTGACATTTTGCTCAAAAGAGGGTATAATAATGGTATAGCCGAAGAGAGTCGTATGAGCTCGGCTCTCTTCGGCTGTAACGAATGGCTTTTGCCAAGAATGCCGCGGAGGGATTATGAAGTATAAGATATTTAAGCGCGATCCCGCGCTCCTGCCTTATGAAAACGATATAATCCAGCGAATGAAGAACTATCATCGCAAAAAGACCGAGCTTGTCGGCGATGACGGCAGTCTTTGTGATTTTGCAAACGGTCACGAATATTTCGGCTTTCACAAGACCGATAACGGATGGTTCTATCGCGAATGGGCACCTGCCGCAGAAGAGGTCTACCTCACGGGCGATATGGTGGATTGGAGATGGCTCGATCTGCGCCTCACGCCTATCGGCAACGGCGTTTTTGAGATCTTCCTCGAGGGCAAGGACGCGCTCTGGGACGGCTGTCTCGTAAAGACCATCGTCAAGCACGGTGGTAAGCTTCTCGAGAGAATTCCGCTTTATGCCAAGCGCGTAGTTCAGGACAGAGACACGGCTCTTTGGTCTGCGGTCATCGTGGACGAGCCCGAATACGAGTGGCAGGACGGCGGCTTCGTTCCGACGAGAAGCGGACTCTGTATCTACGAATGTCACATCGGTATGGCGCAGGACAAGGAGGGAATAGGAACCTACCGCGAATTTCGCGAGAACATCCTTCCGCGTATAAAGTCGCTCGGCTACAATACTTTGCAGATAATGGCGATAATGGAACACCCATATTACGGCTCGTTTGGCTATCAGGTATCCTCATTCTTTGCCGCATCCTCGCGCTACGGAACACCGAGAGAGCTCAAGGAGCTCATCGACGCGGCGCATTCAATGGGACTGACCGTACTGCTCGATCTTGTTCACTCGCACGCGGTCAAGAACACGACCGACGGAATAAACGAGTTCGACGGAACGACCTATCAGTTCTTCCACGAGGGCGCGCGAGGCGAGCATTCTGCGTGGGGAACAAAGCTCTTTAACTATGAAAAGAACGAAGTCATCCACTTCTTGCTCTCAAATCTCAAGTTTTGGATGACCGAGTACCATTTCGACGGTTTCCGCTTTGACGGAGTGACCTCGATGATATACCACAACCACGGTCTCGGAGTCAGCTTTACCGATTACTCCAAGTATTTCTCGCTCAACACCGATACCGAGGCGATAACCTATCTTCAGCTTGCAAACGAGCTGATACGAGAGGTCAATCCCCGCGCCGTGACGGTCGCAGAGGATATGTCGGGAATGCCCGGAATGTGCCTGCCGATCAGTGAGGGCGGCATCGGATTTGACTACAGACTTGCGATGGGCGAGCCTGATATGTGGATTAAGACGGTCAAGGAATATCCCGACGAGAAGTGGGATATGTGGCGCATCTGGGGCGAGCTTACCTCGAGACGACCGGGTGAGAAGTATATAGGCTACGTCGAGTCGCACGATCAGGCGCTCGTCGGCGACAAGACTATGATCTTCCGCCTTTGCGACAGCAAGATGTACACCGATATGTCAAAGCAGAGCAACGATGCGACGGTCGATAGGGGGATCGCGCTTCACAAGATGATGAGGCTCGTCACTATGACGGCAGGCGGCGAGGGATATCTCAACTTTATGGGCAACGAGTTCGGTCACCCCGAGTGGATAGATTTTCCGCGCGAGGGGAATGGGTGGAGTTATTTCTACTGTCGCAGACAGTGGCACCTCGCGGACGATGATGCGCTCAGATACGGCGAGCTTGAGGAGTTCGACCGTGCGATGATAAAGCATTTCGGCACGAAAAAATTCTTTTCTGCAAAGCCTGAAAGCCTGTTTATCGACCAAGGATGTCAGGTGCTGATCTATGAGCGCGCGGGCTACGTGTTCGCGTTCAACTTCAGCCCCGATAAGAGCTACGAGAGCTATTGGCTGACGATGGCGGAGAAGGGAAGATACAAGGTGTTGCTCTCGAGCGACGAGCATAGATTTGGCGGTAAGGACAGAATATCCAAGACCTACATCTATACTGCTAACCCCGACATCAACGGCACGCCCAAGCTGCAGATATATCTGCCTGCACGCACCGCACTTTGTCTCAAAAAAGTCAACAGTAAATAACAGAGGGAGCGACAAGGTCGCTCCCTTTAAATTTTCAATATATATTGTCGAAAATGTGAATTTATTGTTGACAGAAACACTATGTTGTGTTACAATATTATTTGTATGGGATCGTAGATTGACCCATATAAATAATTTAATTTTACGGAGGGAGTTCAAATGGCCAAGAATTTGATCTATGACATCCACGACAAACCCAAGTTCAGCAAGATGCTGATCTTCGCTCTCCAGCAGGTGCTCGCAATACTTGCGGCAACCATCGCAGTTCCTACGATAATCGGACTGCCTACCCAGATCCCCGCGGCTATCTTCGGCGCAGGCGTAGGTACTCTCGTTTATCAGCTCTTCACTCGCTTCAAGAGCCCCGTATTCCTCGGAAGCTCGTTCGCATTCCTGAATTCTCTCGGCGTTGCTCTCGCATACGGCTATTGCGGTATCGTTATCGGCTCGATCGTTGCCGGTCTCGTTTACGTCGTTATCGCAATAATCATCAAGATCGTCGGCACTGCTTGGGTTGGAAAGCTTCTTCCTCCCGTAATCATCGGCCCGACCGTTGCTCTCATCGGTCTCTCGCTTGCAGGCTCGGCTATGGGTGACATAGTTAAGGCTAACAGCTCCGCACTCTTCGGCGGATACAACCTCGTATCGCTCCTTTGCGGACTTCTCACCTTCGTTACTATCATAATTCTCTCCTCGCAGAAGCGTTATCAGATGCCCAGACTCATTCCGTTCATACTCGGTATCCTCGTGGGCTACGCGGCTGCTTCGATCTTTACTCTTGTCGGTCTTGCGGCAGATATTGATTACCTCAAGATAATCAATTGGGATCCGATCGTTAACAATTTCGTTGACGCGGCAGGCAACTTCAAGGGCATTGAGGCTATCTTCAGCTTCCCGAAGTTTGCTATCGTCGGTGCTTTCGGTGAGCTCTTCGGCGACGGTATGTCCGCTGAGGTAATGGCTGCTACCGGTGGTGCTGCAACCAAGATCGACCTTGGCGGTATCGTTGAGGTAATTATCGCGTTCCTTCCCGTTGCTCTCGTTGTTTTCGCTGAGCACATCGCTGACCATAAGAACCTTTCTTACATCATCGACAAGGATCTTATCGAAGATCCCGGTCTTGACAACACACTTCTCGGTGACGGCGTTGGCTCTATCGCGGGTACTCTCTTCGGTATCTGCCCCAATACCACATACGGCGAGTCGGTAGGCTGCGTTGCTATTACCCGTAACGCGTCTGTGGCTACCATCACCACCACCGCTATCATGTGCATCGTTCTTTCGTTTATCAGTCCCGTAATGGCACTTCTTCAGACCATTCCTTCCTGCGTAATGGGCGGTGTTTGCCTTACCCTCTACGGATTTATCGCAGTATCCGGTCTTAAGATGTTCAAGGACATCGACCTTAACGAGAACAAGAACCTATTCGTAGTTGCGGCTATCCTCATCGCAGGTATCGGCGGACTTACCATCCAGATCCCCTACGCATTCGCAGGAAACGGCGCAGTTGCAAAGACCATTCAGGTTACTTCTATCGCTACCGCTCTTATTCTCGGTATCGTTTCTAACGCGATTCTTACTAAGGTCGAAAAGAGCAAGCTCAATAAAGAAGCCCCTGCACAAGCAAAAGAAAGCAAGAATAATTCCGAAAATAAATAATTAAAAATGATCAGATATTTATGCCCGTGCACCTATGGCGCACGGGCATAATGTTGAATTTTAAGTATTGAGGTAAAAAATGAAGTACGATTTCGTTTCTATAATGGACAGACGCGGCAAGGACGCGCTTGCGATCGACGCGCTCGGAAACGGCTGGGCACCCGGCGCGCCTAAGGGGGATTCCGATGCAATTCCGATGTGGGTGGCGGATATGAATTTTCCGACCGTTCCTACGGTCTGCGATGCTATCCGCGAGAGGATCGAGCACGCGGCATTTGGATATTTTGATCCTCGTGACGAGTATTTTGAGTCGATCATCAAGTGGCAGACCACTCGCAACGGAGTCGAGGGACTTCGACGCGAACACATCGGCTACGAGAACGGCGTGCTTGGCGGAATGCTCTCGGCTATGGGTACGTTCTGCTCGCGCGGCGACGCTATCCTGCTCAACTCTCCCGTTTATATGGGATTTATGGGCTCGATCACGAACGCGGGATATAAGATAGTCACAAGTCCGCTCGTTCTTGACGAGTGCGGTGTATGGCGACTCGATCTTGAGGATATGGAGCGCAAGATAGTCGAGAACAACATCCACGCCGCTCTCTTCTGTTCGCCCCACAACCCCGCAGGACGCGTGTGGGAGAGATGGGAGATCGAGAGCGTTATGGAGCTCTACCGCAAGCACGACGTTTACGTTGTGTCGGACGAGATCTGGTCGGATATCATACTTGACGGAGCAAAGCACATTCCCACGCAGTCGGTAAGCGAGGACGCAAGAGAGCGCACGGTCGCGCTCTACGCACCCTCAAAGACCTTTAACCTCGCGGGACTTATCGGCTCTTACCACATAATCTACAACAAACGTCTGCGCGACAGAGTAAATAAGGAGTCCTCTCTCTCGCACTACAACTCGATGAATATGCTCTCGATGTACGCACTTATCGGCGCGTATAAGGAAGAGGGCTATCAGTGGGTAGACGAGCTTTGCGAGGTGCTGAGCGGCAACGTCGCATACGCTTGCGACTATATCGAGAAGCATTTCGACGGAGTTTTCGCGGCGAGACCGCAGGGAACTTATATGCTCTTTATGGATTGCTCCGAGTGGCTCAGAGCGCACGATAAAACGCTTGACGAGCTTTTGCAGATGGGCTGGGACGTCGGCGTGGCTTGGCAGGACGGCAGACAGCACGGCGGTACCGAGCACATAAGACTCAACGTCGCACTTCCGCTCTCAAGAGTTAAAGAAGCCTTCGACAGAATGGATAAATACGTTTTCAATTAAAAAATACGGATGTGCAAAGCTGATATGCACCCCAAAAGTTAGACACTTTTGGAGGTGCATATTTTTATGGCAAAAAAGGGACAAAAATTCAAAAGCTATAGTTCGGAATTCAAATTGTGTGTTATAATGGATATGCGAGAACATAACTTGAGTTATTC
>JAGBIA010000132.1 GCA_017935225.1 Clostridia bacterium | reverse complement strand
CGAACCTAATTCTGCGTCGCTTCGCGGGCACTAGGGTATTCGCGCGTTGCGCGAAGATTTTTGCTCGCGGCTCTCGTGAGCGATCTCCCATCGCCTTGCTCGCAAAATGCGAACCTAATCCCGTAACGCAAGCGTTACGGGGCTCGATTCGACGCGATAGCGTCGCAACCAAAAAGAAACACCACCCTGTTGGGTGGTGTTTCTTTTTGGCTGGGGCACTAGGATTCGAACCTAGGTAATGACGGAGTCAGAGTCCGTTGCCTTACCGCTTGGCGATGCCCCATTGACATCGGCTATTATACCACAATCAAAAGCTTTTGTCAAGAGCTTTTTGAAAAATTTTTCACATATTTTCTTCTTTCTTTCTATGTTATTATGCCCGCGCGCAATCTTTTTATCCATATTTTTAATTTTGCGTCAAAATACGATTGAAAATGCGACGAAAGTGTGGTATAATACATACGTATCTGCCC
The DNA here is from genome assembly GCA_017935225.1 of Clostridia bacterium. Taxonomy (GTDB): domain Bacteria; phylum Bacillota; class Clostridia; order Oscillospirales; family CAG-272; genus HGM12713. The sequence goes on along the minus strand of JAGBIA010000132.1, from coordinate 15,948 downwards.
GTGGCACAGCTGGATAGCGCGTCAGACTCCGACTCTGAAGGCCAACGGTTCGAATCCGTTCGGGCAGGCCAAGAACAAAGAGGAAGTGGCTTGCCACTTCCTCTTTGTTCTTCGTCTACATTAAACTGAGAACCGTGCATCCAACGGATGCGAGAGCGGCGCCGTCGCTGCACTTTCGGCTATATCTATCTATCGCGCCGCTTAAGGTTCGAATCCGTTCGAAGTTGCGGATTACATCCACGCCTGCGGCGTGATTTAGTGTATCTAACGTCAAACATTCTTGACTTTCCCACAAAAATCTGCTATAATAAATACAACAAATGAAAGGAGCGGTAGAACTTATGCTAAACAAAATAATTAAAAAGAAAAATTTGATTTTGATTATTTACGCGGTCATTCTTCTCTCTCTTTGGGTAGTTGCATTGATTTTCGGGAATCGGGAAGACAAGGTGACAGTTCTCGTGCTCTCTCTCGTGATGCCCTTCATTATATACGGGCTTATTCGCTTGATGTACAAGATCATCGGCAAAAACTGTAAAACAATGAGCTTTTTCTACGTTTTTTTCCTATTGATTGGATCTCTCGGAACGCTTATGATGATCGTTGAATTCATACGCAGCTTTCCCAACGGTCTCTCCCCATCACTCAGCGCTCTGTTCGGTTTAATTGCCGCAAATCTTGACGCCGCAAAAAAGCATATTGAAAACGAAGATAATAAATAAGCACAAAAATCCTGCACAATGCAGGATTTTTGTTTTTTACTCAATTCCGCACTCAAACCACCGTCAGCACGACCTTGCCGATATTCTCACCGCGGTAGAGAATATCCTGTGCCGCCTCGGCTTCAGTGATGGGCAGGACTTTATATATAGTCGGCTTGACCTCGCCCGACTCGATCTTCGGGTAGACGTCGCGGACGATGCCCGCGAGTAACTGCGCCTTGACCTCGGGGGTGCGAGAGCGGAGCGTACTGCCGATGATGCGCACGTTGCGCACGTAAATATTCTTGAGGTCGATCTCGGTCATCCTGCCCGCGAGCGCGGCGATCATTATCCATCTCGCGCCGTGGCTCAGGTAGTGGATGCACTTGCCCATGATCTCGCCGCCAAGGCAGTCGATCGCCACGTCAACGCCGTGACCTGCCTCGAGCTCTTCCTTGAGCACGAGCGAGATATCCTCTTTCGGTGTAACTACGACGCGGTCAGCGCCGAGGTGCTTGATGTTATTCGCGATCTCCTCACTGAGCACCGTAGTTATCACGCGAACTCCGAATGCCTTTGCCATAGGTATGATCACACTCGCGAGTCCCGATGCGCCTGCGTTCATAAGCAGCGTGTTACCCTCCTTGATGCCGCCCTCAATAAAGAGATTGAGATACGCGGTCGCGAATGCCTCGGGGATCGCCGCCGCCTCGACGATAGAGCAGTTCTTCGGCACGGGCATAAGCATATCGTACTTCACCGCCACGTATTCTGCGTATCCGCCTCCGCCGAGAAGCGCGCAGACCTTGTCGCCTATCTTCCACTCGGAGCACTTCCCTGCCGTCTCGCCGATCTCTACGATCTCTCCCGCGACCTCGAGTCCCATCCATTCGGGGCAGCCCGCAGGCGGCGGATAGTCGCCCTCTCTTTGCATAAGATCCGCGCGGTTGAGTGCCGCCGCCTCGATTTTCACAAGCAGTTCGTCGCTCTTGATCACGGGATCGGGAACGTTATCCCAGCGCAGAGTTTTATCTTCATTTACAAGTATTGCTTTCATATCTTACCTCACTCGCAGCATTTCTTGAGCGTTCTGAAAAGCTCAAGCTCGTAGTCGTAGCCGAAGGGATTTTCGATCTCGCCGCGCACCATACTGCCAAAGGCTTCTAACATCGCCTTATATCTGTCGTGCTCCTCGCTGTTTTTCCATTCGACCGCTCTGTTCCAACCATCTGCAAGGCACTCGTTGTATTTCGTGTACTGCAGAGGATATTTGATCGTAACCTCCAAGGGCTCGATCATAAATCTGCCCTTAGTTCCCGTAACCACGAGCTGACGGCGCGAAAATCCGCCCATCTCGGCGTCGCAGGTCTTGACAAGCGACGCTCCGTTCTTGTACTCAAGCACCGCCATAGCAAAGTCCTTAGAGTCGCAATCGGGAAATCTTCCGCTCGACTTATTGAACGTAACTACTCTGTCGGGCAGCCCCATAAACTGCATAACGAGGTCTACCATATGGCAACCGAGATAAAACATCATTCCGCCGGGGTATCCCGAAAGCCAGCGCACCACTTCCTCGCCGTGTCTGCAGTTCATCTGCGCCTCTACGCTTATTATCTCGCCTATCTCGCCCGCCTTAGCGCGCGCGACCATATCGCGCACCACGGGGTTGTATCTGTACATATATCCCGTGCTGAACACCGTACCGTTCGTCTTTACGGTCGCGATCAGCTTCTCAAAGTCCTCAAGCGAAATTCCGCCCGGCTTTTCCATATGTATATGCTTGCCCGCATCAGCCGACATCTGCGCGTACTTTGTAAGATACTTTTCCTCGGTCTCAACGCTGACCGCTTCGATCGTCGGATCGTTTAGTATCTCCTCAACGCTCATCTCGCGATAGCCCTCGAAAACGTCCATTCGCTCGGAAACAAGCACCCTCTCGTTTTCGGGAAGTGCGTATCCGACTATCTCGAATATATCACTCAGTGAAGCAAAGGTAGCAAATATCTCTCTGCCGTGGCTATGTCTGCTCGTTCCTATCTGCGCCATTCTTATCTTTCTCATTTTTTCACCTCAAATTATCTCTTATTGCCCTTACCTCGCTTATCAGCGGCTGAGCGGCAGTTGCAAGCTCGTCGTGCTCGTGAACGCAGAGATACATACAGCAACCGACCTCGCCTCCGATGCGACGCAGTATCTTGCTCTCTCCGCCCGAAAGGAAGAGGAAGGGAATGTCAAGCTCGTTCTTCAGAAGCGTGACGATGCGCAGGTTTTCGATCTGCTCCTCCATACTCGATGCGCCCGTGACTATCTTGCATATATCCGCGCCGCGTCGCTGATGCTCAAGCGCGATCGCAAGCACCTGCTCGGCAGGCGTGTACTTCAGCACGTGCGAAGACATCACGACCTCCGCGCCTGCGGAGTGTATCTCGTCGATAAGCGCCATCTGCTTCTCTATCGCGCGCTCGTCGTAGGTCATCTCGCCTTCGGTCCTGTCGAAGTAGTCGCCCATAACGTCGCAGAGCGTCGCTCCGCATTCTGCGAGCTCGCAAAGCTCGCGCGCGAGAATATCGTCGCTCTTGCCTGCGTTCTCGCCCTGACGGTAGTTTGTAACGTACACCGGGTAATCTCCTGCCGCCGCGAAAAGTCGCTTGTAGGTCTCGCGAGCCCTGTATTCCTTTTTCATTCTGCAAAACTGCATACCGAACGCGTCCGCGCCCTCGGCACGCGAGTGCTCCATAAGCTCAAGCACGCGCTCGGGTGTGTAGGCTTGGAGCATACTTACGAGCATCGGCTCGTCCTTTGTCAAAAATCTTCTTTTCATTGAGTGTACCTTCCCCAAGCGTTTCTGCCGCCGTCGATCATTATGTTCTCACCGTTGATGAACTGTCCCTTCTCGGATGCGACGAAAAGGCAGAGGTCGATTATCTCCTGCGGCTCTGCGGCGCGACCGAGCGGAGTTTTCATATTTGCCATCGCCGCACGCGTGAGCACGGGACCTGGCGAGATACAAACGCAACGGATGCCGTATTTCGCACCAAACTGCGTTATCGACTTTGTAAGTCCGTACATAAGTCCTGCCTTTGAGGTCGGATAGTCCATTCCGTAGCCGTCGCCCTCAGCACCCGTGATAGAGCCGATGTTTATGATAAGTCCGCTTCTCTGCTCTCGCATCTGACCGAGCACCGCGTGTGCAAAATAGAACGGTCCTTTGAGGTTTACGTCGATGCCCCAATCGTACACGTCGATCGGCACGTCGGGAAACTCGGGGTGCTTCTCGCGATCGACCTTGCACATACGCACCGCCGTGCCGCCTGCAAAGTTCGCCATAATATCAATCCTGCCAAACTCGGATACCGCTCTGTCGCGCGCGGCGCAGACCTGTGCATAATCTCGCACGTCGCAGACCACGCCGATCGCTCTGCCAACTCCCTTTTCGTTGATGGCGGCGACCTTTTCTGCCAGCACTTCTGAATTCACGTCGCACATCACGACGTTGCCGCCGAGTGCGGCAATATTCTCAGCAAACAGAAGTCCCATTCCGGATGCCGCGCCCGTCGATATAGCCACCTTATTTGTAAAATCCATTATATCATCCTCCAATCAAACAGCACGCCGATCGGGAAATTTCTCTCGGTCGCAAGGCGCGTGTATACCTCTTGCGCCTCGGCGGGCGAGTGGATCTCGCTTATCATATCGGCAAAGTTCAACCGTCCTCCGCGAAGCAGTGCGAGAAGCGCCTTTATGTCGTCGGCATCGGTCCAAAGCGTTGGGCTTGACTCCTTGCTCGGTCTTGCGATAGTGTGCGCGCCGATGAGAGTTATGCCCTTGCCGTGTACCTTGCCGTAATAATCTATCTCAAACTTCGAGCTGCGCGTGCAGCCGAGAAGCGCAACCCTACCCATCCTCTGCATACATTCGAGTGCCTGAACGAGTCCGACACCAAGTCCCGTGACCTCAATACAGACGTTCACTCCGCCGCCGCTCGCCTCCCTGACCTTCTGATAAAATCCCTCTTCGGTCGGGTCAAGCGCGATATCCGCGCCGAGCTTGAGGGCGAGCTCGCGGCGCTCGGGCACAGGATCTGCGGCGATAACGGGGTACGCGCCTGCCGCTCTGAGCTCCTCGACTGCGAATATTCCGAGTATTCCAAGTCCCATAACGAGTGCCGACTCGCCTATCTCAAGGCGGGTCTTTCTTATAGCTCCGAGTGGGAAGGTCGCGATAAACACGAGCGCCGCCTCCTCGTCGCTGACTCCCTCGGGAACTTTAACGACGTTATTTCGATCGACCGTGATATGCTTTCTGTGCTTACCCCAGAACACGACCACACGCTCGCCGATCGCGATGTCCTTTACTCGCTCGCCGACAGCCGTGACTATTCCCACGTCGCTGTATCCGACCGTGCGAGGAAATACCGCCTCGTCGTCCTCGGACACGTTTATGGAATTTCTCATTCCCACGAAATTCGCTCTCTCAGTGCCCGAGCTGATCGCGGAATAGATCAGCTCCACAGTGACCTCGTTCTGCTTTGGCGGCAGGCAATCGACCTCGAGAAGCTCTGCTGTATTGGGGGCGGTGAAAATTATCTGCTTAGTCTTCATATCGGTCCTCCGTATAGATTTATAGCTTATGATATCAGTATAACATCTTGACAAAGCGCGCGCAAGATGTTATACTGTAAAAAAAGTAACTTTTCTGCAAACGAGGGAAAAATGAGCAACAGTAATTTATACGTATCCGAGCTTGGATGCTCGACTCACAGCTTTACGCGCTATCACTTCTGCCGCGGAAACAGCAACAAGCGCAAAACTCGTCTTGGCATAATCCTCAAAGGTCAGGGCTCTTACATATATCTCGGTAAGCGGCTCAGCGTGAGCGAGGGCGACGTGGTATTTATCCCCGAGAACATCTACTGCTACTCCGAGTGGCACGGCGAGCCCGATATCGAGGTTATTTATCTGTGCTGTTTTCTGCATTACGAGACATTTAAGTACGAGCCGCAGGTCATTCCCTGCTCGGAGGACGAAAAAGGCAATATCCTGCAAATATCAAGGCTTCTCTCGGGCACGCAGCTCGACGAGCTTGAGGCATATTCGAAGTTTTATCAGCTTCTCTGCACTCTGTGTCCGCGAATGGTGCAAAGCGAGCTCGCGCTCGACAAGACTTTGCAAAAGGCGATCGAGTACATCACGGAGAATTGGAATTCAAGCTTCTCGGTCGCAGATCTCGCCAAAAAATGTTGCGTCTGCGAGTCGACCGTCTATCATCTGTTCCGCAGGGAGCTCGGGCAGACACCGATAGGCTTTCTCAACTCGATCAGGATCAACGTGGCGATCGAGTATCTGGAGAACACACAGTATTCGATATCAACGATCAGCCGCGAGGTCGGCTTCAACTCGGAAAATCACTTCAGAAAGACCTTTTTCGAACACACGGGCACGACACCGCTCAAATTCAGAAAGAAGTGCTGAGATTTTTCTTTCCCTCTCCGTAGGCATACAACTTCGTACCGAGTTTGCTCCAAGAACATCGACCGCCGCCCGCGGTGCAAACTGAAAGGTTATTAGTTTTAATCATACCTTTCCCTCTCCGTCGGCATACGCCGCCACCTCTCCCTAAGGGCGAGGCTTTGCGTAAGTTACAGCCTAAATATAATCCGAAAATTACTCTCTGATCCAAACCAACGAGGCACAAACATACAAAAGGCTCTCCTCTCAGGAGAGCTGGACGCGTATGCGGACTGAGAGGTCTCTTGCTTCAAGCTTACTTCCCCTCTCCGTCGTCGTTCAACTTCGTACCGAGTTTGCTCCAAGAACATCGACCGCCGTACATCCGTCTGTTGCCGAAAGCGCGATTACAAATAGGCTTCCTCCGAGAGGAAGCTCCCGAGGAACGAGGGTGAAGGAGAGTGCGTGCAGAGCGGTTTATATGTCTTTTTCGTAGAACATCTTAAATTTATGTGCGCGCAGGCTCCTTCCGCCGCAAGCGGTCCCCCTTCCTCTCGGAGGAAGGCTTTGAAAGATTACCGCTGCGCATTTGTCTTCTGACGAACGTGCGACTTCTGCCAATTTTTCACTTTGCATTTTCACAAGCCGATATCGACCTATTCTTGATATTTTCAGCACACATTCGGGAAATCTATTGCAAAAAAGAAAAATACAGGCTATAATCAAGCCGAAAACAGGCCAAAGGAGGCTTCAAATGGAAAACTCTATAATTCATCTGACAAATTCTGCAGAAGCGTGGAACAACGCATCCCCCGTGGGCAACGGTGAGGCGGGTATGATGGTGCACGGCGGCATCCTGACCGACAAGGTCACACTCAACGAGGAAACTATCTGGAGCGTTGACCCGAACATCCCGAGCTACCCCGATATGCCAAAGAAGATCGCGCACATCCGCAAGCTCTTCCTTGATGGCAAGATATACGAAGCAAACGAGTGGATCAGAGAAAATATGGGCACTTACGTGCGCATAAAATCCTACGAATACGCAGGAGAGCTTCTCGTCTCGCTCCACGAGAGCGGCGAGTGCGAGGACTACCGCCGCGATCTCGACCTTCTGCGTGGAGTCTGCACAGTCTCCTACCGCAAGGACGGTGTAAGCTATCTGCGCGAGCACTTTGCCTCAATGGCAAACGGTCTGCTCTCGTCAAGATACTCTGCGTCTTCTCCCTTCTCCGCCACGATCTCGTTTGCAAGGGAGAATATCCTCTCCTACACTGCAAGCGGCGACGGCATCTCTTTTTTAGCGCAGACCGCGTTCGGCGAGAGAAAATTCACACTTGACTCAAGGATCGTCACCGACGGTGTCCGCTCGGTCGACGGCAACTCGGTCCGCATCGAGAACGCAAGCTTTATCGAGATATACGTAGCGATCTGCACCGATTTCAAATACGAGGATCACGCATCCAAGGCACGCGAGATGCTCTTGGCGGCAAAGGTCGGCTGGAAAGAGCTGATACGCGAGAGCACCGAAATATTCGCGTCCTTTATGAAGCGTTCGAACCTTAACTTTGATGGCGGCGATCCTGCGATCAGAAAGCTGACCATCCCCGAGCGACTCGCGCGACTCAGGCAGGACGAGAATGCCACTGATCCCGATCTCGTCGCGCTCTATTGGCAGTTCGGCAAGTATCTGCTCGTCTCTTCAAGCGCGCCGCGTGCGCTTCTGCCCGCAAATCTGCAGGTGTGTGGTCGACGGGGCTCGTTTCCCCATGGAACGCAGACTACCACACGAATATCAATCTGCAGATGAACTATTGGCAGGCGGAGCAGGCAGGACTCGGCGACTGCACCGAGCCGCTCTTTCGCTATATGAACGAATTTTTGCTCCCCGGCGGCAAGAAGGTCGCGAGAGAGATCTACGGCACGCGCGGAATGGTGGTGCATCATCTGTCGGACATCTACGAATTTGCAAACATCGCCGACGGCCCTTGGGGACTCTGGCCTCTTGGCGGCGCGTGGATGGCGTTTCATATGTGGGAGCATTATCTCTACACGCTCGACCTCGACTTTCTGCGTAACGTTGCCTACGAATACATTCGCGAGGCGGCGCTCTATTGGCTAGACAATCTCTTCGAGGACGCGAACGGCGTGCTCCACACGGGCCCCTCTACCTCGCCCGAGAACAAATTCTATATTGAGGTCGACGGTGAGAAGAAGATCGCATTCAACACCATCTCACCGACGATGGATATCGAGATCGTCACGGGGCTGTTTGATTTTTATATAGAAACCGAGCGTCTGCTCGGCATCGATCCCGAGACCGCAAAGATCGCCGCCGAGAAGCGCGCCAAAATGCTTCCTTTGCGCGTAGGAAAGCACGGTCAGCTTATGGAATGGATGGAGGATTACGAGGAAGAAGAGCCGGGACACAGACATATTTCGCACGCGTTCGCGCTTCACCCCGCGGCACAGATCACCCGAAAGACCCCCGAGCTTTATGAGTCTATCAAGGTGACACTCGATCGCCGTCTCGCGTCGGGCGGCGGTCACACTGGCTGGTCGCGCGCGTGGCTGATCAATCTTTTCGCGCGTCTGCGCGAGGGCGACAAGGTCTCCGAGCATCTCCAACTGCTATTCACGAGATCTACTCTCCCAAATCTCTTTGATGTGTGTCCGCCTTTGCAGATCGACGGCAACTTCGGCGGTGCGGCGGCTATCGGCGAGATGCTTTTGCAGAGTCACGAGGGAATGATCTCTCTGCTCCCCGCCCTGCCGAAAGAGCTTGCAAACGGCTCCTTCCACGGATTGCGCGCACGCGGAGGCGTGACAATTTCGGCTGAGTGGAAAAATGGTAGGATCACGCGCGTCGAGCTTACGCCCGACCGTCCTTGCGAGCTGACACTTGAATTTGAGGACGGCGAGCGTATCACTCTCTTTGCCGACGGCAATAGAGTGATCGAGCGATAAGCGCAAAGGTCTTTACATTCAGGCAAAAGTGTGATATAATAGCATTAAATCTATGTAAGGCGGTAAATTTTATGAAAGATAAGATAGCTCCCTCGATGATGTGCTGCAATTTTCTCGCTATGGGAGAGCAGCTTGCGACATTTGAGAAAAACGCCATCGAGCTTTTACATATCGACGTGATGGACGGCAGCTTCGTGCCGAATTTCGCGCTCGGAACAGATTTTGTCAAGCAGCTCAAGCGCGCGACAAGCATTCCGCTCGACATTCACCTTATGGTCGAGTGCCCCGAGCGACACCTCGACTCCTTTATCTTTGGCGAGGGCGATTACGTGAGCATCCACTACGAGACCACAAAACACCCCCAGCGCGTACTGAGCGCAATACGCGCGCGCGGCGCAAAGGCTCTGCTTGCGATCACTCCCACAACTCCCGTCGAGGTCGCGACCGATCTGCTTGACGATATCGACGGTCTGCTTGTTATGACGGTCAATCCCGGTTTTGCAGGGCAGAAAATGATCCCTCACTCGATCGACAAGATCGCACGCGCGCGAGCTTTTCTTGATTCGCACGGACGCGCCGACGCCGAGATCGAGGTCGACGGCAACGTCAGTATCCCTAACGCTATCCGTATGAAAGGCGCAGGCGCGAATATCTTCGTCCTCGGCACCGCCTCTCTCTTCGGCACTGCCCCTCTGGAAGAGAATATCAAAAAGTTCAGAGAGGAAGTTGGCTTGGGGATGTGATTTTTTCTCTTCTTTTTTGAAAAAAAGAAGCAAAAAACTTTCCTGTGGGGGTTGTTATTGGGTGCGTACGTAACTCGAACCGATATTCCCTAAGGTACTTTGGGCTATCTGTAAGGGTAGCGACATCACAGACGGAAGTTTAATTCAATAGCGATGTAGAAACACGCGGACAGCTCGCTACCGCGTGTTTCTTTTTATTTAAATTGTGAAGAGCAATATCTAAATTTTTGTTTGGTCTGTAGCCGCAACGTGCCGTCATATCTCGCTTGTAGGGGCGACCATCGGTCGTCCGCATTGGAATAAAAGTAACTTTTTGTCGTACAACGGACGACACAATGGTCGCCCCTACAATCAAATAATGGTGTGCGGCGAAAACCTATTTTTTCACGAAGCGAAAAATTCTGCTTCCCTCTGTTGCCCAAAAGCGTGATTTACAGAAGCCTTCCCTTGTGAGGGAGCATGTCGCAAAGCGACTGTCGAGTTTGCAAGCAAACGTCGAGGGGCCGCTTGCGGTGGATGAGTAGGGTATAAAACGGCGATACGCTATGGAAAAGTTTCTTTATGTCACTAACACCTCATCCGCCTCGTTCCTCGGCACCTTCTCCCGCTGGAGAAGGCTTCTGTAAATCACGCTTTGGGACAACAGCCGAATGCGCGGCGATGATCTCTCCCAAGGCTCCCTCCGAGAGGGGGCTCCGCGAAGCGGTGGAGGAGATTGCGCAAAGATAGTTTTAAATCTTTTTACCGCCGAGCCATCAAATCTTTTTGTGCACGCACTCTCCCTCACCCTCGTTCCTCGTGAGCTCCTCGATGTTTGCTTGCAAACTCGACAGTCGCTTTGCGACATGCCCGCAGGGAGCCTTTTTGTTTCTTTGAGCCGTGCAAAAAGAACGTATACGACCGTGCGATCTCTGCCAATTTTGCATTTTGCATTCTGCATTTTCTCCACCTCTTTTCCAAATTTATTGACAAGTCGTTTTATCTATGCTATAATGCTTTTAGAAACATCGGCGGAGGTGTATATGAACTATTTTTGTGACGTCAAGGTGGGGGAAATAAGGATCATCGTAAAGAAGCAGGAGCGCACAGACTTCATTTTCTCGAACTACTCTCGTATATCGAGCGGCTTCGTCTGCTTTCTTGAGGGCGAGGGCAGCCTCACTATCGACGGTGTCGGGCAATTTGACATCCGAACCGGCAGCTTTGTGCGCTACGAGAAGGGCGACCGCTACAAGATAAACGTAGGTCCGAGCAGCCTATATTACACGAGCGAGATCGACATCGATGTGAGCAGCGAGTTCGATTTTCCGCGCCACGTGCTCTGCACCGAGGACGAGCTATCCTTGCTTGAGCGCATCTGGCGAGTATGGAGCGAGCAGGGCGAATACTGCTTCGTTGAGGCTCGTATCCTGCTTCTGCGCTTGCTTCTCGGGCTTTCGCGCCGCATCCGATCTATCCCCAACGGCAGCTCGGCGCACCTCAACTCCGCGCTCGCGTACATCCACCGCCACTCGAGCGAGAGCTTCAGTCTCTCCGACGTTGCGGCATTCTGCAACGTAAGCGAGTCCTATCTGCGCAACAGCTTTCGTGAGGAGCTCGGGATCTCGGTGATACAATACCGCGAAAACCTGCGCATCGAGCGCGCAAAGACTCTGCTTCTGAGCGGAGAGCACCGCATCAGTGAGATCGCATCGATGCTCGGCTACTGCGACGTTTATCACTTCTCGCGCAAGTTCAAGCAGGCGACCGGACTCTCCCCGACGCACTACTCGCACAAGAATGATATTTTACTTTCCAAAAAGTCGTTTTGTACAAATAAATCAACTTAATATTCATTGAAATCGACACGTATAAGTCTTATAATTAAATCAAAACAGATTCATAGTGGCAAGGAGCTTTTATGACTAAGTTACTTTTCGAAAAATATCCCATCCTCGCGGCTACTCTCGGCGAGGACAGCGCACTCCCCGACATACACGTAAACAGCTACATCAGAGCTAACATAACCGTCAGCGACAAGGTGTGTGACGAGGATGCGAAATACATCGGCAAGGGCATGATCTCAAGCCTTCTGCCCTACCGCATCAGCGACAGCTACACGCGCGAGAGATCGGTACGCGAATTCAACGCGGCGGTACTTGAGAACGAGCATATGCGCGCGGTATTTCTGCCCGAGCTCGGCGGCAGACTCTGGTCGCTCTACGACAAGAAAAAGGAGCGCGAGCTCCTCTACAAGAACGACGTATTCCAGCCCTGCAATCTCGCGCTCCGCAACGCGTGGTTCTCGGGCGGCGTTGAATGGAACGTCGGAATCAAGGGGCACAATCCGCTCACCTGCGCGCCTCTCTTTGCGCAGAGACTCTGCAACGAGGCGGGCGACGAGATACTCCGTATGTACGAATTCGAGCGCATCCGCGGCATCGTCTACATCATCGAGGCGACGCTCAAGGGCGACGCGCTTCTTATGAACATAACAATTGAGAACACGGCTGATCGCGACACGCCTATGTATTGGTGGTCTAACATCGCCGTTCCCGAAACGCGCGGCACGCGAGTCGTAGTTCCCGCGAGGGCGGCATTCTACTGCGGATACAGCGACGGAAAGTATTTCCTTGACAAGAGCTCGATCCCCGAGATCGAGGGCAGAGACGTGACCTACGCGTCGAGCTCTCAGCGCTCGCGCGATTTCTTCTTTGACATTCCGAACGAGCGCGAGAAATGGGTTGCCGCGATCGACGAGAACGGCAAGGGTCTGCTTCAGCTCTCGGATCCCATTCTCAAGGGCAGAAAGCTCTTTGTCTGGGGACAGCACACGGGTGGCAGACGTTGGAACGAATGGCTCTCGCAGGACGCTGGCAGCTACATTGAAATTCAGGCGGGATTGCTCAAGACTCAGCTCGAGCATTTCGTGATGAGTGGCGAGAGCGTTATAAATTGGCGCGAATGCTACTGCGCGATCGACGTAGATCCCGAAGATATTCACGGTGACTTTGACCGTGCCGACGAGACGGTCGCCGCCGTCGCACGCAAGCGCGCGGCGTTGCTTGATCCCGACATATTCAAGATCTCGCGCACCGATCCTATCTCGGCGTACGGCTCGGGTTGGGGCGCGCTTGAAAACAAGATAAGACAGACGCCTATCAGCAACATCTGCACGTTCCCCGATGAAAGTATGGGTGGCGAGCAGGCAGATTGGCTCTCGCTCCTTGGCGGCAACAGTCTTCCCGAGCACGCAAAGAATGAGCCTATCGCAAGCTACGTAGTTGGCAAGAGATGGATAGAGCTGATGGAGGGCGCGCCGAGCGAAAATTGGTACTACTACAACCAGCTCGGAGTTATGCGCTACGCAGACTCGGACTTCGACGGCGCGGCAGACTGCTTTACGCGCTCGATCGACCTCTCGGACAACGCGTGGGCGCGCAGAAATCTCGCGATGATACAGAAAAACATACGCGGCGAGCTTTGCGCGGCGGCGGACAATATGCTCCGCGCCACAGAATTGCTCCCCGACTACTATCAGCTCACGGTCGAGTGCTTTATGGCACTCATCCGCGCCGCAAGATACGACGATCTCGTCTCACTTTACGACAGAATTCCCGAGAGCGCGCAAAGAGCGGGCAGAATTCTTATGCTGCTCGGCGAGTGCTACTCGAAGATGGGAGATCCCGAGAAGGCAAGCGAGATCATCACCGCCGACCTTATCGTGCCCGATCTGATGGAGGGTGAATACTCGCTCTCGAACATCTGGATAGGCATTTACGCGCAGATACTCGCAAAGGAGCGCGGTGTCAGCGTCGGCTCGCTCTCACAAGAAGAAGTGCTTAGCGCATATCCGCTCCCCCGCGAAATAGATTTCAGAATGCATTGAGGTGAAAAATATGACTAACAAAGATTACAAGCTTGAGTCCTCCGCCCTCTGCCCCGTAAGTGCAAGAGCTAAGGACGGCAGATGCGAGATAACCCCCTGGAACAGAAAATACACTCTTGACGGCTCACCATTTCTCTCGTCGATAATCTCGGCAGGTGAGGAGTTGCTCGCATCTCCGATGCGTCTTGTCGGTATCGAGAACGGCAAGGAGCTCGTCGTGACCGACGTGACCTCGGACACCATCTACGGCTACGAGGAGGGCAAGGAGGTAAGAGCCTGCCAATATATGAGAAGTTCGCGCTTCCTCTTTAACACCTCGGTCTGCACGGAATACGACGGTATGATGGATTGGAGCCTCACGGTCGCGACTCACGGAAACTGGGTGTCTCAGGCGTTCGGTCTTGCTAAACCCGACACCGACCCCAGAGATCTTGGCCGCCTCTGGCTCGAGATCCCGCTCAAGAAGAGCGCGGCGATCTCCTATCAGTACGCGCCGCAGGGCTATGCGCTCTTCGACGGCAAGGTGCCCGATATGCTGGTAGAGCTCTACGCGGCAGGAGCTATGCCAAGTGAGAGCCTCGCGCTTCCCTTCGTTCATCAGCTCTACGTTGGAAACGACAAGGCAGGCTTCTCGGTATTCTTCGAGTCGGACAAGAATTGGCAGGTCGACGACCCCAAGCACGCGATCGAGTGCATCGTGGGCGAGGACGAGGTGGTCATCCGCCTTCACCTGCTTGACAGCGAGCCTCGCGCGTGGGTGAACAGCAAGGGCTCGAATAACGGCATCAACGTAATGCCCATCTCCTTCCGCATCTGTATGCAGGTGACTCCCATCAAGCCATTCCCCGAGAACCCCTATGAAGAGAAAAATATGCACATCGACTGCTTCAAGAAGATACTTGAGCCCTACGAGGAATTCCTCTTCACGCCTTTCGGCGACACAAACGAGATCGCGATCGACCGCATCGCGCGTATGGGCGTAAACACGCTCTACATCCACGAAAAGTGGAACGATATGCAAAACTCCCCCTTCCTCACTCGCACCACGGCAAACCGCCTCAAGCTGATAGTAGCCGAGGCGCACAAGCGAGGAATGAAGGTAATTCCCTACTTCGGCTATGAGCTCTCAACTCTCTCGCCCTTCTTTAACGAGAAGTACGAGGAGGTCATATACAGCGATATGGATTGGCATTGGTACCGCTTCCCGTGGCAGAGAGATCCGCAGGTCTGCTACAACAGTAGCTGGCAGGATATCTTCGTAGAGGACGTAGAAAGACTAATGGACGAGTTCGGCTTTGACGGACTCTATCTTGACTCGATCAATCCCTGCAAGCCCTGCCGCAACGAGAAGCACGGCTGCGGCTACCGCGACGCTGACGGAAATCTGCGCCCGACCTATCCCGTGTTCGCGATCAGAAAGCTGATGAAACGACTCTGCGAGATGGTCGAGAAGCGCGGCGGAACTATCTGCTCGCACTCCTACGGCACATTCCCCGTCGCATCGATGGCGTTCTCGCACGTTATGTGGGAGGGCGAGTCGCTCCAGGCACTCTTTATGAAGGGCACGCTCCAGCGTGTTCCCGAGGGATATTACAGAGCGGTCTACACGGGCAGAAACCTCGGTATCCGCGTGAATATGCTCTGCTACTCCAATCCGCCCGCGTGGACCTTCGGCGAGGCTATGTCGAACGCTCTGCCCTACGGAATTATCCCAAAGCCCGTCGACACGGGCGAGCCACTTGAGGATATGAGCAGACTGTGGAAGATACTCGACTCGTTCGATGTCAAGGGAGCCGAGTGGAAGCCCTACTTTGATAACGACCTCGAGGTCTCAACCGAGGACGTGCGCGTCAGCTACTACGAAAGCGAGAGCGAAATGCTCGTGCTTGCGGCAAATATGAAGCGCTCTCTCACCCCCAACGCAAGCATCAAGCTACCGAGGACGGTCAGCGAGATCACCGACGCCGAGAGCGGCGAGACAGTCGCGCGCAACACCGACCGACTTGTCACCGACGTCGAAAGCTTTGGACATAAGATATTTAAGATCAGAAAATAAAGCACAAAAATGCGATTGGCGGTCTCTGAAGTGAACCCAAAAGTTTAGACAAAAATTAAATATTAAATTGCTTGTGAATGAGCTCGGTACTGAACTGGGCTCATTCCTTTTAATTTCAGAGAGATTCTCTCATTGTTGTAGTAATATATGTATTCTTCTAACTTCT
>JAGBIA010000131.1 GCA_017935225.1 Clostridia bacterium | reverse complement strand
CGGTTTCTCTCTTTGCCGGTAGGGGCGACCTGTGGTCGCCCGTTGTACTACAAAAGTAACTTTTATTTCAAGGCGGGCGACCGCAGGTCGCCCCTACGAACAATATAAAAAATATACACGTTTGACATGTAGCCAAAGGCTTTTATAATCTAAAATTAAAGAAACACGCGGTAGCGAGCTGTCCGCGTGTTTCTACCTCACATTTAAACAAAAGCACCGTCTGTTATGTCGGTATCTTTACAAATATCCCAAACTCTCTTAGAGAATATCCGCTCAAGTTACGCACAAACCCTTCGTCAACCCCCATTCAAGTTCTTTGGCTCCACCTTTCTACGAAAGAAAGGTGGAAACGCGTCCCATTCCTGCCCCAAACTAACTTCTAACTCCCCACGCGCGCTACGATGACGGTGGTGTCGTCGGGCTCGGGATTAGAGCGCGCGTAGCGCATTATAAGATCTACGGTACGCGCGTCGCTCGGCGAGGACGCGTTCTGGCGCAAGAGATCGAAGAGATACGGAGAATCCTCGCGCCCACCGTTCACGCCGTCGCTCATCATCACGACGAGGTCGCCGTCCGACAGCGACAATCTCAGCTCCTTAAGATCAGGCGCGGAGAGAATTCCGAGCGGCATCGTACGCGAGCGGAGCTTAAAGAGATTTCCGCTGTGGCAAACGTAGGTCGGCGCGGCACCGCACTTATAGAATGTCGCCTCACCGCTGAAGCCGTCGAGCTCAAATAGATCAAGCGTCGCCGAGCACTCCTGCGCGCTCGTGGCGCATCTCGCCTTCAGAAAGGAATTCAGCATCGAGATAAGTTCGTCGCTCACCCGACCGCGCGCGAGCATATTCTTCAAAAATCCCACCGCGAGCTCAGCCGTCCGCGCCGCGTCTCTACCCGAGCCCATTCCGTCGCTAAGGCAGATATAGCTCATCCCGTCACGGTTCTCGAAGATCTCCACGCAGTCGCCCGAAGTCTCACCGCTCCTCCGCGCCTCGCTCCCGAGCTTTGCCGAGACCGAATAGCGCCGCGCTTCGTAAAGCTCAATACTTCCCTCCTCTCCCCGACCGCATCTGCGCACGCGCGTGCGGGCAGAGTCGAAGGACGTGCCAAGCAGATCCGCGACCGTCGCAGCTATCTGCTCTGCCGCCGAGTCGAGCAGATCGCGCCGCCTGCCTCGGACAAGCACTCGCTTCTGCCTATGTCCGTAGACCAGCACACCGAAAATTTTGCATTCAAGCTTTTCAAGCGGCTCGCAGAGCACCGCGCTCGCACCGAGATCGGCAATATATTCCTCGCCGCCGTCCTCGATCCCTTTTGCGAGCAGCGAGGAGATCAGCCTGTAGCCGTAGCCCTCGGACTGCGCGCCGTCAAGTCCGCCGCTCTCACGCTGAACGCCAAAGCGGATGGCAAAATTGTAATTTATCTCGTCAAGCAGCTCACTCACCCGACCGCAATCGCCATAGCGCTCGCCAAGATCAGCTGCGCAGATCTCGCCCTTTTTCTCGAGTATCGCCGCAAGCCGCTCGCTCTCGCCGCGACAGCTCTCTGCATCGGCGCAACCTGCGCAGGATGCTTCAAAAGCCTGCTCGCAGATGGCACGGAGCTCCTCACTGCGCGGAAATTTCAGCTCAAGCTCGTCAAAGAGACTCGAGAGATTTGCAAGGCTCTCGCTCATCGCCGCCATTTTCGAGTTCATATCCGAGAGCCGCACGCCGTCAAGCTCGCTCTCGTCAAGCACGCAACACCGCTCGCGCTCACTTTCGCTCGCGACCTCTTTTTCTCTATCGCGACTCACGCGGATATAGACCGAAAAGCCGAGGCAGGCGGCAAGAATTCCGCCGAGAGTGCCGTCGAGCGCGTGAATTCCGCTGATATAAAACGCGTATCCCGTCGCACCGAAAAAGGAGGAAAGTGACACAAGAGTGGGGGAAAATCTCACAAATGCACCCCACGCAAGCGCAGGAATGAGGAATATCGGGCATAAAGTGGGGGAGTAGACAAGTCCGATGGTCAGCGCGAGCAAAGCGCCGCGCCAAAAGCCCTTTCTGTGCGACACGGTCAGCACGAGCAGAATTCCGCCCGCTACCGCGACCGACACGCCGTAGATCTCAAGCGGTCGCGCGCCGAGCATACAGATCGCAAAAAGCGCGCCCCAGCCTACGTCACAAAGCCACGGTATTCTCGCGCTCTCGCGCCTGACAAACGCAAATCTCAGCAGATAGGTCGCTATCGGCGCGACGGCGGTAGAGATCAGAAGTCCGAACAGATCGTAGTACAGAAATCCTCCCGCAACCAAAAAGGCGAGCGAGAGTCCGAATGCAGCGAGTGCCGAGAGGCAGACGCGGTATCCGATCTGCTCGCAAAAGAGCATCTTTCCTATCTCGCCAAGGCTCTTTTTTTCCTTGTCGCCGTCAAGCGTGAGGCGGATCAGTATTCTTAAGAGCAAGATCGCGGCATAGACTCCGAAAAGCACGAGCGCACTGCCGCCCTCGAACTGACCAAATGATGCTATCACAAGTCCGACGAGGACAAAAAGCGCATTTCTGTCCGCCGCCGCGAGCAGAGCTATCCCAAACGGGAGCGCGCCGAACGGCAGAGCCGCTATGCCCGAAAGGTATCCGCAAAAGCTGTAAATCGCGCCTATGAGCGCGATCCTGATCACCCGTGAGGCGAGCGCGCTCTCGTTAGTGCTTGTCCGTGTCCGTGTTTTGTCCATTTTCTTTCCCTCTTTTTTGACTTTTATAGCCTATTCTATCACGCTCGTCGCGCGGAAAATGTCGCATCGCGCGAACTTTACCTCTTTTTTTAGTGCCGCCGAAAAAAGAATACACACCCGCTACGATCAGCATAAGCCCGAATATAGTGCCGAGCGACGCGCTCCTTATCCTGCCCGCCACAAATGAGCCGATAAGACTGCCGACAATGCCGCTCACCGCCGCCAAGACTACCGCCGAGACGTATCTCTTGCGCCGCAGAAGATGAAAGCAGAGCGACGCACCCGCCGCGAAAATGAAGAAAAGCAGATTGATCGCCTGCATCTCGAGCTGCTCGCCACCGACAAAAAGCTTGAGGTAAATGACGAACAGTCCGCCGCCGCCAAGCCCCATCCCCGACAGCACCGCCAGCACGATCGGTATTATAAATGCGTGTAGGATCTCCATATTTGCTCCTTAGTTAGTTGATGTTGGTTTTTTTCTTGTTCTTTTCTTGAAAGAAAAGAACCAAAAGAACTTCCTGTGGGGGTTGGTCAAGGGTGCGTGCGTAAATCGAACCGATATTCCCTACGAGAGTTTGGGATATTGTAACCTATAACGATATTCTCGTCCTGTAATTTAATACAAATGCGAGGAGCAAACACGCGGACAGCAGGCCACCGCGTGTTTCTTTTTTATTGTGAAGAGTGACATCTAAATCTTTGTTTGGTCTGTCAATCAAACGAAAAAATTTTATATCTGCCGGTAGGGCGGGGGTTTACTCCCGCCGATGTCGTT
>JAGBIA010000130.1 GCA_017935225.1 Clostridia bacterium | reverse complement strand
CCAAGTAGGACATCGCTATTTTGATATGGGTGACTACGAAAATGCGATGATTCATTTTCAAGAAAGTGTGGACGTTATTGAACGATTTATGTATTCCGACAAGCAGGGCTTTGATGCATATCCCATAGGCGGTACGCATGCGAATCACGCCATAACGCTTTTGGATATCGCAACTTGTATGTTTCGTCTTGGAAAAACAGAGGGATTAGATGATCTGATTGAAAAATCCAAGCATATTTATTTTGACACATATAACCACATCGAACTCCGTGATTATAATAAAACTATGCGCGAAATGGTTAATTATTTTACAAAGGAATACAACAAGAAAAAACTCAACGAATATAAACCGCTTGACCTGGGCGAGATTGAAAAGCGAATAGCTCAAAAGAATGCGTAGTTCGCTTTTGTGTCCACAAAAGCAGTGTTTGTCAGGAAAAACAGACGGACTTTCGGGACGCACAAGCCAAAGGCTCTTTACTGCCCGACGGTACACATAAATGGTTTAACACACTATACCTTGCGGGGCAAGGCGTGTGAAAAAAGGACAGAGAATTTTCATGTTCTCTGTCCTTTTCCGTAGGGGCGAACTGCGTTCGCCCGCGGGCGTTCACAGAACGCCCCTACAAGTTTAATTTCTTATCGGTAGATAAACCTGCTTTATGGAAGGCACCCCTTCGCAGGTACTTTTTACTATTCCGAAACGTAAAATCTTACTCCGAACGCGCCCGAATGCTGTCTGAATTGATATACGTCGCCGATCTCGTGATCCTCATACTCTATCACATCGACGTCAAGCCAGAAGCTCTCGCCCTCGAGCGAGAGCTTGAATTTGTAATCGTCGGGACCCTTTCGATTGTGATCGCGATCCTTCTCCTCGATGATAGCCTGCAGCTCGGTAGGCTCGCTAAAATCAAGAATATAGTTAAAGTGACAAATATAAGCCTCGACCACAAAAAACGCGAGCACCGAGATAACAACGAAACTCAAAAGTAACTGCCACATCTTCGTGCTCTCCCATATCCATCTGAGAAAAAATATTCCTATCACTATTCCCACAGGGAGCGAAATATACCAGAATGGCAGAAATTCGTGATCGGGGAAAGAATAGCTGAAAGCCTCGTAAAGAGTGCCTAAGAACGACGCGATCGACAAAAGCACGGCGGTAGAAAACAAAAAGCCCTCACCAACATCCTTAAGAAGCGTGAACATCAGTATCAGCCCAACCGTAGAGATAAGACCTACAATTATACACAAGGTCAGATACAAGCGTTTATCAATAAACTCACCGAGAAGTAAAAGAATAGTTACGACCACAATTCCCGGGATGGATTCCTTCCAATCCGACATAAATCGCCTCTTGCGCCTGTTCTTTTCTCGCTTTTCTCTTTTGGTTGCCATATTCTCACCACCTTTTCCACATTATAGCACAAGGCTCGCAGAAAGTCAAGTTCTGCGAGCCTTTTATGCTTTCAATTGTAATCAGAAGATAGGATATCCTGCTTTCTCGTGTGCCTCGAAGAGCTCGTCGCAAAGAGCTACGATCTCGTCGGTCGAGAGCTGTGCACCGGTGTGAGGATCCATCATAGCCGCCTGGTAGATGGTCTCCTTCTTCATAGTGTGCGCTGCCTCGATGGTGAGCATCTGAGGATAGATGTTGGAGGAGTTCATAGCTGCAAGCTGGAGCGGGAGTTCGCCTACGAAGGTGGGGTGAATACCCTTTCCGTCAACGAGACAAGGAACCTCTACGCACGCGTCGTAAGGAAGGTTGGTGATCACGCCGCGGTTGAGAACGTTACCGCCGATCTTATAAGGCTTGTTGGTGTAGATAGCCTCCATAATGTAGGACGCGTACTCACGGGAGCGAGTGTGCTCGACCTTACCGCCTGCCATAAGCTCGTTGTACTGCTTCTGCCAGTTATTGATCTGGTTGATACATCTGCGGGGATACTCGTCAAGCGGAATGTTGAACTTCTCGATGAGGTCCTCTCTGCCGGGCTTGATGTAGAAGGGGTTATACTCGGAGTTGTGCTCGCTCGACTCGGTGCAGTAATAACCGAGCTTGTCGATGTAGTCGTAACGAACCATATCCCAGTGCTTCTCGCCTGCGTTCTTTGCCTTTGCGCGTCTCTTGATCTCGGGATAGAGGTCGTTGCCATCCTTATCGGTGATCTCAAGCAGCCACGCCATATGGTTGATACCTGCGATAGTCTCAAGTCTGCCTTCCATCTTATCCTTCATATCGAGAGACTCGAGAAGGTGCTGAGAGCATACCTGAACGCTGTGGCAAAGACCGACGGTCTTTACGTTGGTATAGCGGAGCATATAGCCTGTGAGCATAGCCATGGGGTTAGTGTAGTTGAGGAACCAAGCATTAGGACAAACCTCTTCGATATCCTCTGCAAAGCCCTTAAGAACGTGGATAGTTCTGAGAGCACGGAAGATACCACCGATACCGAGGGTATCACCGATGGTCTGACGGAGACCGTACTTCTTCGGGATCTCAAAGTCGATGATGGTGCAAGGATCGTAAAGACCTACCTGAATAGCGTCAACCACGAAATCTGCGTTACGAAGAGCGTCCTTTCTCTGCTCTACACCAAGATACTTCTTAACGGTAGCTCTACCCTCGTTGATAGACTCATTCATCTTGGAAATAAGAAGATAGGACTCTTCGAGTCTGTGCGCGTCTATATCGTAGAGCGCGATCTCCATATCGTGAAACGCATCGCAAAGCATTGTGTCGCCGAGTACGTTCTTAGAAAACACGGTGCTTCCGGCACCCATAAATGTTACCTTCATTATAATTCTCCTTGTGCTTTTTTGCCTTGAATTCTACTTTCAAGACTTACTGATTTAATTATATCACATATTGCGCATTTGTCAAGAAGATAGAAATTTTTTTTAATATTTTTTATAAATTTATCCTCTTATCTTTGAAATAATATTCCCTATCCCTCTCGCCTATTTCGCGAAGTACGCGGCAGGGATTGCCTACGGCTACCACGTTTGCGGGCAGATCTCGCGTCACTATGCTTCCCGCGCCGACCACCGTGTTGTCTTCTATAGTTACGCCGGGGAGAACGATCACTCCCGCGCCAAGCCAGCAATTCTTTCCTATGTGGATAGGAAAATTGTACTGATACTGCTCTACTCTGAGCTCAGGGAGTATCGGATGTCCCGCGGTCGCGAGGATCACGTTCGGTCCGAGCATAGTCCCATCGCCGACGTAGATGTGCGTATCATCAACAAGCGTCAGGTTGAAGTTTGCGTACACATTCTTGCCGAAGTGTGCGTGCTTTCCTCCCCAATTCGAGTGAAGCGGCGGCTCGATATAGGAGTTCTCGCCAAATTCCGCGAACATCTCGCGAAGCATCTCGGTACGCTTCCCGAGCTCTGTCGGGCGAGTCGCGTTAAAATCGTAGAGTCTATCAAGGCAAGCAAGCTGTTCGCGAAAGATCTCCTCGTCTCCCGGCAGATAAAGCTCGCCCGCGTGTAATTTATCCTTCATATTGCATCTCCTTACAAAAAGCTAAAGCGCCGATCCCGAAGCTTCAGGATCGGCGCAATTTCAGTCGTTTACCATATAGTATCGGAATTACTCACTTCTAAGTCCAAGCCACTCGTCAGTGCCGCGAATAGCATCAACGAAGTCCGACTCTTTAGAGATATACGCAGATTCAAGAGAAGCTACGTCATCTCTGAAGCCGTCTCTCCAAAGCCAAGCGATATCGTTGAGCTGTGCGGAATATATGGTCCAATACTCAAATTCGATATTAGCAACGATAATATCAAAGAGTGCGATCGAATTGGTAACGGTACCCTCAGAGTCGTCTGTACCGAAGTACTTAGGCTTAATGATTCTGTTGAAGTAGTAGCCACGAACCGAAGTGTAAGACTCCTCAGTCATAAGCTGAAGGAAAGCGGAAATAGCTTTACCCTTGGTGGGGAGAGTGCTGGTAGAGTGGTCGATAACCGTCATAAGAGTATAGAAGTCCTGTGTAGTAGTACCGTAATTCTCCTGATCTACGTCGTACTTAGGCATAGGAAGGAGACCGTATGTATCTTCCATCTCACGAATCTTCATATTGGAATCCTCACTCGAGTAGATAAGCGAGGGCCAGAATACGTAACAACCCGCAGTGAAGTTATCTACCGAAGGCTCAAGGCAGTTACCGGTTGCCTCGATAAGATTTCTGAACTTACCGAAAGCCTCTTCTGCTTTGTCATTACCGATAATATTGAAATCGTGAGTTCCGTCAGGATTGGTTATGATGAACTCGAGATCCCAAGCGTAAGGCCACGCATCGTGAGGAGCGCAAGCGTATTTGGGGGTAGCAAAGCCGTAGGTATCGTCGGGCTGCTTACCTGCAACACCGTTGGAATCGTCGAAGATCGAAGCCCATCTGTAAAGCTCGTCGTACGTCCAGCTTCCTTCAAGCGCGTACAACTGCATATTCTCGGGATCTGCAGCATCTTTTTTCTCGTCATAAAGAGTCTTGTTGTACCACATTACGATAGCCGCGTCGAAGAGAGTGAGGTTAACGTCACCCGAAACGTAGTGGAGACGGCCGTTCATCGTGGTATTGTTCACGATCGTCTGGTTCCAACAAGGAAGCGAGAAATCAAAGAAGGGGAAAGTTTCTGTGTCATTAAGGTTAGCCGCATAGTCACGCACATCAGGATATGCGCCGCAATATGCGTAGTTAGCAGCTATATCATAATAATGGAAATCGCTGGTTACGTCCTGAATGATGAGGTTATTGTAGTTCTGAGAGAAGGTCGCGTAATCAGCAGAAGGTACGAGTTCCTGATGCATAACTACGTTAAGGCTTTCCTCAACTGCGGCATTTCTCATAAGAACTGCCTCGTCAAGCTCGTCCTCGCTGGTCTCCTTGCCCCATTCTCTGTAGCTGATCTTACTGTCTCTTATAAGAACTGTAAGCTCTTCTCCCTCGAAGTCGAGGTTATCTACAGGAACAACGCCGGTAAACGAGGGTTCACCGTAAATATTAGTGTCGGTTTCGGTAGCGTCGGTCTTACCGTTGCCATTTTCACTGCCTTCATTATTCTTGTTTTCCTCATCCTTTTTACCGCCGCATCCTACGAGTGCAAGACCGATTAAACAAAGAACGAGAAGAAGTGCGAGAATTCTCTTTGTCAGTTTCATAATCATTTCTCCTTTTTAAATTTTGGCACAATCAGCCAACTAGCTAAGGTAATTATAGCATATCGCTCTATAATTGTCAACACTATCCAAAAAAATATCAAAAAACACACAAAAAAACGGCGCTCCGACAAAAGCCAGAGCACCGATATATTGGTTTGTTACATTCAAAGCGTTTCTACAGTCACGTCAGCGTAGATCTTCGCAACGTCAGCGGGCATGGGCGGGCGAGTGCCTGCGCTCATACAAGCCGCGCTTCCGAAGGATACAGCCGTTTTTATCATCTCGTCGCTTCCCTTGCCTGCCGCAGCAGCCGCCAAAAAGCCGCCGATAGAGCTATCTCCCGCGCCAATGGTCGAGATCGCCTTGATCTTCGGGGGATGCGCGATAAACGCTCCGTCAGCGCAAACGAGAAGTGCGCCCTTAGAACCGAGGCTGATCATTACGTTCTCAATACCGCTCTCATAAAGAGCCATAGCACCGTCCATAACGCTCTCGAAGCTGTCGATCTCGCGACCAAGGTAAACCGCGATCTCTTCCTCGTTAGGCTTGATGAGCCAGGGCTTCGTCTCGATAAGATCATCCTTCTTGAAGGAGCGCGAGTCGATAACGACCTTAGCACCGGTATTCTTGATCTTTGCTATAAAGCCCTTGACCGCCGCCATAGAAATTCCGGAGGGCACGCTACCAGTAAAGGTAACGATGTCGCCGCTCTCGAGCATCGGAAGCAGCTTCTCCTCGAACTTCGCAAGCAGGCTCTCATCAGTAGCAAATCCCGTGAAGCTGAGTCGAGTTTCGGGTGCATCTTTGGTGTGAATAGTGATATTCTCACGAATTCTTCCCTCGAGCTCGATCGCCTCATAGGTCATTCCGTCCTTATCAAGCTCGCGGCAGAAGTCCGCGCCGTTAGCGTCACCTACTGCGAGGAGCGCGAGGTTATCCACGCCGTTCATCGTAAGTGCTCTCGAAATATTTACACCCTTGCCGCCCGCCTCACGCTCGGTGATAGTGGCGAGGTTCTCGTGACAAGCCTCAAAGTGCTCTGCCGAGCAGTGAACGTCGAAGGCAGGGTTGAGAGTTATTGTAATTATCTTCATTTTTCTTCTCCGAGTTATATTCTGGGAGCGTGTGCAAGCAGATAAGCCTCTGCCTCTGCGCACCACAGACCGCCGTTGCGCTTGACTATCTTAGCAAGCTCCGCGTACAGCTCGTTATCCTTGCCGAGCTCCTCGAGATCGTCGATAGCGATGAGCGGAAGGTCGAGCTCGTTGTAGCAGACCTTTTTAGCTCCGCTCGGCTTTTCCATAGCGAAAAGAGTGTCAACGACTGCGTTGAGTCCGAGAATGTGAGAAACGATAGCACCGGGATTGATCTTACCTTCCTCAATAAGATGGATAGTCTCAACGGTATCCTCGGGGATACTGCCCGCAGTACCTACAACGTGAATTCCGTCGTAGTGAACGCGGTAGAGGTTGAGAGAGCCCTGCATATCGTGAATGGGAGGACCTGCGAAGAAGTTTACGCATCCGTCCTCACGGCAGATCTGCTCAGCCATAGTGAAGAGTGCGGGAACGGGAACCATAACGAATACGTCGTCAAATCCGCCGTCGGACATCTTGATAAGCTCCTCAACTACATTCTCCATCTTGGAGGTATTTACGTAACGGAGGTCGCATCCGTGCTTAGCAGCCTCTGCGGGCGAGCTCTTTGCAGCAGCGTATGCGAGTCTTTCATCATTGAGGTCGGTAACTACTACCTGACCTACGCCTGCGTAACCTGTGGCAAGCTCAACTGCCGCGATACCCATAGGTCCTGCGCCGCCAAGAATAGCGATCTTTCCGCCCTTCTTTGCGCCGTCGGTGCGAACGTAGTTCGTATAATCGGTGTGATAGAAGCCCTTATATCCGCGGAGAACGCAGCCTACAGACTCAACGAGAGAGCCCTTGAAGTAGCAATCCGCCTCAAAAGGAATAAGACATCCGCGCTCCATAACTATAGAAGGAACTACCGCATAGATGGTATTTCCGCCAACGTACTGATAGGAATAACCGGGGTCGTAGCCGCTCTCGAGCTTGAGCGCAGGCTGAATAACAGCCTTCTGTCCGACCTTCCATTCGTTCTTGAGAGCATCGCCAACGGCGAGGATCTCACCGCAGAGCTCGTGACCGATAATAACCGGCTTCTCTGCGATATCCGGAGGAACACGCTTGTGCATAGTTCCCTGCTTTACAGCCTTATAAGTGGAGGCACAGATGGAGTCGGTAACGACCTTCATAAGTACTTCGTTTTCCTTGATCTCGGGAAGCTCAAACTCTTCGAGTCTGATATCCATAGCATCATGAAGTCTAACGCCCTTTGTTTTCATAGTTTTTCTCCTTACATTGTTAAAATATAAACTTTTACATATAATATTAAACCACAAAAGTGCAAAAAAGTCAATAGCTTTTGCAATTCTTTAGCATCAAACCCACACAAAATTGAATTTATCGTAAACATTTTGGAAATTCGACACAGAAGAGCTCTTCACTCCTTGACAAAATCGAAATTTCGGTATATAATGTAAGGTAGCGAAATATCGGAGGTATAAAATGAAGGCTCGCTTTTTGGGAAATATTATTAAAGTGATCTGCCTTATCTGCGCTCTTGCGCTTCTCCCCTCTCTTGCCGCGTGCAACGATGAGTCGGAAAGCTCGGAGTCGGTCGGTGAGATCTACCGCATCATCACATTCAATTCTAACGGCGGCACGCCCGTCGAAAGCATAAAGGTCCGTGACAATCATTACGCAACTCGCCCCGAGGATCCCACGCTTGACAACTATGTTTTCAGACGCTGGGAGCGCGAAGGCAGAGAGTGGCTCTTTGACGCAAAGCGCGTCACCGAGGATATGACGCTGAGCGCACTTTGGGTATCCGCGGTCGAGCTTTTTGATCTCGAGCCCGCAGTCGACAGCGGAGACCTCGTGATCACAGGCTTTAAGAAGCACGCAAGCTTCTCGACGCTCAAGATCCCCTCAACCATCAATGGCAAGACCGTAGTCGCTCTGGCGGACGAGGCATTCGCATTCACGAATACCGACTACGCAAAGCATATCATTCTTCCGGATACCATCGTTTCTGTCGGTGACGGCGCGTTTATGAGGTCGCCCGAAGCGACCTTTGACATTCAGGGTGTGCTTACCTCTATCGGCGAATCCTCTTTCGAGGGTTGCTCGCTTCTCACATCGGTAAAGCTCGGCGAGGGTATCGAGTCCATCCCATTTATGTGCTTTTTTGAATGCACTTCGCTCACGACCATAAACATCCCGAACGGCGTTACCACTGTTGAGGAAAACGCATTTGAGGGTTGCTCGTCGATGCTCACTATGGTGCTCCCCGCAACACTCACCACGGTTGAGGACAGTGCATTCGCAAACTGCAAAAACATCAAGAGCATTTTCTTTGGTGGCACAGAGGAGCAGTTCGACGCTATCAGCATAGCTGACAGCAACGAGGCACTCTCGCGTGCAAACCTTTATATCTATTCCGAGAGCGAGCCTGCCGAGGAAGGCAACTATTGGCACTATGAGAACGGCTCGCCTGTTATCTGGTAAATACGAAATCCGAGGAGAAATACATTGAAAAAGAACAAGAACACACCTATAGACAACGAGCAGGCTGAGAAGATCGCCTGCGCTAAGAAAACCTCGATCGGCGGTCAGGCTCTCATTGAGGGCATTATGATGCGCGGACCTAAGATGTCTGCGATGGCTGTCCGTAACACGAGCGGCGAGATCGTGCTTGAAAAGAGCGAGATCACGACCTCAAATCGCCCGAAGATACTCAAGCTCCCCATCATCCGCGGAGTTTTCAACTTTGTTGATTCGATGCGCATAGGCTACAAGTGCCTTATGAGATCGGCTGAGATCTCGGGGCTTGACGAGATCGAAGAAGAAATGGCACGCGAAAAGGCGGCAAAGAAGCAGGCAAAGCGCGACAAGAAGAATGGCATTTCAGCAGAGGCCGCACCCGTAGCAGAAGCTGAAATTGCAGAGACGGCAGAAGCTCCCCAGCCTGCCGAAGTAGAGATAAAAGCAGAAGAAGTAGAAGAAGTAAGTGAAAAGAAAGAGACGAAAGCGAAAAAAGAAAAAAAGGAAAGCTCGCTTCTCGTCACGGTAGTGATGGTGATCGCGACTGTTCTCGGACTTGCGCTCTCGATCGGACTTTTCATTATGCTCCCCACGTTTGTATACGATTGGATAACCAAGCTTATGCCCTTCCTCGTCACCGACAATCTCGCGGTCGACTCGCTTATCAAGTCCTTCTTTGAGGGCATCCTCAAGATCGCGGTACTCGTCGGATATATGGCACTCGTAACGCTTATGAAGGATATCAAACGCACTTTCCAGTACCACGGCGCAGAGCACAAGACTATTTTCTGCTATGAGAGCGGACTTGAGCTGACGGTCGAGAACGTGCGTAAGCAGAGACGCTTCCACCCCAGATGCGGAACATCATTCCTCGTGCTTATGCTTCTCGTCGGAATGTTCGTTTCCTTCTTTATCGACCCGATATTCTATCTGACCATCGGTCATCTTCCCCACGTTGCTATCCGCGCGGTGATCAAGCTCCTGCTTCTCCCCATCACGATGGGAATAGGCTACGAGCTTATCAAGTTCGCAGGCAGACACGAGAATGCTTTCACACGCATCATCTCCGCTCCGGGTCTCTGGCTGCAGAGAGTTACCGTGCTTGAGCCGAGCGACGATATGATCGAATGCGCTATTGCCGCATTCAAGGAAGTCATCCCCGAGGATCAGAGCGACAATTTCTGAGAAATCAAAAAATAATGCCATTAACTCAACCGTTAATGGCATTATTATTCCATCTTTCGTAGTAGAAAAGATACTGCTGTGCAATTCCCGCGTAGCTGCCGAAGGTCTCACCCGAGAATTCTTCGAGCTCGGGAAAATATTTCTCGGCAACGCGCTTCATCCACACGTCGATCGGGAATGCGTCGTACTTTTTAAATCCGAAGAGAAGCGCGCAAGATGCGACCTTGCGCCCTATTCCCTTCACTTCGCACAGCCGCGCGATCGCCGCCTCGGTGTCGCTCTCGGCAAAGATGCTCTCGATCGAAAGCTCGCCGCTCCTGACTTTTGAGACCGCGTCGTATATGTATTTTGCGCGAAATCCGGTCTTTAGATCAAAAAGTCCGCTCTCGCCAAGCGCATATATCGCCTCGGCGTCGGGAAAAACGCAAAGCGAGGAACGTCCCGAGAGATGCTTCTTAGCCTCATCGCAAAGCTCTATCGGCTTGCCGACAGAAGCGCAGAGCGACTCGATTATCTTCTTTATTCGCGGAATGTTGTTGTTCTGCGAGATTATAAACGAAATGATACATTCAAACGGATCCTGCGCGAGTATTCTGATACCGCGCCCGTACTCAACTGCGGCACTGAGCGTCTCGCTCTCATAGTGGCAAAGAACGTCGCTTGCTACCTCAGCGTAGTCAAGCTCGAGTCCGAGATACGCGCTCCAGACCGACTCAAAATCCTCACGCGTACTGCCGTAGATATAAAGCAGGTCGCCGTCCTGCGCAAAGGACACGAAGCGAGAGAAAGCAACTCCCGAAAACTCCTTTTCGTGCGCACTCTCGGCTACCGCGTCGAAGCGGAAGCACTGACCGCAATCGAAAATTTTACCTATATCAAGGTCGGTGACTCCCTCGATCTCAATATAAGGATAGTCGCCTATATATTTCTCTGTTATATTCACATCCGACCTCCAAAAAATCTGATGCTTATATTTTATCACAAAACTCGACCTTTTTCAAGTACAAATAACACGGAGAGACAAAATAATGGATAATATTTATACAATACCCGTCAACGAAGCCTTTGAGGCTTCTGCCGCCGATAAGAGCTGTGGCTGCCCTTTTTGCGCGCTTTACAACAAGCTTGAGGACGATCAGCTCGACCTCATCCTCGGCGCATCTATGATGGAGCCCGACGTGCGCATACAGACAAACAAGGAGGGCTTTTGCCGAACGCATTACGATATGATGTTTATGCGCAAGAACAGACTCGGTATGGCGCTCACGCTCGAGAGCCACATCGCAGAGTTGCGCGAGGATATAAAGAGCGGAGCTTTCTCGAAGCCGGGAGATAAGCCGATCAAGCGCATCACTCTGCTTGAGGATAGCTGTTACGTCTGCCGCCGCATCGAGTTCAACTTTGCTCATATGATAGAGACCGCGGTCATCCTTTGGGATACCGACGAGGAATTTGCCCCCAAGCTTCGCGCTCAGCCCTATTTCTGTCTTCCCCACTACCGCAGATTTTTGGAGTACGCATCAAAGCGACTCGGCAAAAAGCAGTTTGCCGAGTTTGACAAAGCTGTCTCGGGCATCGTTAACGCGTACGCAGAAAAGCTGAATGAGGACGTGAGCTGGTTCTGCAAGAAGTTTGACTACCGCTATGACGAAGAGCCGTGGTACGACTCGAAGGATGCAGTCGAGAGAGCGATGAGATTTTTGCGCTCGGATCTGCACAATCCGCCGCAGAAGAAAAAGAGCCTGCGCAACGAACAGTAATTACTAAAGACAAGGACGGAAAAATTATGATAGATCTGCTTGACCTTCAAAAGCATTTTATACTTACCCATCTCCACGAGGGAGATATCGCCGTTGACTTCACTATGGGCAACGGTCACGACACTGAATTTCTCTCCAAAACTGTCGGCGAGAGCGGCCACGTTTTCGCGTTCGACGTTCAGGAGCAGGCACTTGCATCGACCTCCGAGCATCTCAAGGCGGTACAGTGTCCTAATAATTACACACTGATCCTCGACTCACACCACAACGTAAAGAAATACGTTGACGTGCCGATAAAGGCGGGAATGTTCAATCTCGGCTATCTGCCGGGAAGCGACAAGAAGGTCACGACAATGAGGACCACCACGCTCCCTGCGATCGAGGCGGCTATCGACCTGATGGACAAGGATGCCATCATCCTCGTTGCTGTCTACCCCGGTCACGCAGAGGGTGACGCAGAGGGCAAGGAGATCTGCGAATATCTCTCCACACTCTCTCGCTACAAGCTCTGTGCAACGAGAATAAACATCCTCAACTCCCCGACCTCGCCTTTCTTTATCATTATTGAAAATAAGCCGTAAGAGTGGAGCATATATGAGCAAAAAATCCAAGAAAAAGCAGCTCCTTGACGAGTCGCCCGAGACGCGCGACGGCGCGCACTCGGCGGATATTCTCTCGGACGACGAGCTGAAAATGCTCGCCGCCACGCGCGGTGAGAATGATCGCGGTGAACTGCCGCACTATGACAATTCGGATCTCGCAAAAGCAAAGAGATACGCAAAAAAGAATAAATTCACGGTGCTTTTCGTCGCACTGACAATTCTGCTCGCGCTCGCGGTCATAGCGCTTTTATCGGTATTTCTCTACCGCGAGCTTGCAAATGCGCCCTCGACAGATGATTTCAAGCTCACGCTCGGTGAGGACGAGACCGTGATAAAATACAAGAGCGCGATGAAGGACGACGTGCTTTATCTTGACATCGTACCGATAGCGCGCTATGCGGGCATCGTCGTCAGCGGAAGCGATGCGGCTCTCAAGCTCACGGCGCACGACGGAAGCTCTATCCGCTTTGAGAACGGCGCAAATTACGCATACGTAGACAGCGACAAGGTGCGACTTGAGGGCGTGGCTAAAATTCAGCTACTCGACGGTGAGGATGGAGAGAATATCTCCTGCCTTATCCCCTTCTCCTTTATCGAGCGGATGTTTGCGTGCGAGGTTGAGAAAGGCACGCCGAGTGTTCGCGTCCGTCTCAATACAAAGACAAACGAGATACTGATACGGCAAGTCGTCTACACAAGCTCAGGCAAACCTCTGCCCGTGCGCTTCAGCGTGGATTGCTTTGACGTAATTGCAAACTGATTTTTTTGAATATTTAAGATCTCCTGTGGAATAATAAACGCATATATTACTTACTAGTATGCGATTATTATTCTATAAGGAGATTTTTTATGTGTGGGATCATTGGTTATGTTGGAAACAAAAGCTGTCTGCCGTTTTTGCTCGAAGGACTCGACGCGCTCGAATACAGAGGCTACGACTCGGCGGGAGTCTCTTTAGCCTACGGCGACGGCATAGATACGGTAAAGTCGAAGGGAAAGCTCTCGGTTCTGAGGAAAAAACTCGCCGAACTCTCGCCGCCCGTCAGCTTTTGCGGCATCGGGCACACGCGCTGGGCGACTCACGGCGAGCCGTCGGATATAAATTCGCATCCGCACGTCACACCCGCGCTGACATTGGTGCACAACGGAATTATTGAAAACCACGCAAGCATCGCGCGAGGACTTGTCGAGCGCGGAGTAAAATTCCTCTCTGACACCGACACCGAGCGCGCCGCGTATCTGATAGACCTCTGCTACTCCGAGTGCAGAGATCCCGTAGAGGCGATATTCAAAGCTACGAAGATGCTGTCGGGCTCGTACGCGTTTGGAGTGATATTCAAGGACGTACCCGACCGCATCTATGCCGTGCGGCGCGACAGTCCTCTTATCGTCGGGCAGAGCGAGAACGGTTGCTTCCTCGCGTCCGACGTACCTGCCATACTTCCGCACACGCACCTGTGCTGTCGACTCGACGAGGGTATCGTGGCTGAGCTGCGCTCGGACGGCATAAGCTTCTTTAGCGCACCGTACACACGGATCAAACAGAAATTCGAGGAGATAAAATGGTCGCCCGAGCAGGCTCAAAAGGGCGGATACGCGCACTTTATGATCAAGGAGATACACGAAGAACCGATGGCACTTCGAAGCACGCTTGAGCATATCAACCGTGACGAACTGCCATATTTTGAGGGCGCCGAGCAGCTCTTGCGCAAGGCTTCTTCGATCAAAATGGTTGCCTGCGGAACGGCGATGCACGCGTGCCTTATCGGCAAGCATATGATAGAGCGGCTTGCACGAATCCCTGTCAGTGTCGAGATCGCGAGCGAGTTCCGCTACGGTGAGCAGATATTTGACGAGGGCTCACTCGTCATTCTGCTCTCGCAATCGGGAGAGACCGCCGACACTGTGGCGGCTCTGCGGCGCGCGAAAGAGCTCGGCATTCCCACTCTCGCGATCGTCAACGTATTCGGCTCGACACTCGCGCGCGAGGCTGACGAGGTGATCTACACGCTCGCAGGGCCCGAGATCTCGGTCGCGAGCACGAAAGCGTACAGTTTGCAGTGTGCCCTGCTCTCTGCTCTCGCGATCAGACTCTCTCTCATCCGCGGCAGGACCGACGAAGAGAGCGCGAAGGCACTCTTCTCTTCACTCGTCTCAGATCTTCCGCGCCTTGTCGACGAAGTACTTGAAAAGAAGGATGAGATCGCGCGCGTAGCAGATAAGATCTATTCTGCCGAGCATCTGTTTTACATCGGCAGAGGCATCGACTATTATCTCGCGCTCGAGGCGTCCCTTAAGCTCAAGGAGATCTCATATATCCACAGCGAAGCCTATCCGTCGGGAGAGCTGAAGCACGGCACTATCTCGCTTGTGAGCGACGGAACGCCGATAGTCGCGCTCATCACCGACTCATCCCTCGTTGAAAAGTCCTTGCTCGCCGTCCACGAGGTCATCTCGCGCGGTGCCGAGGTCACGATCATCTGCACCGATCGCATCTCCCGCGACCACGAGCTGCCCGAGTGCGAGAAGATAATTCTCCCCGACGCGCCCGAGCATCTGCTCCCAGTGGTGACGGCTACCGCACTTCAGCTCCTTGCCTATTTTACGGCAACAAAAAAGGGGCTTGACGTCGACAAGCCCCGAAATCTTGCAAAATCGGTTACGGTTGAATAATATTCACTGTTTTCTCTTGAAGAAGAAGCGTTTTTCGTGACCGTAAACGCTGTGCGCGAGTCCGATCAGAAAATATATCGCGAATACCGACGATCCGCCCGCGCTCATAAACGGAAGCGTAATTCCGATTACGGGAACGAGACCGAGGCACATCCAAAGATTTTCTGCCGTCTGGAAGATTATCATTGCCGCGATTCCGCTGCATATCAGCTTGCCGACGAAGTCGCGAGAGCTGTACGCGATCCAGATAAGTCTGAGTGCGAGAACGACGAGCGTGAGCACGACGAGCATTCCGCCGAAAAATCCGAACTTTTCGCACACGGTCGAGAAGATAAAGTCGGTGTGCGACGCGGGCAGATCCTCGTATATACCGCCGCCGTGGAGTCCTCTGCCCCACATTCCGCCGTTCGCGATCGCGTCGCGGCTCATCAGCGCCTGCATTCCGACGCCGTTTGGATCAAGCTCGGGCTGAAAGCCGAAGATCACGCGGTTCTGCTGGTCGACTCGCAAAAGCTCCCACAAAAACGGGAAAGCGACAAGCAAAAGCGCGGTCGCACCGACGAAATACCACCCCGAGAGCCCTGCGCAAAAGAGCATTACGACGATTATGCAAAAATATACGAGCGCAACGCCGAGGTCGCCCGAGAGCAGAATGAGTCCGACAATCACAAGCGCGTGCAGAGCGAGAAAAAGCAGGCTTTTCGGTCGGTTCAGCTCCTTTTTGACAAGCTCGATGTGTTTTGCGAAGGTACAGACGAAGGCTATCTTTACAAACTCTGACGGCTGAACTGCAATATTGACTATCGGTATTCGGATCCAGCTTCGGTTTGCAGTCTCGATATTCTCTCCCGTCGTACCGAAAAGCAGAGTCAGCGCGAGCAGGAATACCGAGGCTAAAAACATTACGATAGCAAACCTATCGACGAAAAATCTGTAGTCTACGTTAGCGATAATGAACAGCGCGATACTTCCGACGACCGTCATAGCGATCTGCATCTCCAGCTTACTTTGACCGAAGTTATCGACCGCGCCGTAGATCGTGATTATACTGATAAGCGAGAGGATAGCCGTGCAAGAAAAGAGTATCGGATCGACGTGCTTTAGTCTGTCGCCAAGCGACATTCCGAACATTTTCATATTCTATCCTCCCTCAATAAAATAATAAAACACTAATTGGACTGCGGAATTTTGATGCAGAAGTTGTGATTTGGTTCTCGTCGGCGTACAAATGTACGCCAGAGAGCCAAAGCGCAACTAAAAAACACATAAAAATGAAATTTGAGGGTATTATCCCGAAAATTTCTACAAAAAACCGCTTTCGCCACCGGACTACGATAGCAAAAGCGGCTTTTTCTTATAACTCTTGTGTTTTTGTTCTGCGCTAAATTACACAGTCCCCTATATCAATATTGTCTGCCCCAAACTACCATATGCTTAGCAGGCTTTCCGCAGCAAGCACAGGTATCTGCGATATGCTCCTCAACGAAGGGGATGCAACGCGACTTAACTCCGCCCGTCTCATCCTTGAGCTGATCCTCACAAGCAGAATCGCCGCACCACATAGCCTTGATGAAGCCGGGGTGGTTTTCTGCGATGTCGAGGAATTCCTCGTGGTTGTGAGCGACACTCATCTTCTCGCTAAGGTTCTTCTCTGCTCTCTCGTAGAGCTCATTGTGAACTGCCGCAAGTGCCTTCTCGATCTC
The DNA here is from genome assembly GCA_017935225.1 of Clostridia bacterium. Taxonomy (GTDB): domain Bacteria; phylum Bacillota; class Clostridia; order Oscillospirales; family CAG-272; genus HGM12713. Next base: position 11,757 of record JAGBIA010000130.1, on the reverse strand, counting down.
CTCCTCGAGATTGTCGAGAGATACAAAGGTCTTCTGCCTTGTAACGCGGCTGACAAGCACGCAGGAGTTGTTCTCGATGTCGCGCGGACCGAGCTCGAGTCTGAGCGGAACGCCCTTCATCTCGTACTGGCTGTACTTCCAACCTGTAGACTGATCGCTGTCGTCGAGCTTGACTCTCCACTTAGCCGCAAGTCTGTCGCGGACCTCTGCCGCCTTCTCAAGTACGCCCTCCTTATGCTGAGCCACGGGGATGATAGCGACCTGAATAGGAGCTACCTTAGGAGGCAGGATAAGTCCGTTGTCGTCGCCGTGAGTCATAATGATCGCGCCGATCATACGGGTAGATACGCCCCAGGATGTCTGGTGGGGGTAGCATACCTTGTTCTCTCTGTCGGTGTAGGTGATGTCGAATGCCTTTGCAAATCCGTCGCCGAAGTAGTGCGAGGTACCGCCCTGAAGAGCCACGCCGTTGTGCATCATAGGCTCGATGGTGTAAGTCTCCATAGCGCCCGCAAACTTTTCCTTCTCGGTCTTCTTACCCGTGATAGCGGGGATAGCGAGAGTCTCGCGATAGAAGTCCTCGTAGCACTTGAGCATACGAAGAGTCTCTTCTCTTGCATCCTCCTCATTCTCGTGCATGGTGTGACCCTCCTGCCACAAGAATTCGGACGTGCGGAGGAAAGGACGGGTAGTCTTTTCCCATCTTACTACGTTGCACCACTGATTGTAGAGCTTGGGCAGGTCGCGGTAAGAGTGAATGATGTTCTTATAATGCTCACAGAAGAGAGTCTCGGAGGTAGGACGGACGATAAGTCTCTCGGAGAGATGATTCTGTCCACCGATAGTAACGATCGCGCACTCGGGCGCAAAGCCGTTTACGTGATCCTTTTCCTTCTGAAGAAGGCTCTCGGGAATGAACATAGGCATATATACGTTCTCGTGTCCGAGTCTCTTGAAGCGTGCATCGAGATCGTGCTGAATATTTTCCCAGATAGCATAGCCGTAGGGGCGGATAATCATACATCCCTTAACGCCCGAGTAATCAACCAGCTCTGCTTTTTTTACAACGTCGGTGTACCACTGAGCAAAATCCACGTCCATCGACGTGATCTGCTCTACCATTTTCTTGTCGTTTGCCATTTCTATATCCTTTCAGGGTCAAAATATAATAATAAACATAGTTACCTATATTATAAAACAATTGTGATAAAAAGTCAAGAGATACGCAAAGAAAAGTTAGCGTCTGTCGAGTTTTTCTCTTCTTTTCTCTCGAGAAAAGAAGAGAAAGAACTTGCAAGAGGAATAAAAGCTTATAAAGAGCGCCCCACCGCGACACTTTGCGGTGGGGCGTTGGCTTGTTGTTCTGATAGGCTTATATGTGATTGGAGTCAGCGTTTATATTTTATTCCTTTGGAGGATTGATTATATCCATGATACCAAATCTTTCATACATTTCCTCAAAGGCATCAAAGCAAGAGCTGTCGTATCCGTTGTCTGCGAATATTTTCTCCAGCGTATTCTGATCGTACACGTCAAATGAATCGGCAGTCATATATCCATAAAACACCTCTCCCTTGAAATCTTCTTCAGGCGCAACCGCTCCGGGTACGGCTGCCGCGATCTCGTCCAATCTTTCCTTATACTCCTTGAAACGCTTATAGTCCTCGGGAGATATGATACTTGCCCCCTTTATATAATTTACCTGAACGCTGTTCAAATAAGAAAACTGTCTCGGGTGTCCAAATCCGGTATTGACGACCATCAGAACTTCGGGAGTAATTACGATAGTCCACTCCCATCTCTGTTCATTTCCTCTCAAAAATACGATTATTGCCTCTGTTTTTTCCTTGAAATACAAGGTGTCTTTCACAAGTTTCGACACATCAGCGCGTCTTAGCTGTTCAACGGGTGGGAGCTCTCCAGGGGGCGTTTCTGTCGGAGTCTCGATGGGGTCTTCACTTGTTTTAACTAACTCATCCGATATTGCCTTTATCGTGTTTTGAATTGGAGAAGTCTTCTTTACAAACTGTTCTAACGGTTGTGACGATATACGTCCACCGCACCCACTATGCCTATGATCACCGCAAGGCGGAACCTGTTCGTATCCGTTTGCTATCTTTTCGGGATCCACCATCTCTATGTATTCCACCTGTATATGAAGATATCCTTCACTTGTGGTGAAAAAGGTACAGTCTCTTGGCACTACCTTGCCCTTAATTGCAACGATATCCTTCTCTGCCGCCTCCAAAAGCTCCTCGGTAATATACGGAATGAAATCGTGATATTTTGATTCAAGGTTTATCTCAACTTTAGATATCGGCATAATTATATATCTGCTGTTTCCATCCACCCTTATGAAGCTTTGATTATTTTCAAAAGCAGAGTCTTGTATGTCAGTATTCGTATCATCGAACAACAAAACTTCATCACACGAGCACAAAAAGCAAGTTATGCACACCAAAAACAATGCTAATATTCTTTTCATAGTTACCTCCTATATAGTTCTAAAAATGCAAAAAAGCCACAGTTCACCCCATCGGCGACTGCGGCGAATGAGCTCTTATACCACACGCGGCAGTCATAAAGAGTTCCCTCTGATCTTATTTTATCACATTGTAGCTTTTCTGTCAAGCTTTTTTTAAAATACTATTGCAATAAGGCACATTTTGTTGTATAATTAAAATGTATTATTATGCTTGGAGGTAACAATGAGATACCATCTTGCTATTGACATCGGCGCATCGAGCGGAAGGCACATTCTCGCATCTGTCGAGGGTGGAAAGCTCGAGCTTCGCGAGGTCTACAGATTTGAAAATTACATAAAGAACGAAAACGGTACTCTCGTTTGGGATATAGAGCATCTGGTCGACTCGGTCATCGAGGGAATTGCCGAGTGCAAGAAGCTCGGAACGCTCCCCGATACCGTCGGTATCGACACCTGGGGTGTTGATTATGTTCTACTTGATAAGGACGGCAAGGAGCTGCTCCCCGCCGTCTCCTACCGCGACAGCCGCACGGACGGCATTCCCGAGGAGGTCGACGCGATACTTTTGCGCCACGAGCTCTACAAGAGAAACGGCATTCAGTCGCTGAATTTCAACAGCATTTATCAGCTCGTGTGCGACAAGCGATCGGGCAAGCTTGAGAGAGCCGCGCATCTGCTGATGATGCCGCAGTATCTTTCCTACAAGCTCTCGGGCGTTATGGCAAACGAGTACACCGATCTCACCACGGGTGCGCTGATAAACGTAGAAACAAAACAGATCGACACCGAGCTTCTTTCGATGCTCGGTATCCGCTCGGATATATTCGGCAAAGTCTCGCTCCCAGGCACAGCTCTCGGAGGATTTACACCCGAGGTGCGCGAGCGCGTAGGCTTTGACGCCACCGTAATTCTCGTCGCATCGCACGACACCGCATCCGCGGTCGCAGCTTGCCCCGGCGGAGACAACAGCGTTTATATTTCCTCGGGAACCTGGAGCCTTATGGGCACCGAGATCCTCTCGCCCGTCCTCTCGCTTGAGGCTATGGAGAGCGGATTTACCAACGAGGGCGGTGTGGACTTCCGCTACAGATTTTTAAAGAATTATATGGGAATGTGGCTCTTCCAATGTATCCGCCGCGATCTTGGTAAGAAATATTCCTACGACGAGATGATGGAGATGGCAAAGCAGAGCCGACTCGTCGGATATATAGATCCCAACGCACGCGAGTTCGTCGCTCCCGAGAGTATGATCGACGCGATCCGCACACATCTCGGCGCGCCCGATATGACTGTCGGCGAGGTGCTTGCCGCGGTCTACCACTCGCTTGCGCGATCCTATAAGGAGGCGGTCGGAGTGGTTGAGAGAATGACCGAGCAGAGCGTCGACACGATCAACATCGTCGGCGGCGGATGCAAGGACTCCTATCTCAACGAGCTCACCGCGCGCTACACGGGTAAGCGCGTGATTGCAGGTCCCGTGGAGGCGACCGCGATCGGAAATATCGCAGTCCAGCTTATGTTCTCCGACAGCTCGCTCACACTCGCCAAAGTAAGAGAAATGATCAAAAATTCTTTCGATATAAAAGAGGTAAACATATGACAAGATACGAATACGCAAAGCAAAAATACGCATCCTTCGGTATCGACACCGATGCGGCAATAGCAAAGCTGCACAGCGTTCCGGTCGCGCTCCACTGCTGGCAGGGTGACGACGTTCGCGGATTTGATCAGAAGAGCGACGGCGCGCTCACGGGCGGCATTCAGACCACGGGTAACTACCCCGGTCGCGCTCGCACACCCGAAGAGCTTATGGCTGACATCGACAAGGTGCTCTCGCTCTGCCCCGGTCTCAAGAAGCTCAATCTTCACGCGTGCTACGCGATCTTTGACGAAGAGAGTGGCGGTTGGGTAGACCGAGACAAGATAGAGCCCAAGCACTTCAAGAAATGGGTGGATTTCTGCAAGGCTCGCGGTCTTGGCTGTGACTTCAATCCCACCTTCTTCTCGCATCCTATGTGCGATCCGCTCACGCTCGCAAGCCCGAACGAAGAGACTCGTCGTTTTTGGATAGAGCACGGCAAGGCTTGCATCCGTATCTCGCAGTATCTCGCCGAGGAGCTCGGTCAGGTTTGCGTTATGAACATCTGGACGGGCGACGGATTCAAGGACATCCCCGCTGACCGCAAGGGTCCTCGCGACCGCTATCGCGACTCGATAGATCAGATCCTCTCCGAGCCCTTTGACTTCAACAAGGTCAAGCCCTGCGTTGAGTCCAAGGTATTCGGTATCGGCGTTGAAGCTTACACCGTAGGTTCTGCCGAGTTCTCGCTCTGCTACGCGGCGGCAAACAAGGACAAGTGCATTCCGCTGATGGACAACGGTCACTACCATCCGACCGAGGTAGTATCTGACAAGATCCCCGCGCTCCTCACCTTCTTCCCCGAGATTGCACTCCACGTCACCCGTCCTATCCGTTGGGACAGCGACCACGTAGTGCTTCTCGATGACGAAACGAAAGAGATCTGCAAGGAGATCGTTCGCACGGGAGGACTTGACGGCAGAGTTTACATCGCGCTTGACTACTTCGACGCGTCGATCAACCGCGTATCCGCGTGGACGGTCGGCTTCAGAAACGTACAGAAGGCACTCCTGATGGCACTTCTTGAGCCCTCTGAGGCTCTTGGAGCGCTTCAAGATGCAAACAATTGGACCGAGCTGATGGTTCGCGCTGAGGAGGCAAAGACGCTTCCCTTCGGCGACGTCTGGGAGGAATACTGCAAAGTCTGCGGCGCCCCCGCTGACGGAGAGTGGTTCTCGGATGTGCTTGAATATGAAAAAAACGTAATGCTTAAGAGAGGTTGACAATGAAAAATATACTTAATGCTCCTTTTGTGGAGGAAATGAAAAGAATTACCGCAAATATGTACCGTCAGGGCTGGGACGAGCGCAACGGCGGCAACGTCAGCTATATGCTTGACGAGGCGGTAGTTGCCGAGTATCTTGATCTTAACAAGGTTATCCGCACTATCCCAACAGGATTTGAGGCAAAGACTCTTATCGGAAAGATCTTTATCGTAACCGGCACGGGCAAGTACTTCAAGAACGTTGAGGTCGATCCCGAGACCAACCTCGGTATCATCAGAATTGCAGAGGACGGCACGACGGCAGAGCTTCTTTGGGGCTATGCTGACGGCGGCAAGTTCACAAGCGAGCTCCCCGCTCACCTTATGAGCCATATGGCGCGTCTTGAGGTAGATCCCGACAACCGTGTTATTATGCACACCCACCCCACCTACACGCTCGCTATGAACCACGTTCACGAACTTGACGAGAAGAAGCTCACACACACGCTCTGGGAGATGTGCACCGAGTGCATCGTGGTATTCCCCGACGGTATCGGCGTTCTTCCCTGGATGGTATGCGGAACTAACGAGATCGGTATCGCGACCGCCGAGAAGATGAAGGAGTTCAGACTTGTTATCTGGGGACTTCACGGTATCTACGGCGCGGGCAAGAACATCGACGAGGCTTTCGGTCTTATCGAGACTGTCGAGAAGGCGGCTCAGCTCTATATGCTTGCGACCGCGGTCCAGAACCCCCGTATGAACACCATCACCGACGACAACCTTCGCGATCTTGCAAAGGCTTTCGGGCTTAGGTATCGCACGGATTTCCTTGACTGATACATAAAAATAGCACCTCCGTGGAATGATAATCAAAATTCCACGGAGGTTTTTTATGCCCTCAAGTCTTAAATTGCTCTCGGTCGAGCTCTGCACTCTGACACGGCACGAGCTCTTGGCACTACTCTGCCGCCGAATTGAAAAGAGAGCGCAAACGAGCGTATTTACCCCCAACACGCAGATGCTTCTTAGTGCGCACGAGAGTGAGGATATACGCTGTCTGCTCGCGGCATCTACCTTGAATATCCCCGACGGTGTCGGCGTGCGGCTCGCGGCAAGGCTGCACGGCAGAGCGCTCGAGTCGATGAGCGGAATTGATCTTGGTGAGGCACTTCTGTCGGTCGCGGCGAGAGAGGGATACCGCGTGTTTTTCCTTGGTGCAGAGCGCGGAATTGCCAAGCAAGCCGCCGAGAATATGCGAGCTCGCCACCCCACTCTGCATATCTGCGGCACACACCACGGATATTTTGACAAAAGAGGTAAGGAAAACGCAGCGGTGCTTCGGAAGATACGCGCCGCAAAGCCTGACATTCTCTTCGTTTGCCTCGGTTTTCCCGCGCAGGAGAGATGGATCGCAGAAAACCTCTCTTTTCTGCCCTCGGTCAAGCTCGCGATCGGTCTTGGCGGCAGCTTTGACGTGTGGTCGGGAAAGATATGCCGCGCGCCGCGAGTATTCCAAAAGATAGGTCTTGAGTGGCTCTGGCGCACGGTGCTCGAACCAAAGAGAGCGAGGATATTTGTTGATATACCGAGGTTTTTATTCCTGAATATCAAAAAAAGCTGATTGACCGCTCAATCAGCTTTTGTTTTATTATCAGCGCTATGCTTTTTGCTCATTCCCTTTTGTATCAAGAGGTAGACGAGATATCCCGCGCCGCTTATGAGTGCGGTCACGCCGAAGATGACGAGGCCCTTGAAGAACTGTCCCTCGCCGAATGCGTCGCCGCCGAGCGTCGACATAATTATCGAGGGAATTCGCGCCACGGTTGTCAGGAGAATGTACATCGGGATGCTCATCTCGGTCAGTCCGACGATGTAGGTGAAAAGATCCTTGGGTGTGCCTGGGATAAAGAACAGAAGTGCCACGAATGCGTTACGCTTTTTGGGGTCGTTAAGTATCGGGAGCGAGTCGATCTTCTCGCGAGGATAGAGCGACTCGACAAATTTGCGACCGAACTTCCGCACGAGCAGTATCGCAGTGATACTTCCGAGCATTATTCCGATGAGGCACACGAGCGCGCCGAGCCACGAGCCGAAGATAACGCCTGCCGCGATCTCGACCGCTTCTCCCGGGATAAGCGCGATGATGACCTGAATTGCGCACACACCAATGAATATCAGCGTTCCCGCGAGCCAATGCTCTGCGACAAAATCCTTGATCTTTTCTATATTCTCAGCCGAAAAATAGTCTCTCAGCAGTATCGCGCCGATGACCGCGAGGATACATATCACGGCAGACGCAATTGAGATGACGGTCGCCGCAACACCTTTGGAATAGTGCTTTGTCTCTTCAAGCTGCTTGTCCTGCAAAAGCTGCTTTGCACGCTCTTTTCTGCTTCCCATTTTTCGACCTCCTTTACTAAAGTTTTGCTCTTCTTGTAATATTATATCACATTTTAAAATATTTTAAAGAGCTTTTTTGAAATTTTCAACATTTCGTCACAAAAAACACCGACCGAAGCGTGCTTCGGTCGGTGAGATCAGATACTATTTTAGTTGTCAAGTGCCATATCTCCGGTCTTGATCCATCCGAGCTTGCGGAAGATCTCGTTGAAGATCACCGAGAATACCGCAGGAAGAACTACGCATACAAGCACGAGTCCTACCCACTCAAACACACCCATATCGGTCGAGTCGATAACGCCGATAGGACCGACGAGACCGCAGGTGCCCATTCCGGCAGACACGCCCATACATTTGAGCTTGAAGATCATAGTCGAGATAGGACCTGTGATAGCCGCGGCGAGCGTGGGGGCTAGCCAGATTATCGGCTTTTTGACGATGTTGCCCATCTGGAGCATCGACGTGCCGAGTCCCTGCGAGACGATGCCGCCCCACTTGTTCTCTCTGAAGCTGACGACGGCAAAGCCGACCATCTGCGCGCAACAACCCGCAACAGCCGCGCCGCCTGCAAGCAAAAATCCCTCTGCGGTGCCGTTAGCAATTGCCGCAAGATATGCAGACTCAGAGAAGATCATAGCGCAGATAGCCGCGCTCGAGATCGGGAGGGTAAGTATGACACCGACGACGACAGACACGACGATACCCATAAGCAAGGGCTGGAACGTGGTCGCGGTGGCGATGAACACACCAAGGTAGTACATAACGTAGGAGACGAGCGGACAGAGCAGCCAGGATGCCGCAAATCCGACCAGAAGTGTCACAACAGGGGTGACGAGGATGTCGACCTTGGTCTTTTTCGAGACAAGTCGACCTATCTCAGCGGCGATAATTACCGCAAAGAACGCGCCTGCAGGGCCTGCAGAGTAGAAGATGTTGCCAATTCCCTCGTTTGCAGTTGCCGCCCACTTGACGATGCCGCCGCTCTGCGAGATCACCGCGCCCATAGCGTTCGACATCGCGCCAACGCCTGCACACGAGAAAATAACGAGCGGATCAGCGCCGAGCTTGTGCGCGATCGCAACGCCGATAGCCATACCCGTAGCCGCTTTCGCGTAGGTCGCTATCACGTTGAGGAAATCAAGACCTGTGTACTTCGCCAAAGTTCCGAAGATCGTACCGATAAGGAGAGATGCGAACAGGCCGAGTGCCATCGCTCCCATAGCGTCGATAAAATATCTACGCAGATACTTTTTTACCGTTTCCATAGTTTACCTCCTAAAAACAGTGTATAGAATTTTATTGACATAATTATATCACACACTTTTTTTCATTTCAAGATAAATTTACCACATTTTTTCATATTTTTAATTTCATTTATTAAAGCAGATTGCACAAAAGGCATAGAAAAATCAGACTTTGCGTGCTCTTCTTTTGCAATTTCAAAAAAAGAAAATTGCAAAAAGAAACACAAACTGTCTCTTACTTATTGACTTTAATGAAATTTTGAGTTATAATATATAATAGCAAATTATTCGTTCAAGGAGAACAAAAACAATGGTAAAGCTTACAGATCACGGTGTCTTTCTTGAAGGCGGCAAGGTCGTAGAGACCTCGTCCGTTCCTGCAAGTGAGGCGAGAAAGAACACCATCGCTTATTCGATACTCAACTCTCACAACGTAGCGTCGGGTGAGGACGGAATGCGCATCAAGTTCGACGCGCTCGTCTCTCACGACATCACATACGTTGGCATCATACAGACCGCAAGAGCGAGCGGAATGACCGAGTTCCCCATTCCCTACGCTATGACAAACTGCCACAACTCTCTCTGTGCAGTTGGCGGCACTATCAACGAGGACGACCACGTTTTCGGTCTCTCGGCGGCAAAGAAATACGGCGGCATCTACGTTCCCGCAAACCAGAGCGTTATTCACTCCTACGCTCGCGAGGAGCTTGCAGGATGCGGCAAGATGATACTTGGCTCTGACTCGCACACGCGCTACGGCGCGCTCGGCACGATGGGTGTCGGCGAGGGCGGCCCCGAGCTTGTAAAGCAGCTTCTCAAGAACACCTACGACATAAAGACTCCCGAGGTCGTGCTCGTTTATCTGACAGGCGCACCCAAGAAGGGTATCGGACCGCACGATGTGGCTATCGCGCTCGTCGGTGCGACATTTAAGAACGGCTTCGTTAAGAACAAGGTGCTCGAGTTCGTCGGACCCGGTGTAAAGAACCTTTCGATCGACTTCCGTAACGGCATCGACGTTATGACCACCGAGACCACCTGCCTCTCGTCCATTTGGGAGACAGACGAGGTGACGGAGCAGCACTATATCGCTCACGGTCGCCCCGAGGACTACAAGAGACTCTACCCGAACGGTGTCGCTTACTACGACGCTATGGTCGAGATCGACCTTTCGGCTATGGAATCTATGATCGCGCTTCCCTTCCACCCCTCGAACGCGTACACCATCCACGAGTTTGTTGAAAACGCTGACGAGATCCTCGCAGGCGTTGAGGAAGAGGCTCGCAAGAAGTTCGGCAAGTGCAACCTCGATCTTCGCTCCAAGGTAAAGGGCGACAAGGTGCTTGCAGATCAGGGCATCATCGCAGGCTGTGCGGGCGGTATGTTCGACAGCATCGACGAGGCGGCGGCAATTCTCCGCGACGAGAGCTGCGGCAACGGCTACTTCTCGCTCTCGGTATACCCCACCAGCGTTCCCGTATCTCTCGAGCTTACAAAGATCGGCGTTACCGCAGATCTGCTGAGCGCAGGCGCGGTCATCAAGCCCTCCTTCTGCGGTCCTTGCTTCGGCGCAGGCGACGTCCCTGCAAACAACGGACTCTCGCTCCGCCACACCACGCGTAACTTCCCCAACCGTGAAGGCTCGAAGCCGGGTGAGGGACAGCTCGCAGGCGTTGCGCTTATGGATGCGAGAAGCATCGCGGCTACCGCACGTAACGGCGGCGTTATCACCGCGGCGACCGACGTTGACTACGATTACACTCCCCACGAATATCACTTCGACAGCAGCGTTTACAAGAAGCGTGTTTACTACGGCTACGGCAAGGCAGACCCCTCTGTCGAGCTTATCCTCGGTCCCAACATCACCGATTGGCCCGCACAGTACGAGCTTTCGGACAATCTGCTCGTAAAGCTTGCGGCAGTTATCCGCGATCCCGTTACTACCACCGACGAGCTTATCCCCTCGGGCGAGACCTCGTCCTACCGCTCAAATCCCCTCCGTCTTTCCGAGTTCGCACTCTCAAGACGCGTTCCCGAGTACGTTGGTCGCTCCAAGGCAGTTGCCGCAGTCGAGGCGGCACGCAGAAGCGGAGAGTCTGTTGACGAGCTTATGAGCGTGCTCTCAATGGTTGGTGATGCGAATGAGCTTATCAAGAATACTCAGTTCGGCTCTTGCGTATTCGCAAACAAGCCCGGAGACGGCTCTGCGCGTGAGCAGGCGGCTTCCTGCCAGAAGGTGCTCGGCGGCTTTGCAAACATCTGCTACGAGTTTGCGACCAAGCGTTACCGCTCCAACTGCATCAACTGGGGCATTATGCCTTTCACTCTCCCCGAGGGCGCAGAATTCCCCTATAACGATGGCGACTACGTCTACGTTGAGGGCATCAGAGCAGCGATCGCGGCAGGCAAAGAGGAATTTGCCGCTAAGGTCATCACCGCGAGCGGCGATGTCAAGGATATCACGCTCTACGTCAAGGGCCTTACCGACGACGAGCGCGAGATCATTCTCGACGGCTGCCTTATGAACTACTACAGAAATCATTCCAAATGATATAGCCGAAGAGAGTCGAACACACACGCCCTGCGACGAGCAATTTTCGCGTCTTTCGCCAAATCTCGTCTTGCAAGATCGGCATCTTGCTTCAACTCGCTTTGACAAAATCCATCAAAAATTGCAACGCCGGAGGGTGCTTTGCAGTTTTGAGTGAACAAATATTTTGCAGATGCAAAGAGAAAATGCGCAGTAATATAAGATATTGCAAGCATTTTATCTGCCGCAGAT
>JAGBIA010000129.1 GCA_017935225.1 Clostridia bacterium | reverse complement strand
TGAAGTTGTGCTTGCCGCAGGTGGGGCAAGGAATGTTGTGCTCTTCAACGAAATTCTTCATCTCTTCCTGAGAGAATGCGTCGATGGGCTTGGGAAGCTCAAAGGAGTTCTCAGCACAAAAGTCTTCAATGAGCTTATCTGCTCTGAATCTCTCGTGGCACTCACGGCAGTCCATAAGAGGATCGGAAAATCCTGCAAGGTGGCCGGATGCTACCCAGGTCTGAGGGTTCATAAGGATAGCGGCGTCAAGTCCTACGTTGTACTTGTTCTCCTGAACGAACTTCTTCCACCACGCCTTTTTAACGTTATTCTTGAGCTCTACGCCAAGAGGGCCGTAGTCCCAGGTGTTAGCAAGGCCGCCGTAGATCTCAGAGCCGGGGAAAATAAATCCTCTCGTCTTACAAAGAGCGACGATCTTGTCCATAGTCTTTTCGGTATTTTTCATTTTGACTTCCTTCCTGAATTGTCATATAAAATTTAACAAACAATATTGTATCACACACTTGCGTGCTTGTCAAGAGCTTGACAAAAGGAAATTACTTTCCTGCGACACTCATTTGACGGATAAGTGTATCGGGCGCACCGAAAACGGTAAATCCGCCTGCAAATCCGAACTTTACGTCGTCTGCTAGAGCTTCGATCGACTTGATAAGCTCAAAGAAGTTGCCTGCAACCGTGAATGACTTGATAGCCTCGCACTTCTTGCCGTCTCTTACTCTGAAGCCTGCGCTCTCGATCGAGAAGTCGCCCGTAACTGCGTTTGCACCTGCGTGCAGACCCTTGAGCTCGGTGATATAGAGACCGTCGCCCATAGAAGCGAGGAGCTCGTCATCCGAGAGGCTGCCGCCTGCGAGATAGAAGTGATAAGGGGCGACCGACACGGGAGAAGCGTAGCTGCCTCGCTGACCGTTACCCGTACTTTCCTTGCCTACCTTATCGGCACTGGCAATATCATAAAGAAGTGTTTTGAGAACACCGTTTTCAATTACGTTCTTTGTATAGGTAGCAACGCCCTCGCCGTCGAACGCGGTCTGGGTTGCGCTTCCCTCTTTTTGAGGATCGTCGATAAGTGTCAGGCAATCTGCCGCGATCTTCTCGCCCTCCTTATCCTTGAGCAAGGAAAGTCCGAGATTTGCGCTTCTGCCCGAGAATACCGAAGAAAAAGTAGCCAAAAGATCCTTCATCTGCTTGCCACAGAAGATAACGTCGTACTTACCGCTCTCGATCTCGCACGCGCCGATCTTTGCAAGAGCGTCCGATGTAGCTCTCTTCGCCATAGAATCGATCAAGTCCTCGCCAAAGCCCGATTCGAGTGCGAAAGATGCCTGATTTTCTCCTTCCTTCGAGACAACTGCCTCTACACCCATGCCAACGACACCAACATCTGTCGAAAGCTCAAGTCCGTGGGAATTGATAAGCACGATGCGGGTGCTGTTCTGAATTACCGTTGCACTTGTTCCGTCTATGATATACTCACTCTCATTACAGGTCTTATTGTGAAGATCGAGCGCGAGCTTTTTGAGCTCTGCGGTGCTCTTCTCAGGGAACTCGGGGAGAGTAAGCTCTGCGTATTTTTCCGAGCCGCCAAAGATAACTGCCTTATCGTCACTCTCAATATTCTTTGCGTTCTCGATAGCTCTCGCTACGAGTGCCTTCATCTCGTCGTCAGAAAAAAGCTCGGTGGATGCGCTTCCCATCTTGCCCACAACGATGCAACGGAAGCTGATACCGCCGCTTACCTCGGACGAAAAGGAAGAGATCTCTCCCTTGAGAGTGTCTGCGGAGGTGCCGCTCGACTCCATAAAATAAACCTCGTATTCTTCAAGCCCCGCACGCTTAGCTTCTGCAACGAGACTGTTCTTTACTGCATCAAAGTTCATATTATCCTCCTTATCTGCCGCCGACCGTGATCTTCTTTACACGGATGAGAGGCTGACCTACGTCGGTAGGAACGCTACCGCTGCTTGATCCGCACATACCCTGCGCGGTATCGAGGTTCTGACCTACCATATCGATGTCCTGAATTATCTTCGAACCCGTTCCGATAAGCGAAGCGCCGCGCACGGGCTCGCAGATCTTTCCGTTGCGGATCATATAGCCCTCATTGACCGCAAAATTGAACGCGCCCGTAAGAGGATTTACAGAGCCGCCGCCCATCTGCTTTGCATAAAGTCCGTACTCGATCGAAGCGATGATGTCTTCGTTCTTGTCGGGACCGTTTGCGATAAATGTATTGGTCATTCTCGACGTAGGCTCGTAGGAATAGCTCTGTCTGCGGCTGTTACCCGTCATAGCCATACCGAGTCTTCTCGAGCCGAGTCTGTCTACCATATATCCCTTGAGGATACCGTTCTCGATAAGCACGTTTCTCTGTGTGGGATTGCCCTCGTCGTCGATATTGACAGATCCCCACGCGCCTGCGATAGTTCCGTCGTCGATAGCTGTAACCTTTTCGTTAGCGACCTTCTGACCGAGCTTTCCGCACATCTCAGACATACCGATACCTACCGATGTAGCCTCGAGCGAGTGTCCGCAAGCCTCGTGGAAAATAACTCCGCCAAAGCCGTTCTCAATAGCAACCGTCATCTGCCCTGCCTCGCAGTATCCTGCGCGGAGATTTACGAGTGCGGTCTTGGCTGCCGACTTACCTACTTCGGCAGGAGAGATGAAGTCGAACATCTCAAGTCCCATTCCTCGACCGGGAGCTGCGCTGCCAGACTGGTTCTCGCCCTTGTCGGATGTAACTGCGCTAACGGCTATTCTTGTTCTTGTGTGTGTATCGCCAACGAGAAGCCCTTCGCTGTTGGCAACGAGGATCTCGTGCTCTACGCAGCTGAGGTTACCCTGAACCTGCGAGATAAGCTCGCTGTGCTCTTTTGCTGCAAAGCAAGCGGACTTAAGTATATCTGACTTATTTCCGATCTGTGCTGTAACGGGGTTGATCTTTACGGGATGGATGTCTGTAATGCTCTTGCGACTGAGGCAGATGGAGATTGGTGCGTTACCCTCTGCAAGCGCGTCTGCCGCAGAGCGAGCGCATCTGAGAAGTCCTTCGCGGCTCATATCCGAGGTAGATGCGTATACCGTTCTCTGACCGAGAAATACACGTATTCCTACGCCCGAAAGCACGTTATCTGCTATTCTGTCGATCTTTCCGTCAACAAACATCAATGTGTTTGAGCGCGTATGCTCGCCGAATACTTCTGCGAAGTCGCCGCCCGTAGACATAGCTACACCGAGAACTTCTTCAAGCAATTCTTTTGCAATCATTTTTTGTCTCCTTCTCTCAAATCAATAGTAATATATTTTGCATCATTCTTTTCGTTCTTGAGATAGTAAACGAGCAGTATCTTCTCACCTGAAAAGCTGATCTCGCAGCACTGCTTCAGCTTGCCCTTTCCCGCGATGAGCGTGAAGTGGTCGTCGTCTGCCCATTCATAGTTCGCCTCTGAGCTGCACGAAAGGAATACAAACTTACATTCGTCTTCCCTCTCCTCTCTTCTCGCGGTAATTTTGAACATAGTGAGATCCTTGGCAAAGCTCGAACTTCCCGATTCGACCTTTACCGAATTTTTATCGTCGGAGGAGATGAACTCAAGCTCGGTCACGTCCTCTTTTATCTCCTTTACGATCTTTACGCCTGCCATCGTTGCGCCCGAGAGAGCCGCTCCCCACGCAAGTCCTGCAAAAGATTTTGATGCTTTTCCCATAACATTCTCCCTTATATGTTTAAAATTAAGATCAATCGGGATTTCTCTCGCCGAGAATGTTGCGATACTTCTGATAGAAGCTCTCAAAGTATCCGCCGTCAAGTGCCTTGCGGATCTCTCTGGTGAGATTATTGTAGAAGTAGAGGTTATGCGCGACCGCAAGTCTCATACCGAGCGACTCCTTCGCCTTGATAAGATGGCGAACGTAGGAGCGGCTGTAGTTGCGGCAGGCGGGACATCCGCAGTTCTCGTCGAACGGACGGGGATCCTTTGCGTATTTCTCGTTGAGCAGGTTCATCTTACCGTTCCAGGTGAAGAGATTTCCGTGTCTTGCGTTACGGCTGGGCATTACGCAGTCGAAGAAATCGACTCCCATATGCACCGCTTCAAGTATATTGCAGGGGGTTCCGACACCCATAAGATATCTCGGCTTACCCTTTGGCATATGAGGCTCTACCGCATCTATAATACGGTACATCTCTTCTGTCTCTTCGCCAACAGCAAGTCCGCCGATCGCGTATCCATTGAGGTCAAGTTCCGCGATCTTGTGCATATGCTCGATACGCAGATCCTCGTACGTTCCGCCCTGATTGATGCCAAAGAGCATCTGATTTTTATTTATCGTCTCGGGCAAGGAGTTGAGTCTGTCAAGCTCGGTCTTGCAACGTACAAGCCAACGCACAGTGCGGTCGCAGGATTCCTTTACGTATTTGTAGGGTGCGGGGTTCTCGATACACTCGTCGAATGCCATCGCGATAGTGGACGCGAGGTTGGACTGTATCTGCATACTCTCCTCAGGTCCCATAAATATTCTCTTTCCGTCGACGTGCGAGGCGAAGCGAACGCCCTCCTCGGTTATCTTGCGGAGCTGTGAGAGCGAAAACACCTGAAATCCGCCGCTGTCGGTGAGTATCGGGCGCTCCCAATTCATAAACTTATGAAGTCCGCCCATCTCATATATAAGCTTATCACCCGGGCGGATATGCAGGTGATATGTATTGGAAAGCTCCACCTGACAGTCGAGGTCGATAAGCTCTCTGCTCGACACACCGCCTTTTATTGCGGCGCAGGTGCCCACGTTCATAAATACGGGGGTCTGTATGTCTCCGTGTACCGTATGCAGAACGCCTCTGCGCGCTCTGCCGTCAGTCGCAAGTATTTCAAACATTTATATAAATTCCTTTCTGCTCGTTCTACGTTCTCTCGAACTGTCGATCGAGGTTCTTTTTCGTCAATTCCATAGCAACCGGTCTGCCGTGCGGACATACCGTTATATCGGGAAGTGCCATCAGCTTGTCGACTATCCACTTGATATGCTCGCCGACGTATTCTCTTCCCGCCTTGATCGCCGCTTTGCAGGATGCTTGATAGAGTGCCTTCTCGAAGACGATGTCTCTCGTCAGTCCCGCTGTACCCGTTCCGCTCTTGATGCGCTCAGCCATCACGACCAGCATATCCGCGACCGCGTCGGTGCTGACGCCCTCGGGGATGGCAAGCACGCTTACGCTGTATCTGCCCTCGGTAAATTCAAATCCGACCGCCTCGATCTCCTCGCGGTAAGTGCCGAGCGTTTGTATCTCGTCCGAGGTCATCATCACCTCGATCGGAAGCATAAGCATCTGTGAGGTGGGCGTTGAGCTTTTCATCGCTGCCTTGAGCTCCTCAAAGATTATCCTCTCGTGCGCCGCGTGCTTATCTATAAGCAGCATCGACTCGCCGCGCTCGACCACAACGTATGCGTTAAAGACCTCACCGACTATTCTGTATTCAAGCGTCTCGGCTTGCTCCGGCGGCTCAGTTGGAATGTCGGGAATGCTCGGTTCTACCGGCTCTTCCTTTATCTCGACCGCCGTCTGAACTACGGGCGTCGGTATAGCGGCTTCGGCTTTCGGCTTTTGTGTCTCCGTTTTCTGCGAAGCTTCCGTTATCTTCTCTTCCTGCTTTTTTGCTATCTGCTCAAGTTTTTTATCCTCGCCTGCGCGAACATACTGCCTTACGTACTCTTCCGCGCTCATCTGCGCAAATTTCTCCGCAGTTTTTGGTTTCGGCTCTGCCTTTGGCGGCTCGGATTTCTTTGGCTCGGGCGCGCTCGGCTTTGTGAAGAGCTCCGTGCCGATCTGCCGAGCCTTGAGCGACTCGCCGCGTTTGTCCTCGATCGGAATTTCGCTCTGCGAGACCTTGTTCTGCACCCAATCGGATCTTACACCTCTTTGTGAGAGCGAGACGTCGGGGCGGGCGGAATTCTGCTCAAGTGCGTTTCTTACTGCATAGTATATCGCCTCAAAAACAGGCTTCTCGTTCGAAAATTTGACCTCAAGCTTTGCGGGGTGGACGTTTACGTCGACCGTCGCGGGATTGATGTCGAGGAAAAGCACGCAACACGGGAACTTCTCGGGCGCGATATACGAGGTATACGCCTGCTCGAGTGCCGCGCCTGCCGTACGGCTCTTTACGTAACGTCCGTTGATAAAGAAATTCTGATAATTTCTGTTGGCTCGGACGTTATCCGAGCGGCCAATAAAGCCCTTGACTCTTATGCCGTCGACCTCGAGCTCGGTCGGGATGAGCTTTGATGCGAATTCCCTGCCGAACACCGAGTAGATGGCATTTTTCATATTGCCGTCGCCTATCGTCTCCATCTTGACGTTTCCGTCGACTATGAGCTTGAAGGCGATATCAGGCTTTGAGAGCGCTATTTTCTCCACGACGGCACTGACCGCCATAGATTCGGTAACGTCCTTCTTTAAAAACTTTCTTCTTGCGGGAACGTTGGCAAAGAGATTTTCAACTATCACCGTAGTTCCCTCGGTTGCGGCGCGCTCCGAGACTCTCAGGATATTTCCCCCGCTTGCCTCAAGCATCGCTCCGCTCTCAGCGCCTCTCTGGCGCGAGATTATTCTCATATCCGAGACCGACGCGATAGCCGCGAGTGCCTCGCCGCGAAATCCGAGTGTCAGAATGCCCTCGAGATCCTCGGCGGTGCGTATCTTACTCGTCGCGTGTCTACGGATAGCTACGGGAAGATCGTCAGGCTCCATTCCGCATCCGTTATCGGCTACGCGCATATACGTTACGCCGCCGTTCTGTATTTCCACGGTGATAGCCGTCGCGCCCGAGTCTATTGAATTTTCAAGCAGTTCCTTGATAACCGAGGACGGTCTGTCAACCACCTCGCCTGCCGCAATAAGATTTGCGACCGCAAACGACAGCACGTTTATTCTGCCCATACGCTCCTCCTTTCTGCCGTTTTATGTTTATTATTGAAGTCTCTTTTTGAGATTGTAAAGGAAGCTCATCGCTTCATAAGGTGAGAGCGTGTTGATGTCGATAGCCTTGAGCTCCTCGATCACCTGCTCCTCTACGAAATCGTCGAATGTAATAAGCGTATCGTCCTTCTCCTCCTCGACCTTCTCCGAGGTACTGAGTGCCTTTGCGGTCTTCTCGACCGACGCGAGCACTTCCTTTGCGCGCTTGATGACCTCGTTCGGAATTCCCGCAAGCTTTGCTACCTCAATACCGTAGCTGTCGTCGGTCGAGCCCTTGACGATCTTGCGCAAGAAGGTGATATTATCCCCTCTCTTCTTTGCCGCCACGTTGTAGTTGACGATGCCGTCAAACTCGTCCTCCATTACCGTCAGCTCGTGATAGTGGGTAGCGAACATCGTCTTTGCTCCGATCTTACGGCTGTTGGTGTACTCGACTATCGCTCTCGCGATGCTCATTCCGTCAAAGGTAGAAGTTCCGCGTCCGACCTCATCGTAAATGATAAGGCTCTGTCTCGTTGCGTTACGGAGAATATATGCGACCTCGTTCATCTCAAGCATAAATGTCGACTGACCGCTTGCAAGGTCGTCCGACGCGCCGACTCTTGTGAAGAGCTTGTCGATAACTCCTATGCGCGCATCCTTTGCGGGCACGAACGAGCCGATCTGCGCCATAATAACTATTATAGCCACCTGTCGCATATAGGTGGATTTACCCGCCATATTGGGACCTGTGATAAGCATAAGTCTGTTGCGGTCGGTATCAAGCGTTGCGTCGTTGGGCACAAAATAGGTATCCTTGACGAACTGCTCGACCACGGGATGTCTGCCGTCCTTGATAACGATAACGTCGCTCTTATCGACCTCGGGGCGAACGTACTTGTTCTTCACCGCAACTGTCGCAAGGCTTGCGTAAACGTCGAGCTTTGAGAGTATCGCCGCTACTTTCTGCAGTCTGGTGCTTGCGGCGGCAACGTAATCTCTCACCTCGCAGAATATCTCATACTCAAGTGCGTTGACTCTATCAGCCGCACCGAGTATAGTCGCCTCCATATCCTTGAGCTCTTTTGTGATATATCTCTCGCCGTTAGTCAGCGTCTGCTTGCGGATATAGTCCTCAGGGACCATATTCGTAAAGGACTTGGAGACCTCTATATAATAACCGAACACGCGGTTATATCCTATCTTGAGCGTTTTTATGCCGGTCCTTTCCTTTTCCTCGTCGGCAACGCGGCTGATCCAGCTCTTTCCGTCGGTCATTATCGAGCGGAGCGTGTCAACGTCCTCCGAAAAGCCCTGTGCGATCATTCCACCCTCTCTGATCGAAACGGGGGGATTTTCGCAAATAGCGGTATTTATCTTCGCGTAGATATCCTCAAGCGTTTCAAGCTCATCGCGAAGTGCACTTATCTCGTCCGAGCGGCAGGAAGCGAGAAGCTCCTTAAGCTCGGGAAGTATCGCCACTGTGTTCGCCACAGCGCGCAGATCTCTCGCGTTTGCAGTGCCGTAGACTATTCTCGTGACAAGTCTTTCTATATCGAGAACGTTCGAGAGTAGCTCGCGTATCTCCTCGCGGAGAATATATCCGTCTGCAAGCTCTTCTACCGCGTTCTGCCTGCGGCAGATGTCGCCTACGTTGAGGAGAGGATGCTCTACCCAATTGCAAAGAAGTCTTGCGCCTGCCGCGGTAACTGTCTTATCAAGAACGCCGAGCAGCGAGCCCTTCTTTTCCTTGGTGCGCATCGTCGCGGTTATCTCAAGGTTGCGACGGGTATTTATGTCCATCTCGAGATACTGTCCCTCTTGATAGACGTTGATATCCTTTATGTAGGAGATGTCCTTCTTCTGCGTTTCCTCGATATAGGAAAGCAGCGCGCCAAGAGCCGAAACGATTGGCTTGTTCTCAAGGTGATCCTCCCTGAGATTTGCGCCAAACTGCTCTCTGACTCTCTCGAGCGAGCCCTCGTAATCAAACTGCGCCCCTCGGTTGTCGTTGACCATAGCGCCGAGCGTCGTATGCATAAAATCCGCAAGCTCGTCGCCAAGCTTCTTCTCGGTCACGTTGAGCACTATCTCGGAGGGCGAGTAGGTGCCAAGCTCGTTGCGGAGCTTGACGTCAATTCCGTCACCGCAGAAAAAGGTTGCAAACACGCGTGCGGTAGAAACGTCGGCAAATGCCACACCGCACTCGAATTGGCTCATATACACTGCGCACAGATAGTTGTTCTTCTTATCCGAGAGCAGATCGCTCTCGATAAGCGTACCCGGCGTCACGACTCGGATGACCTCGCGCTTTACAAGTCCTTTTGCGAGCGCGGGGTTCTCGGTCTGCTCGCAAATAGCAACCTTGTAGCCTTTTGAGACGAGCGTACCTATGTACCCCTCGGAGCTATGGAAAGGAACGCCGCACATGGGCGCTCTTTCCTCTTCACCGCAGTCTCTTCCCGTCAGCGTAAGCTCAAGCTCGCGCGAGGCAAGGATAGCATCGTCAAAGAACATCTCGTAGAAGTCACCGAGACGGTAGAAAAGTATATGATCCTTATACTGATTTTTTATTTCAAAATACTGCTCCATCATCGGAGTCATGGTATTTTTCCTCCGTTTTTAAAGAATTACGGTCTTCAGTGCGAGCATCCGCCGCCGCAGGTAGAGCAATCGTGAGTGCAGGAAGGAACCTCACCTGTGATCTCGAATGTGATAGTGTTGTTGACCGCGTTCATAAGCTCGTTTACCTCTGCCTGCGCGTCGTTGAGCTCAATAAATACGGGGTGAGTCATAACCGCGTCGTAAAGATCGTTGATGCGCTTCTGGATAACGTCGATGAACATCGTGTCACGCTCTTCCTTGGTAAGCTCTACCTGAAGAGCCTTCTGCTGAACCTCGTATTCAACCAGCATCTTCTGAAGCTCGTGCTCCTCTTCGTACTTCTTCTTAGCCTCTGCAAGCTTGAGAAGCTTCTCATCGTTCTTAAGTGCGCGGCCAAGCTCAGCCGCAAGTTCAAAAATAGTCATTTTTATATTCCTCTTTTCGTTTTATTTTCTAATAATTTTTCCCGAAAGCGCGAAGGTATCCGCTCTCTCTATCAGGATGTTTACAAATTTTCCGACGTCGGCGCTCTCGCCCTCAAACAGAACTATCTTCCCACCATCGGTGCGACCGCTGAAGGTGTCGGGGTTATTCTTGCTCGGTCCGTCGCAAAGCACTCTGAGTGTCTTGCCCTCGAGTTTCTTGTTGGACTCGTAGGATATCTCGTTTTGCAGTGCGAGAAGTCGCTCAAATCTCTCGGCGACGACATCCTTAGGCACTTGGCAATCCATCTTCGCGGCAGGCGTTCCTTCTCGCGCGGAGTATTGGAACGAGAAGATCATATCAAATCTGGCACGGCGCAGAGCCGCAAGTGTACATTCGAAGTCCTCCTCTGTCTCGCATGGGAAACCGACGATGATATCCGAGGTCAGCGTAACGTCGGGCATCCTCTCGCGGATGTAGTCAAGCGTGCCGATATATTTTTCGAAATCGTACTTTCTGTTCATCGCCCGCAGGACCGCGTCACTTCCCGACTGAAGCGGAAGGTGGAAATGCCTTGCCACGTGCTTCGAGTCTGCCATCACGTCGATAAGCTTGCGCGTGGCGTCCTTCGGGTGAGATGTCATAAAGTGTATTTGGTAGTCGCCCTCGATCGCATCAAGCTCTGCGAGCAGATCTGCAAAATCGTAGTCAAAGCCGCTGTCCTTGCCGTAGGAGTTGACGTTCTGACCGAGCAGCGTGATATCGCGATAGCCCGCCTCGACGAGCGAGCGGAATTCCGCAACCACTTCCTCGCGGCGACGGCTTCTCTCTCTTCCGCGAACGTAAGGCACGATGCAGTATGAGCAGAAATTGTTGCATCCGTACATGACCGACACCCACGCGCGATAGGAGCTTTCGCGGCGCACGGGAAGTCCCTCGGCAACTCTGTATTCGCAGTCGTCGGGATCAAATACTCTTCTCGAGCCGCTCCGTCTGTTCCACAGATGCTCGGGGAGCTTGTAGATAAGCGACGGTCCGAAGAGGATGTCAACGTAAGGATATCTCATCTTGATGTCCCGGAGTCTATGCTCCTGCACCACCATACAGCCGCAGATAACGATGATAAGCTCGGGGTTCTTTGCCTTTACGTGCTTGTACTGACCGACAAGCGAGAGCGCTCTCTTCTCTGCGTGCTCGCGTATCGCGCAGGTGTTGACCATTATCAGCGAGGCTTCCTCGGGCGTGTCGGTCAGCTCGTAGCCCATCTCGACCGCCATTCCCATAAGCCTCTCGCTGTCAGCCTCGTTCTGCTGGCAACCGAGCGTCAGCACGAACGCGCGGCGGCGAGTTCCACTCTCTGCAAAATGCGCGTCGTTCAAGCGGCGCATCTGCCTCATATATTCCTTTTGCTTCTCTATTTTCTGAGCGTCAACCGCTCTGTCAAGTTCGATCATAAACCGGATATAGCCTTCCTTTTCTCTCTTAGGGTATAAATAGGCACAATAATTCATTGTAAAAGATATTATAATATGTTTTTAGCATTTTGTCAAGTGGTAGACTTGACATAACTCAACTTTTATAGTATAATTTGAGTATCATTACAAGATAGGAGGACATAAAATATGTCAAATTCAACTCACGACGGACACCGCAAAAGACTTCGCGCTAAATTTTTGAGCGCACCCGAAACGCTTGAGGATCATGAGCTTCTCGAGCTTCTCCTTTTTTATTCCATCCCCCGCGCCAACACAAATGAGATAGCACACCGCTTGCTCTCGCGCTTCGGCTCGATAAAGGGCATTGTCAACGCAGGACTTCCTGCACTCAAAGAGGTAGACGGTATTGGAGAAAATGCCGCGCTCTTCCTCAGAGCAGTATCAGAATACACCGCGCGTTATGAGCGCTCAAAGGTAGAGCTCTCTGCACCGCTGACCTCCCACGAAGAGCTTGGCGCGTATCTGCGCTCGCTATTCGTAGGCTACGACAACGAGGTCGCATTTTTGCTTTTGTTTGATAGCTCGATGAGACTCCTGCTTTGCGAAAAGGTCAGCGAGGGATATTCTGCCGGAAACGTGCTCTCCACGCGCACTATCGCAAGCATCGCGCTTGCAAGCAACGCGCCCACCGCGATTCTCGTACATAACCATCCGGGCGGCAAGCCTATTCCGTCGGGTGACGATATCGCAATAACGGGACACCTCCGTTGGTTCTTAAATTCTCTGCAGATCCAGCTTGTAGATCACTTCATCGTCGCAGGCGACGAATGCAGAGCGATACTTGAGCCGCAGAAGTTCAAGGATATGTAAGGCAAAAAAGATCAGCAATTGGCGAGCCTACCGCAGAGTAGGTTACTTGCTGCAAATTAAAAGGAGTACGGACGATTTGTTCGTACTCCTTTTCACACGCCTCGCCCCGCAAGGTATAATGTGTTACGCCTTATAGTTTTTTACTGTCGGGTAACAGCATAGCCTTCCTCCGGGAAGAAGGTGGCACGCGTTAGCGTGACGGAAGGAGCCCGTGTTACTTTGAAATAAGCAAACACATTATTGCAACGCGTTCTCCCTCAGTCGCTTTGCGACAGCTCCCTCCCGGAGGGAGCCTTGGGTTAGTGCGCCCCGAAAGTTCATCTACTTTTCCTGACAAGCACTGCTTTTGTGTTCACAAAAGCAACATTACTTTCCCATCATTTCGTCTAAAGAAACACCTATAAGTTTGGAAATATCTGGAAGCAAAAAGATATCGGGATAACAAAGTTCTCGTTCCCATTTGGATACAGCTTGAGTGCTAACACCAAGTAACTCTCCAAACTCGCTTTGAGTGAGTCCGTGCTGCTTGCGGTAATTCAGTATACATTCGCCTATACGGATTTTATTTTTCATTTTACTCGCTTATATATCTCGTGATCTCGGGTCATCATACCGAATGCAATCATTTCACGTCTGATCGTACAAAAATCCT
>JAGBIA010000128.1 GCA_017935225.1 Clostridia bacterium | reverse complement strand
GCATAAAAAAGACAGCCGCACGTGAGCGGCTGCCTGAGATTGTAATGCGATGTCAAACTTTCTGTGCCCCTTTTAGGGGTTAAGCCTGTATTTGCCCCTTATAGGGGCTGTGCAAACCACCGGTTGAACCGGTGGTTTTGATTTGGAAAATTTTGTAGGATCTTGCGGAAACGGGATGACTTATTCACATTTTTGTGGTATAATATAAAAAGATAACACATGAATTTCATTTAATACCACTTATAATGCTATCAAGGAAAGAGAGATACATATGAAAATATATATTATATCTTCAAAAGAAAATGTTTCACTGGCTACAAAATTATTGCGAAAAGTAAGCAATGCTAATATTGTATTGGGGATATCCTCAATGGAAGCTCATTTGCATTCAAGAGAGTTTACCAAAAAATCCCTTTCCGAGGCTGATGTAATATTAACCGTAACTGACAGCGAAAATAGTTATACTTTTAAAGATGAGTTGCAAATTGCTTTAGCTGTCTCGAAAAAACAGAAAAAATATTCCTACCAGTAGTACTCAATGATTCGCAAATTCTTGATGAATTAAAATATATTCAGCATTTGTTTATCAATACTGATTCAGATGTGGATATACAGCGGGCACAAAAAGAAATTGCACAAATATTATCTACATGCAACGTTAAAGAAAAACACAAATTTTCTAAAACATCATACATGGTAACTATGACAATAGCGATAGAGCTATTGTGCATCTTTTTTATTGTTTTCTTTTACGATAGAACAATGCAATTTCAAGATAATGTTGTTGAAGTTTTAATTTCAATGATGGCTGTCATGTTGTCAATAATAACTTTATTTGTAAGTTATTTTTCAATTATTAAAAGGCGTCATCAAGAAGATGTTGAGGAAGAAATAGAGTCGTATTCAAGATGATTAAAGACAGCGATTATTTCTAACAACGATCTACCCTCTCAAGGGGAAAATGAGAAACGTGAAGATAAACAAAATCTTAATGCTTTAGGTCGAATGTTAGTAAATCTTGAGGATATAAAACAATTTTACACTTGGAGTCAAAAGCAAGCAAAAGCATCATTCATATTGGCTGTTGTAACATGTGTAGCTGGCTTTTTATTAATGTGTGTTTCTGTGATTTTACCGATTGTATGTAATCTTCAATTTGAGATAGCAATAATTCCAGCAATCGGAGGCGCTCTTACAGAATTAATTGCAGGAACCTCGTTAATCGTTTATAAAAGTTCATTAAAACAATTGAATCACTATCATAAAGCCCTGCATGAAGATGAGCGGTTTTTATCAAGTGTAAACTTGGTTGAAAAGTTCAGTAATATTGAAGCGCAAGATGATATGCTAAAAGAAATAATTCGTAGCGAAATACAAATGAATCTATCTTCTGTTGTAGCAGAATCTTCAGATGAAAAACAATAAAATCTTTTCATTTTTTCTGTCTTGAAATGCTTTGAAGTTAAATCACGACATTTTTAGTAGGAATGGTAAATTTTAATTTTTGCATGATAGCTTATTTATAAAGTACATATATTGTAAGGATAGCAAGGGTTCAAATCTCTAACACGAAAGCGCGAAAATATCTTTTTTATAGCCCTCTGACAAAAGAAAAGGCAGATGCATCGCATCTGCCTTTTCTTTTGGTTGTCGCCTTCGGCGAGTGGGATCTGAACCTCACCGCCTTCGGTGCGAAGGCTCGACCTCCGCCGCCTGCTGCGGAATGTCAGGCGAATAACTTGCAACCCAATTAAAAACGATTGAGTATCGTTTTTAATTAGGGTTGACGGCACAAAGCAAAGAGTCTGCCGAGCCGAGCAAGCGCAGGCGAGAGCAGACGACTATGCGACTGCCGCGGAAGGTCGTGAAAATTGCCTTCGCAATATGAAAAATAAATCAAAATAAGATATTAATTTTGTTAATTCCTATTGACAAATGAAATTAAATATGTTACAATATTATTGCAGGAGGAAAACAATATGGAAAAACTTAATTCTATGCGTTGTCCCGTATGCGAATCTAAATTGCATATTGGTCGTTTATCGTGCACGCAGTGCAAAGCTGAATATCACATTGATAGGGAATTCTTTCCGTTTGAGTATTTAAGCGCAGAACAAAAATCGTTTTTGATTACCTTTCTGAAATGTGGAGGCAACATTAAGGCAATGGAAGCAGAATTAAATGTTTCTTATCCAACTATAAAAAAACGATATGAGGAATTGTTGATTGCGCTCGAAATAAAGGAGCCAAGTAGCTTCAGAAAGGAAAATATTGATATGAGTATTTTTGGGAAAATAAATAGAGACAGTAAAAAAGCCTCAGATGTTATCAAAAACAAGCTGTATGATAATAATGGCATTGCAGTCATCAATTTGCCCAGAGGAGGAGTTTGTCATATTTCTATTGCGGAGAGCGGAGATGCGTTTGTTAGCGATAAACTCCCAAATCAAATTGTTAGTTTCTATGTATTTGATATCATTGTTGATTTTTTGAAGAGTGTCGGCGGCAAAGCGCCGAAAGGTTTAGGCCGCAGTGATAGGGTTGGATATGGTAAATGCGGAGAGGAAACTGTAATGTATCAGATTGCAACTCGGTATTATGATAAAGAAATCGGAGAATCAACATTCGATCCCCTGTTTGTTCTTGCGGCTATGCTTGATTGGGCAGGCATTGCGGAAAATGGTTGGGGATATTTACGACTTCTATAAATCACACACATCAATTCCCGAAAATAGAAAAGTTTGATATTATAGCCAAAGAAGTTAGAGAAGCTCAATCCCGTAAGCAAAATGCCAAAAATATTTTTTATATCTCTTTCACAAAAAATAACGTATATTGACAACTCCCAAAATATATGGTACAATTGATTCAACGACAGTGACTCGGAGAGAGTTATGGGAGGAAAAGAATGAAAAAATACGATGTAGCTGCATATATATGGCCCGCATATACGGGTGACGAGCCGAGGACAAAAATGTTTTGGCCCGAGGGCTATGGCGAATGGCAATCGGTGAAGGACGCAAAGTCTTTCTATCCCGGGCATCAATGGCCTCGCAAGCCTTTGGGGGGATACGTAAACGAGGCGGATCCGTTCGTTATGGAGATGGAGATAGAAGCTGCGGCGGCGCACGGAGTGAATGTATTTATATACGATTGGTATTGGTTCGACAACCGTCCTTTTCTCGAGCAGTGCCTCGACAACGGCTATCTCAAGGCGCGCAACAACGACAAGGTGAAATTCTATCTGATGTGGGCTAACCACACTGCGACTACTCTTTGGTGCAAAAACCTCAAGGAGAAGAATATACCAATCTGGGACGGCGCGGTAGACAGAAAGACCTTTGAGCATATCGTTCACCGCACGATAGATAAGTATTTCACTCATCCTTCCTATTATAAGATCGACGGCAAGCCGGTCTATATGCTGTTCGATACCGAAAATCTCGTTCGCGGGCTCGGGGGAGTTCGGGAAACGCTTGACGCTCTTCAGTATTTCCGTGACGAGACCGTCAAGGCGGGATTTCCCGGACTTGAGCTTCATCTGACGATAAGGAGCCCGAAATACAGAGCAAAAATGCTTGATGAGAATACGAGCATCCTTGACTTTATAAATATGGCAGGCTTTGACGGCGTTACGCACTATAATTTCTTCGATTATGCCCCGATGAACAGACCGTACGTTGAAATTCTCGAGGATGTGAAGAAGGAGTGGGAGTGTGTCGAGCAGACCGTGAAGTCAGCATTTTATCCGCACGTTTCGATTGGCTGGGATAACACGGTCAGACACACCGAGCTTGATTGGGAGTGGCGTTGCCTTGATAATACCCCCGAAAACGTACAAAAGGGATTTGAGCTTGCAAAGGAGTACGTGGATGCTCACTCCGATATGAAAGCTCCGCTCATCGTCGTCAATAGCTGGAACGAGTGGACCGAGGGAAGCTATCTCGAGCCCGACGATCTCTACGGATACGGCTATCTTGAGGCTGTCAAAAAGGTGTTCATTGACCGTGACTGATATATAAAAAGGTGAAATTATGCATTTTGAAAGAATAAAGGATACACAAAACAGATATTTCGATGGGGCGTACAGACTTTGCGAGTCCTCTTTCCCGACAGAAGAGCGCAGAGACATAGGTGAGCTTCTGCGGGTTATGAAAAATGACGATTATCATTTCTGCGTTTTGCTTGAGGGCGACGAGCTTTGCGGGATAGTGCTCTATTGGGAGATCGAGGGAATGATATATCTCGAGCATCTCGCAACACTGCCCGAGAAGCGTTGCTCGGGGCTAGGAGCTGCGGCACTTGAGCTGCTCAAGCAGGAGGGCAAGATGATAATACTCGAGATAGAGCCGCCGCAGGACGAGCTTACAGAGAGGCGGCTCGGATTTTACTCAAGAAACGGCTTTGTACGTGCGCCCTACCGTCATATTCAGGCAAAGTACCACGATGGAGACCCTGACGTCGAGCTTGTGATACTCTCTTATCCCGAGGTGATAGGAAAAGAGGATTACGACAGATTTTATACCTATATGCAGAGATACGTAGGCTTTGGCGGCGAGGACAAAATTTAAAATATCAGTATACACATAGCTGCGTTTATGCATATTAGATAATATATGAGAGAGGGTGGTGGAGCTTATGAAAATGAAGGGAAAAGAGCTTTTTGTTTTCTGGAAGAATATGTCGCTCGTTGTGCTCGGAACGGTAGTTCTGGCATTTGGCGTGGCAATATTTATAGTTCCTATGAACATAGTCAGCGGCGGAGTTTCGGGACTTGCGATCGTTATTGATAAGCTTGTACCGATAGAGATGATTACGGTCGACGTCATAGTTTTCGTGCTGACTTGGGTGCTTTATTTCGTCGGACTGTTCGTGCTCGGCAAGTCGTTTGCCGCAAAAACTCTGGTCTCAACGATAATCTATCCCGTAGCACTCTCGCTCTTTATGCGACTTGCAGATCCCAACATACTCGGTGGATTTTTCTATCTGCAGGGCTATCCCAACGAGGCGCTCGTGCTGATGATAGCGGCGCTCGTCGGCGGTGTTGCGGTAGGCTTTGGGTGCGCGCTGACCTTTATCGGCGGCGGATCGACGGGTGGCGTTGATATTCTTGCCTTCGCGATATGCAAGGCGTTCCCACGACTCAAGAGCTCTCACGTGATCTTCGCGGTCGACGCGTCGACTGTGGTGCTCGGTATGTTCGTCATCAAGGATCTCGTCATTTCACTGCTCGGAATTCTCTCCGCAGTAATTATGGCGGTTATGGTAGATAAGGTGTTCCTCGGCGGCAGAGCGGCTTTCGTCGCGTATATAGTCACAGAGAAGAGCGAGGAGATCAACGAATATATCATAAAAACGCTCAACCGCGGAAGCACGCTCATCGACGTCATCGGCGGATATACGGGCGACGGAAAGAAGATGATAATGGTCTCATTCATTATGTCGCAGTACGCGGAGGTCTTGGGGGCGGTCAGCAGGATAGATCCGCACGCTTTTGTGATCGTCCACCGCGCCCACGAGATAAACGGCGAGGGCTGGAGCAGGCCACGCGGATCTGAAAAAGCAAAATAAAATTTTTTTGGATTTGTGTAACCTTTTGGATTTTTTGGCGACTTAATAAGTAGAGACACCGAAGGAGGTAATTCGTATGAAAAAATATTTTAATCTTACATTCATAATTCTGGCACTTATTCTTTGCATTAGTCTCGCGGCTTGCGCTGATGGCGGCGACTCGACAGAGCCGGGCGGCAGCGCACAGGGCGAGCGTATGGCGGTACATACGGTCGAGCTTGAGATCGACACCGACGAGATCGCGGATTGCCTTAGCGAGCTGACCGACAAAAATCTTGCGCTCGGCGGCTTCGTTGAGAACGTTTCGCGAGACTACGACAGCGACGGAGAGATGCGCTATGCGAGCATCGTTCTTCGCGTTCCAACCGAGAAAAAGGACGAGCTTGTCGCGTATATCGAGGATAATTACGAAGTCAGTGACAAGTATGAGTTCAGCAGCGACGTGACAAAACGCTACAATACCACGATCGAGCGCAAGGGAATGCTTGAGGAGAAGCGAGCAGAGCTTGAAAAGCTGCTTGACGACGTCGAGCTGTCGGCAAACGACAAGATAACCATTATCAACGAGATAACCGCGGTCAAATCCGAGCTTGCCGAGATCGAGCGAAACGTCGGCGAGTGCGAGGAGGATATGCGCTACTCGGCGGTAAAGCTGAATATATATCAGCCTGTAGGCTTCTGGGAAGGCTTTATTCCGCTCTTTATATTCGTTATTCTTCCGCTCGGAGCGGCGATAATCTCCATCTGGAGAGCGACCGTGAAGCGCAACCGCGCAGTCCGCGCGCGCCGCGAGCAAGAGGCAAAGGCGGCAGAGGCGGCTCGTATGGCAGAAAACAATTCACAAATGCATTGAAAAAAAGCGGAGCTCTTGCGAGCTCCGCTTTTTATATTCAGATCTCAAGTGCCTCGTAAACGAGGTTGCGGAGATACGGATGAATGAAGTTGTAGCCGTAAATTCCGTTGAACACGTTTGCGCCGAAGTAGAGCGCGACGCGCTTTGTGGGGTCGATCATAGCAAAGCCGTTTGCCGCGCCGTCCCAACCAAACTCGCCGACAGCCGCCTTTGAACAAGAGACCACGGGGTTGATATGCACTCTGCCGCAAAGTCCCCAGCCGTAGCCGTAAAGTCTTGTGATGGCAAAATCGTTGAGTGCCGTGTCGTGCAGATGATTGGTCATCATCATCTTGATCGCCCTCGGGGAGAGCAGGGTATAACCGTCCTTCGTCACACCGCCGTTTGCTACCACGGTGATGAGTTTCAGGTAATCGTCGACCGTGCAGAAGAGTCCTGCTCCGCCGCTATCGTAGTCGGGCGAGAGGATATAATTGTTGGCGCGCGGCACGGGCTCGGCGCGGTTAGTTCCGTTGCGATAGATAAACTGATCGCAGAAGCGGCTCTTTTGCTCCTCGTTCGGTCTGAAGCCCATATCCTTGATACCGAGCGGATCAAAGAAATATTTTTTGAGATAATCCGCAAACTTCATTCCGCTTGCAACCTCGCAGACTGCCGCCAGAACGTCGTGGCAGAGCGAGTAAGCGTAATGCTCACCCGGCTCGAAGGAGAGCGGCATCTTTGCCATAGCGCGAACGACCTCAAGCGTGCCTGCGCCCTCGATAGCACCTGCTTCCTTGATGGGAGCGGAGCCGATCTCGTAGGTCATTCCGCCGCTCATCGTGAAGAGATGCTCGACCGTCATAACTTTAGTCGCGTCGCGCAGCTCGCCTGTCTTATTGTCGCGTACCTTGAGGTGCGCAAACTCGGGGATGTATTTTGAGACGGGATCGTCAAGCGCGAATTTGCCCTCGTCGAGCAGTCTTACTGCCGCAAGGCAGGTTATGACCTTTGAGCAGGAGAATACCCAAGAGATATCGTTGCCCGAGAGCAGACGTGTTTTTGCGTGGTCGGCATATCCTACGTTCTTTCTGTAAACTACCTCGCCCCCAACACTCACGCCAAGCTCGCATCCGGGGTAGCCGCGAAGCAGCATTTCGTCCATAAAAGCGTCTAATTTTGCAAAATTCATATTATTCTCCTTGTTGATCATCAGTAGCTCTCGCCGCATAATCCTTATCCGCCAAAGCGCAGAATTCCTTTATCAGCTCTATCTCGCGCGGATCGTACGGGCGGTGGTTGGGGCGATAGAGATCGTGAAACCATTTAGTAAAGTCAACGTTGCGATTGACACCGTTGTAATATGCCTCCCAAGTACCCTCCCAAGGCTCGTAGGTCTGGTATTTTCCTGCGACGAAGCCCCAATTATAGCATCCTATTCTTTCAAGATAGAAGAGAGGGAAGAGAGAAAAAATATCGTTGCCGAAGCATCTGCCGAGCCATTCTGTGTTCATGATCGGACGGCCCTGCTTTTTGAGCCGATTGATGAGCTTTATATGCTCTGTATAATTTCCGTAGAAGTGATAGGATATTATATCCGAATTGTCAAGCGCGTACTGCTCGGGTAGACTGAGGGGAATATTTTCGTCTCCCTTCATACTGAAAACAGCGCAGGTCAGCGGCTGAGAGGGGGATATTTCTCTGAGGATCTCAAAAAGCTTTTTGAGATTAGGCAGAGTAATGTCGCGTCTGCGGCTATTGCCCGGCTCGTTGTAAACGTCCCAGACACAAATTCTTTCGTCGTCCTTGTATTTTGTGACTATCTCGCGCACCATACGGAAGTAGTCCTCGCGCGAGTCCTCGTCATCAAGATAAAAGTGCGGAGCGGGTTCGTTGTGCGAGCCGTGCTGGGAATGCTTTCTGCCGCCGTGATAGCCCCAATCGTAGCTCTGCTCGCCGACGTACGGCATTTTCCAAAGCTCAGTTTTTGGCGGCATACAATCGTTGGCAAGCACTATCATACAAGAAATTCCGTATTCGTGGCAAAGCGAGATATAACGCTCAAAGCGTTCCATAAATCCGTCGTGCTCTTCCTTCCACACAACGTATTCGGGTATCAGCCTTACGGTGTTGTATCCTGTCTCGCGCATAAGCGCAAGCTCCTCTTTTGTTGTGTGAAAGCGTTCTTCGAAGCCAAGCTCCTGCCACTGATCAACGCGGTTGGCGCAGTCGGCACTCATATAGTTGCATCCGCGCATCCAGGGGCGAGAATTATACCAGCTCCACGCCTTTTCTTTACTCCATCTCATATGAAAATCTCTTACACAGAAGCAAGGATCTGATCCTTTATCTGCTCCATTCCAAGCTCGGTCGGGTGACCGTTGATCTTGTCGACTCCCGAGAGTCCCACGTATGTCGCTCCCGCTCTTTCTGCCGCAAGCGCGAGCGCACCTGTGATCTCCGACTTTATGTCGCAGTTGCCGATGATGACGAGCTTTGTATCGGGAAGCTTTTCTGCAAGTCGCGCAATAAAGTGCTTGATAGCGGGAAGCACGCAGAAGAGGTCGCTCTCCTCAATAGCTTCCTTGTCGCTCTCGCCGAGCGGCGCGTTTGACCAGCTGTCGTTAGTGCCGCCGAAGACAAAGAGTCTGTCGATCTTGTGCTCTTCAAAGAAGCCCTCGGCGAGAAGCTTTTCAAATCTGTAGATAAAGGACGAGCTGTGCGAGCAGTCCGAGTTGTTGTAGCCCGTGTAGCCTATCGTCGAGCCCGACCAGCTGTTGTTTTGGACGAGATTTGAGTCGGTCTCGGCTATAAGTCTGCCCCACCAGGTCAGTTTTACGTCGGAAACATCGGGCGGATTATCTCTGTGTCCCGAGTAATAGACCGCGTAGCCTGCGGAAATGTGACCCTCGTATGTAGAGTAGCTGTCACCGAATATCATTATATCTTCTGATTTCATTTTGATCACCTCACTTATCTAAAGTATACCACCGTCGCCGCACTTTGTCAATTCAAACTTTACATAATTGCGCGAAAATACTTGAAACTCGCCTGATTTTTTGATATAATAGATCCAAAGATATCCTTTTGGGAGGTAGAATTATGAGCGAGAAGATAATGCGCCCCGAATATCCGCGTCCGCAGATGGTTCGTGAGACTTGGAAGAATTTGAACGGCGAGTGGGATATGCTCTTTGATTTTGGAAAGAGCGGTGCTGACCGCGAGCTGCATCTGGCAGAGAACTTCAAAAAAGAAAGCTCGCAGAAGATAAACCTTCCTTTTTGCCCCGAGAGCAGACTTTCGGGCATAGGTTACACCGATTTTATACCTGCTCTTTGGTACTACCGAGAGTTTGAGTTGAGCGCGGCAGAGCTTTCGGGCAGAGTGCTGATACACTTCGGAGCGGTCGACTATGAGTCAAAGCTCTGGATCAACGATAGCTTCGCAGGCAGACATCTCGGCGGCTATTCGTCGTTTACCTATGACATTACTTCGCTCGTGCGCGAGGGAGTGAACACACTCACGCTCTACGCAGAGGACGACACTCGCTCGCTCAGACAGCCTATAGGCAAGCAGTGCCTCAAATATCATTCATTTGGCTGTGCCTACACTCGCACCACTGGTATATGGCAGACCGTGTGGCTCGAATTCGTGCCGCGCGAGTATATAAGATCTTATCGCGTTTACCCCAATATTGAAAATTCCTCGCTCCGCATCGAGCTCTCGGCAAACGCGCCTCACGGCACGCCCGTTGAGCTTGTTGCAAGCTACGGCGGTAGAGAAGTCGCAAAAGCTGAGGCGACCGTGCGCGGATATGCGGCAGAGGCAACGCTCGTGCTTGATGAGCTTCACCTTTGGGACGTTGGCGCGCCCGAGCTTTACGATCTTGAGATCAGAATGGGAGAGGACTCTGTGCGCGGATATTTCGGTATGCGCTCGGTCGAGGTGCGCCCCGACGCGCTATATCTCAACGGCAGACCGCTCTTTATGCGCACTGTGCTCGATCAGGGCTTCAACCCCGAGGGAATATACACAGCACCGAGTGACGAATTTCTGCGCCGCGATATAGAGCTGTCGATAGAGGCAGGCTTTAACGGCGGACGACTCCACCAGCGCGTTTTCGAGGAGAGAACGCTCTATTGGGCGGACAGACTCGGATATATCGTATGGGGCGAGTACGCAAACGGAAATATCCAGTGCGACAGCCGCGGTATCGGTGATTTTATCAGTGAGTGGACCGAGGTGATCGATCGCGACTTCAACCATCCGTCGATCATCGGCTGGTGCATCAACAACGAGTCCTATTGGATGCCCGACGTTGATCCGGTCTGCCAGACAACGCTTTATAATATCACCAAGCGACTTGATCCCACGCGCCCCGTCATCGACGCGTCGGGCGGAATACATTTCGTCAGCGATATGTACGATATCCACGATTACGAGCAGGACCCCGAGAAGCTTGCCGCGTCAATGCAGAAAATGATCGACGAGCCGGGATATATTCACAATCCTCTGCACAATCAGCAGCTCAGACGCAACGTTTATACCGAGGGACAGCCTATCTGGATCAGCGAGTACGGCGGAATTCTGTGGGGAGATAGCGGCTGGGGCTACGGTCAGAGCGTGAAGAGCGTTGAGGAGTTCGCCGACCGCTACGTAGGTCTTACCAAGGCTCTGCTCGAGAGTCCGATCGTGTGCGGCTTCTGCTATACACAGCTCACCGACGTCGAGCAGGAGCAGAACGGTCTTTATAAGTACGACCGCTCGCGCAAGTTCCCCGACGAGATATACGAGCGCATCAAGGCGGCAAACACCTCGCCCGCCGCGATCGAACAGAAATAAATTTTAAAAAAACTATTGTATATCGGCAGAGTTTCTGCTATAATAGAATATATCAAATGTAAGGAGACATCATTATGAAAAAAAGAAGCATAGCTACATACGTTATTCTTTCGATCATTACCTGCGGAATTTACCTTATCGTCGTAAACTACAAGCAGATGACCGAGCTTGAGATCGAGGGCGCAAACCTCAAGATTCCCGCTTGGGCAGTTCTTCTTCTCAACCTCTTCGTTGGTGCGGCAGGCGGCGCGCTCTTCGGATTTGCGTGCGATGACGCGATAAATCAGATCAGAGAAAAGAGAGGCTTCAAGAAGGAAGACAACCTCGTGCTCTGGATAGTTTTCGGTATACTTCTCCCGATCGTTACCGGTGCGCTCGTTCAGGATGCTATGAACAAGCTTATCGACGGTCAGGGAACTCCCAAGGACCCCGAGCCTGAACAGTAATAGTAATAGTAAAAAGAGCGGAGCGTGAGCTCCGCTCTGTGTTAAATTGGAGGAAATATGAGCGACGGGAAGAGAAAAAGATTATACAAGCTTATAGCACTTTTCGGCGCGATCGCCGCAGTTCTGCTTGCCTATGCGCTCATCGTTCGCTTTACGGGATACGGCATTCCGTGTATCTTTAAGCGCCGACTCGGACTCGAATGCTCTGCCTGCGGACTCTCGAGAGCCGCGGCAAGCCTGATCTCTTTCGATCTTGCATCAGCCTTTGCTTATAACGCGATCTGGCCGCTCTATCTTGCCTACGGACTCTGGGTGGCGATATCTGCTTCCTTTAAGTACCTGAGGAGCGGGGAAGAACTCTCACTGCCGCGCCCGATGTGGCTGAATTTCGTGGTGTTTGGCGTTATGCTCGCCTACGGTGTCGTAAGAAATTTTATCTGACCGACGCTCTTGCACCTCTGTAGCCCGACGGCAGACAACCCATATATTTCTTGAAAGTCCTCGTGAAAAACGACATATTCTCAAAGCCGCACGCTCGCGCCGCTTCGGACACGGTATAGCCGCCCGAGATGAGCTGTGCGGCATTTTGTATTCTGTATGAATTCACGTATTCTATCACGGTCTGCCCCGTAGCTCGCTTGAACTCGCGGCAGAGCGTGTATTTGTCGATATAAACGCTTTTCGCGATCGCGTCAAGCGTTATTTTTTTTGAAAAATCCCGCCTGATCAGCGCGATCGCCTCTCGTACGCTCTGCATATGCGGTCGAGTCTCTACGCGCTTTTCGTCGGGCAGAGTGTATTTTCTTTGAATGTGCAGAAGGATACGCAAAAGCAGCTCGCAGCGAAAGAGCAGCGCGCTGCCGTCCGCCTCGGCTTGCGCTAAAGATGTGATAAGCTCGGCAAGCTCGTCGTCGCGCACGAGCGGCTCAAAACAAAGGCGCGTGGGGTCAAGACCTACCGTGCGGCAGAGATCAAGGCGCGGAATGAGGCAGGTGTAGACCACGCGCGCGCTGCTGCCCGTGTGGTGCAGAACTCCCGAATTGACGATTATCACGTCGCCCGCGCAAAAAGGGTAGCTTTTTCCGTCGAGAAGCACCTCTCCCTCGCCCTCGGTGCAAAGCTCGATCTCAAGCTCGTCGTGCCAATTCTGCTCCGCGCTCACCTTGTGCGTCGTGCGCTCTATGTCGGTCTTTAAAACGAACGGAGCTTCTCCGCTTGCCGACGGATATTCCTCGTGCCGTGCTGAATTTATCATATTTTCTCCTAAATACAAGATAGTGTTAGTATTAAGCAATATTATATATTGAAAATCGAGTTATTTTGCAATAAAATTATATCACAAGATATTGAGTATGTCAATAAGGAGAAATAAATGACTCTGCTTTCATGGATCTTCGGCATCGGCGCGATGGCATCGCTCTTTTTGATGAATCAGCAGAAAAACCGCGAGAGGATGCTCTGGTGCAAGCTTTGTGCCGACGTTTTCTGGGGCGCACACTATTTTTGCCTCGGTGCTGTGGGAGGGATGATCCCGAACGTAGTCGGAATAGTCCGAGAGGGAATATATCTCAACCGCCGCAAGCACAAGTGGGCATCAAGCGTGGTCTGGCCCATAATTTTCGTAATTATAATATTTACAGTTGGACTTTTCAGCTTCAAGTCGCTTATCAATATTCTGCCCATCACCGCGTCCTGCTGTGCGACGGCTGTGCTTTGGCTTCAAAGACCGCGCCTTACGAAGTTCGTTCTTATATTCGTATCGAGCGCGTTTCTGATCTACGATATCTTCGTCGGATCGTACATAGGAATAATTAACGAGACGCTGAGCATCTCGTCGGCAATAATATATTTTACACGTGAAGCAATTGAGAAAAGGAGAGGTAAAAATGAGAAAGGTATTCAGTAAGGATAATATAACTACAAAGGAGCTTTATTACGCTCCCGGCGCGCCGATAGCAGACGTTGCGAGAACTATCACGGCAGACGTGGGTGATGAGGCGCGCGCAAAGGGTGACGCGTTCGCACAGGAGATCACCGACCGTTTCGTCGCGGATTTCGAGAAAAAAGAGGACAAGATGGCGCACGTTTCGACCTTCGTTGTTGTTGGCGATACCGTTTATATGACCTACTACGCCAATACAAAGGAGCCTTCCGAGGATCCGAAGAACCAGACCGCGCGCCTCGCTTACGCGCCTATGGACGATATGTCGAAGATGGTGCATTTCGACGTGCAGACGACGGGCGACGTCGTGGGTGATCGCGTGGTTGATATGGTCTACGATACCATACTTATGCAGAAGGACGAGAATACGCTCTACGTTCTCTGGACGGCGCGCGTGGACGGCAATTATTACAGATTTTACTGCCCCTTTGATATAAATACCAAAATGCTCGGAGAGGTCGACGTCAATCGCTTCAGAGTGGGGGATATCGTAAACGATTTCTCCGCGAGCGGCATCCGCGCAGCTCTCGCCGAGAACGATCTGCCCTGCAAGAAGATGTTCTCGGATATCGGCATTATGCAGAAGCTCTCGAGCAGAGTGGAGAACGGCGTGAGATATTACTACTCGGGCACTTACAGCGGTGACTTCACCTGCGTGATCAAGAGCCGCGACCTTGTCGAGTGGGAGTACGTCTCTCAGCCTGATTTCATCAATGATTCCAAGTGGGAGAACGCGACCTACGTTGTGGGCGATAAGTGCTTCTATTTCGTTCGTCAGCAGGATACCAATAAATGCGGATTTCTGACCGTGCTCGACCTTAAGGATAATAAATGGGGCAAGGTAGTCGAGATCGAGGATTGCCAATCAAGAGGCGACTTCATCGAGTACGGCGGCAAGCTCTTCCTCTTCCACGCGCCCATCGACCGCGAGCATATCGGCGTGGTAGAGATCGACACCGAGGATATCGAGAATAGCCGCGTTGTGCTTCAGGCAAAGATGCACACGAGCTGCTTCTACCCCTTCGTGCAGTATTACCGCGGCGGCGAACTCGCGATGTCTTATACCATCGCAAGAAAGCATATCAGACTTGGCGAGTTTACGCTCTCTAAGTATCTCTGATCTAAGTAAAGCGGAGGTGACTGCTATGATCTTCAATCCTAAAATGACCGAGAAAAAAGAGGGGAGCTTTATCCTTCCCAAAAACGCAAACGCACTTGCACATCCCTGCCTTGATAAGAGCGTAATACACGAATTTTGGCACAATTTCACTTTTAATGCCTCAATTCTTTCGCTTTCGCATAGTGACGAGCTTATTTTCAGAATAGGAAATACGCCAAAGGCTGAGCTTGAAGAATTCGATTACAGTATAAATATCGATTCCGACGGAGTCTGCGTGTACGCAAAGAGCGAAAAGGATCTGATCTACGGCTTTATGACTCTTCTTGATCGCATCAGAGCCGACGACCTGGGCGAAGCAACCGTCGCAATACTCGATTGCGAAGTGATAAAAGACTTCCCGACAATAAAAAACAGAATGGTGCATTTCTGCGTCTTTCCCGAGACGGAGATATGGGAAATACAGCGCTTTGTCCGCTTTTGCGGTGCGCTGAAATATACCCACGTGGTCCTTGAATTCTGGGGAATGCTAAAGTACGATTGTATGCGCGAGCTGGCGTGGCAGAGCGCGTTTACAAAAGAGCAGATAAGACCGATAATTAAAGAGGCAAATGACCTCGGACTTGAGATAATTCCGATGTTCAACCATTGGGGACACGCCGCGGCATCGCGCGTAAGGCACGGAAAGCACGTTGTTCTTGACCAAAACCTCTCGCTCCAGACCTATTTCAGCCCTGACGGTTGGTGCTGGGATATCAAAAAACAAAAGGTAAGGGATCTGCTGCGCCGTATCAGAAACGAGCTTATCGAGCTTTGCGGAAGCGGAGACTATTTCCATATTGGCTGTGACGAAGCGTATAATTTTGAATTCACAAAAGATAATATGGATATGATCTGCGACTTTTTAAACGAGATCGAAGAGGATCTTAGAGCGCAGGGCAAAAGAGTGATCGCGTGGGGCGATATGTTCTTGTGCAGACACGAAAATTACAATCCCCAAAACAGATATACCTGTAACGCGCCCGGTGAGGAGGCGGTGAAGTATATGCTCTCGCGCCTCGACCGTAATATTATCATCGCGGATTGGCAA
This sequence comes from Clostridia bacterium, assembly GCA_017935225.1. Taxonomy (GTDB): domain Bacteria; phylum Bacillota; class Clostridia; order Oscillospirales; family CAG-272; genus HGM12713. The sequence continues at coordinate 19,902 of JAGBIA010000128.1, read as the reverse complement.
TACGATGCTACCGAAGCACCCGTTGAAACTGCGGCGGTTTTTGCAAACGCAGGATTTGATTGCCTCTTGTGCCCGTGGGATAGAGGGAATAAGAATATGCGAGCTATGATCTCTACCGCTAAGGATCAGGCTCTTATGGGAATTATGCATACCACTTGGCATACTCTGTCGATAGGAATGCCCTTCGTTACCTGCGCCGCTGTCGGCAGCTTTGATACTTTCAAGGTCATCGAAGGCACGTACACCGCCGCTCTTTATCGCAAGGTGATGTTTGTTGACGGCGACTATACAAGGGCAGGCTGGAGCAAAAAACAGATAGACTGTATCTGTTGATAATGGGCGCGCTCCGGCTTTGGCAACTACTAACTTGAACAAAATGAAAAGAGATATGATCGACAAAGGTCATATCTCTTTTTGGTTTGTGATTTAACAAGAAAAATTTGCCTAAGCCTTCTCCAGTGGGAGAAGGTGGATTTGCGAGGCGTTTAGCCGAAGCAAAGACGGATGAGGTGTCCTTAACGCAAACTAACTCCTCATCCACCGCAAGCGGTCCCCCTTCTCCCACAGGAGAAGGCTAATTTGAGTCGTGCTTCTATCAACAGACGAAAGGGAATATCGCTATCCTCACGAATATCCCAAACTTCCTTAGTGAATATTGGCTCGACTTACGCACGCACCCAATAACAACACCCACAGGAAGTTCTTTTGGTTCTTTTCTTTCAAGAAAAGAACAGAAAACTGCGTCCCTCAGAGCTTGCCGTGGGGGAGGGTAGGATCCATAGGAGCTTCGCGTTCGAACTTGGAGGTCATAACGTAGGGCTGACCGGACTCTGCGCTCTTCATCGCGCCGCACATGACCTCAAGCACGTGGAAGGTCTGCTTATAGGAGGTTCTGAGATTTCTGCCGCTCTCGATACCGACCGCAAAATCAGCAAGACCGAGGCAACGGGAATTGACGTTGTAATCAAACTCGAGCTCGAAGGTCTGCATCTCCTTTGCCTCGCCGTTGTACCACTTGGGTTCGCCGCCAAAGCCGTTAGGATCGGGAACGAACATATTTCCCTTTGTGCCGTAGAGCTGGATATGCTCCTGGAATGTTCTGTAGAGGTCGAAGCTCATAAGCATCGAAATCGTGGGGCCAGAGACGAAATTGAGAAGGATCTCATAGTGCGTGGGCACGGTGACCTTGATGATCTCGCCCACGTGAGGCTCTGCGGTGATCAGTCTCTCGGAAAATGTCGTGCGGGACTTCGCATAGACGCTCTCAACTCCGCCGAGCAGGTTGATAAGCGCGGTGATGTAGTAGGGACCCATATCCATAAGAGGACCGCCGCCTCTCTGGTAGTAGAAATCGGGATCGGGATGCCACATTTCCATTCCGCGACCGCCCATTACGCATCTTCCGCCGATGACCTCGCCGATCATACCCTCGTCGAGCTTCTTGCGGCAGGTCTGTATAGCCGCACCCATAAAGGTGTCGGGCGCGCCGCCGATCCAAAGTCCTTTTTCCTCGGCGAGCTTTACAAGCTCGATGCCCTCTTCCAGATCAGCCGCGAGAGGCTTCTCAGAATAAACGTGCTTTCCTGCGAGCAGAGCGGCACGCGAGACCTCGTAGTGCTGATAGGGACGAGTGAGATTGAGCACGATGTCGATCTCGGGATCGGCAAAAAGCTCGTGCATCGTGTCGTAGATCTTGGGAATGCCGTACTCAGCCTGCGCCTTCTCAGCGCGCTCGCGAATGAGGTCGCAGACTGCGACGAGCTCTACGTCGCGAAAAGTTTCCTTGAAATTCTTGAGATAGATGCCGGAAATGCAACCGACACCGACCCTTCCTACCTTCATCATAGTCTTTTTCTCCTTAATTTATAAGTTTGTCAAAAATTTTTATCTTGCCGCCCAGCGCATTCCGCGCTCCATTATAAGCTCTGCGTGCCTACAGCTCTCAAAGAGAGCGTCGTTGTGACCGAGCGAGCAGTAGAACACGCGCCCGTCGCCCCATCTCTTCGTCCACACTACAGGCATCTCAATCGGTCTGTTGAGTCTGTGCGGACCGTCGGCGAGGGGGAAATGCGTAGTCGCAAGCACCTCGATCGCGGGGTCTGTATGCAGATAATACTGCTCGGATACTACCTTGAAATCCTCGATGCCCTCGACTATAGGCGAAGAGCCCTTGACGATATTTATCTCGTATTCTACTCCGTCATCTCCGGGGTGGCTTACCCACTGACCGCCCGTCATAAACTGCCAGGTCGTCGACTCTCTGAACGCGTCGCACATACCGCCGTGACAGCCCGCAAGTCCGACACCGCACTCGACAGCGCGGCAGATGTTTCTCTCCTGCACAGCACTGAGCTTGCCCATCGTAACGCAGGGAACTATCAGATCGTAAGAGAGAAGCGCGTTGCCATTATCAAGGCAGTCAACTCCCTCGACGCGATCGACTTCAAAGCCGCTTGAGAGGAGGAGTCTTTCAAATCTCGCCGACACCGCGATCGGATCGTGTCCCTGCCAGCCGCCGTAAAATATCAATGCTTTTTTCACGTTTACACCTCGCACAGTTTTCTTAAAATAATTATATAATAAGGCGCAAAAAAAGTCAATGCTCGTGCGCAGAATTCTTTTTATTTATTTTTTTGAAGCGGTTGAAAAAAGAGGAGCGATGTGCTATAATGGACTTACAGATCATACGGAGGTGTAATATGAACTATAATGCAAAGCTGAAATATCATTATGCTACCGCAAAGGGGTGGGTAAACGACCCGAACGGACTCGTTTATTATAAGGGCTACTATCACGTTTTCTATCAGCACGCACCCGATTACGAGGTGCCGTGGAAACAGCCTATGCATTGGGGACACGCTCGCACTAAGGACTTTCTTTCTTGGGAGGAACTGCCCGTAGCACTTTACCCCGAAGCTCCGTTTGATAATCACGGCTGCTGGTCGGGTACGGCTATCGTCAAGGACGACGTGCTTTATCTGTTCTACGCTTCTATCTATCACCCAAAGGGAGAGGACGGTGACATTCAGACGGTCAGCGTTGCTTACTCGAGCGATGGAATAAATTTTGAGAAGTACGAGAAAAATCCCATCATTGACCACTATCCCGTGGGTGACGGCTCGCACGACTTCCGCGATCCTGCGGTATGCTGTATCGACGGAAAATACTACTGCGTAATGGCATCGGGCAATCGTGAGAAGGACACGGCAAATCTTCTGCTTTACGAGAGCGAGGATCTCCTTTCGTGGAATTATCGAGGCGTTATGTGCGAGTGGGAAAACGGGATTTATGCCGAATGCCCCTCGTTTATGTCGAACGGCGACGGCAGATATCTGCTGAGTGCGTCGGTCTGCCTGCACTCGCACCACTATTTCTCGGCGATGTACGGTAGCTTCAAGGACGGAAAGTTCAATATAGAGATCACTGGCGAGGTCGATAAAGGCCCCGACCAGTACGCAGGTCAGGTCTTCCGCGATCACAAGGGCAGAAATATACTTATTTCTTGGATACCCGGATGGAAATACTCGGGTTATCAGGACCACGACGTAGGCTGTATGTCTGTGCCGCGCGAGATGAGTGAAAGGAACGGCAAGGTGTACGGATATCCCGTAGAAGAGCTTCGCCATCTGCTCGTCGAGTCCGATCCTGCTCTCCGCCGTACTGAGAACGGCTTTACCGTCGAGCGAGAGGGCAGAGAACCGCTCGTTTACGAGGGCAAGATAGACAAGCTCGAGATGATCCGCGACGAATATATCCTTGAGATCTTCGTCAATGGCGGCGAAGAGATATACACGGTCTTGCTCTGATCACCCAAAGGAGATATAAATGAAGCTGACTTTTTTCGGAACTGCGGCGGCTGAGGCTATGCCCGCCACCTTTTGCAACTGCAAATACTGCGCTGAAGCGCGCAGGCTCGGCGGAAAGAACATCAGAACGCGCTCGCAGTCGATGGTCGACGACAGTCTGCTGATCGATCTGCCTGCCGATACTTATTTTCACTTCGTACAGAACGGAGTCGAGGGAGATAAGATCAAAACTCTTCTTATCACGCACTCACACGGCGATCACTGCTACCCGACCGAGCTTTTTCTGCGCACACCGCCATATGCGCACGGTATGAGAGAGAAAACTCTCAAAGTCTTCTGCGGCAGAGGCGCGTACGATAAGATCTTGGCACAGGGTACGCCGCAAAACGTGGAGATCACCAAGGTCTCGGCATTTGATAGCTTTGTGGCTGATGGGTACAAGATCACCGCGCTCCCCGCAAGACACGCAGCGGGCGACGATGCGCTCTTTTATATCATCGAGGGCGAGAAAACTATGCTCTACGCGCACGATACGGGATATTTCTACCCCGAGGTGTTCGATTTTATCGCACAGAGGGGCTTTAAGTTCGATCTCGCGACCTTTGACTGCACTAACGTTGATATAAAGATCTCCGACGAGGGCTCGCATATGGGCATTGACAATATCGAGCGAGTGATAGCAAAGCTTTGCAAGATGGGCGCGATCTGCGAGAGTACGGTGAAGATTATAAACCACTTCTCGCACAATGCCGCACCGCTACAGCACGTACTTGAGGCGAGAGTTGAGGGCAAGGGATGGCTCGTTTCCTATGACGGAATGAGCGTGGAGTTCTGATATGGAGATCGCCGCTTTTATCATAGGACTTCTCGCGGTCGCCTGCTTCCTGCTCTCGTATCAGATGAAGAGGCGCAAGGGAATAATCCTGCTCAACGCGACCTCGCGAGCGCTATACATACTTCAGTATATCCTGCTCGGCGCATTCGACGGCGCGGCACTCGACGTGTCGGGTATTGTTGCGTCAATCCTTGCAGGCAAGAAGGATACACCGCTGATCAAAAAGCACTTAAAGCTCTTTGTCGTCGGCATAGACCTCATTATAATTGCGTCGGGACTTATATTCTACCGCAATATCTTCAGCCTTTTTCCGATAGTCGGTGTGCTGCTTCACACCTCGGCATTCTGGCTTGAGCGAGAGAAGCATATCCGCCTCGTCTCTCTGCTCGGCTCGCCCTTCTGGCTGGTGTTCAACATCACGAGCGGAGCTTACGGCTCGGCGATCGGTGACACGCTCTCGATCGTGTCGATACTTATAGCTATCTTCAGATATGATATTTTAAATAAACACAAGGGAGAAACAGATAATGAATAAGATCAGAGTCAATTTCGATAACACCTGCGGCAAGGTAAAGCCGATGCACGCGGTGAATAACGGACCTATCTACAAGTTTGCCGTTGACCAGAGAATAACCAATATCGAGCCCTGGCGCGAGGCGGGAATTCCTTATGCGCGCACGCACGACGCGGCTTTCTGCGCGACCTACGGCGGAGAGCACACGGTTGACGTAAACAATATCTTTACTGACTTCGATGCAGATCCTTACGATCCCGCATCCTACGATTTCGTGCTGACCGACGAGTATATGCAGATCATCGCACACGGCGGCAGTGAGCCTTTCTTCCGCCTTGGCTCGAAGATCGAGCATTGGAAGAAGAAATACAACACTCTGCCCCCGAAGGATTTTCATAAGTGGGCGGTCATCTGCGAGCATATCATCCGCCACTATACTGAAGGATGGGGCGACGGAATGAATATGAAGGTCGAGTATTGGGAGATCTGGAACGAGCCCGATCTCGATCCCGACGATAGCACGCACAAGCGCACTTGGGGCGGCACTAAGGCGCAGTTCTTCGATCTTTACGAGATCGCCGCAAAGCACCTCAAGTCCTGCTTCCCGCACCTCAAGATAGGCGGTCCTGCGCTTGCTCACCGTGAGGATTGGGCGCGCGACTTCCTCTCGGAGATGCAGAAGAGAGAGACTCCGATCGACTTCTTTTCCTGGCACATCTATTCGAACGATCCGCGCAAGGTTGCCGACAAGTGCCGCCTCTTCCGCGAAATGATGGACGAGTACGGCTACACCGATGCCGAGAGCATCAACAACGAGTGGAACTACGTTCGCGGCTGGGAGGGCGAGGATTGGATATACTCGCTCAAGCAGGAAAAGTCGCTCAAGGGCGCGGCGTTTATCGCCTCGACTATGAGCCTTTGCCAGTACGCGCCGCTCGATATGCTTATGTACTACGACGCCCGTCCGGGCGGAATGAACGGTCTGTTCTCGACCGACCTTATCTGCAATATCCTCAAGGGTTATTATCCTTTCAGAATGTTCAACGAGCTTTATAAGCTCGGCGAGTGTGTTGAGGTCGAGACACTTGGCGAGAATATCCACGCCTCTGCCGCAAAGGGCGAGAATGGCGCGGCTGTTATGCTCACGCATTACTCTGACGACGACGCGACAGAGACGACCGAGCTCACGCTTGACCTCTCGAATATCGCGCTCGAGGGCGATTACACGCTCAAGTGCTATCTGCTCGATGAAAATAACGATATGAAGAAGACTGTCGAGATCAGAACGAGCGGTGAGCAGCTCTCGCTGAACCTCGAGATGTCGCTCTTCTCGACCTATCTCGTAACGCTCGAGAAATAAGCTCTGTCTTTGACTTTTGGAGGTAAACGTGCCACAGCAGATCATCGGGCAGGCGCTCGGAATTATCGCGACGATACTGACGTTTGTGTCATATCAGGCAAAGACCAAGCGCTCGCTCCTCATTTTCCAAAGCAGTGCAACGGTCTGCATCTGCATCAGCTTTTTACTGCTCGGCGCAAGCTCGGGCTTTGCGCTCAATATCGTCTGCCTTACACGAAACGTGATCTTTTATATGCAAAAGGAGAGAACGCGTACAGCCTACGTGAGCGCGGGAATACTTGCGCTCGTGATGACGGTAGTCGGATTTTTCTCGTGGGAGGGCTGGCACTCGTTGCTCCCGATCATAGCGCTCGCGGCGAATACTATCTTTATTTCTCTCGGCGACAATCAGCTTTTGCGCAAGAGCATCCTCGTCACATCGACGATGGTGCTGATATATAACGTTTTCGTTTTCTCTATCGGAGGAATTACCAACGAGGCAGTCGCCATAATTTCCTCGATCGTCGGAATTATCCGCTTCCGCAAGACAAAAAGCGGGATATCCGCGCAGGGTGAAATTTAAGATTTCTAATGAATAAAAGCACAAAACGCGCCGCGGATTAGCGTAGTGCCCTAAGGCACTACGCAACTATGATCGCCTGCGGCGAGTTTAGAGTTATGGTTGGCTACGCCAAATTATGATGTGCCTTCGGCACAGTTCGATAGAATGAGGCGATCATATCATAACGATTGCATTTTTGCGTAGCAAAATGCAAACTCATAACGGCGAGCACAAGCGAGCCTTATAACTCATAACTAAAAATAGCTTCTGTATCCACAGAAGCAGTGCTTGCCAAAAAAGGACGAGGAATTTCAACAATTCCTCGTCCTTTTCTTGTTTAACTGTCAGAACGCGAGCTTTTTGATAGTATCTCTTGCGAGAACGATATCAGCCTCGGGGTCAGCGCCCGTCTCACGCTCGATGGTGAGATATCCGTCGTAGCCTGCTTCTTTGAGGGCTGCGATGTAAGCGGGGAAGTCTACGTCGCCCGTGCCTACGGGAACTTCCTTGAAGTAGTCTGCAACGTTGAGAGCCTCAATTCCGCCGGTTGCGAAGTGATCGTAGATGATCTTGGGATCGGTGCGCTTGAGCATAACGCCGTCCTTTACGTGAGTGTGGACGATATGCTTGCCGAGAAGCTTTACAGCCGCAACGGGATCCTGACCGGTGACCATAACGAAGTTAGCGGGGTCAAGGTTTACACCAACGCCGCCCTCGGTGTCCTGAATGAAGCCGTAGAGCACGTCAGCGGTCTCGGGGCCTGTCTCGATAGCGAGAGTAACGCCGCGCGACTTTGCGTACTTGCCGCAAGCGGTGAGAGCATCGAGCATTACCTTGTAGGTAGGATCGTTCTTATCCGAGGGAATAACGCCGATATGAGTGGTGACTACCTTTGCGCCGAACTCGCAAGCGAGGTCAACGATGCGGTTGGTCATCTCAATTCTCGCGGGGTTATCCTCTGCGATCTGGAAGCCGTGGCCGCCCATATCTCCGCAGAGCGCGCTTACCTCAAGTCCCTTGGACTTAAGCAGCTCGCGATAGCTCTTTATAGCCTCTGCGTCGAGCGCATCGGGCGAGAAAGAGCCGGTGGTAGCGTATATCTGCACGCCGTCAAAGCCGAGAGCTGCGGCGCGCTCAATAGCAGTGGCAACGGGAAGACCGAAGCCAAAGCAGTCTGTAATAACACCTATTTTCATAAGATTTACCTCACTCAGACTTCTATCCACTGACCGCAATTGTCTCTCGAAGCGAGAACTGCGTCGCGGATCTTCATAGCCTCAAGCGTCTGTGCTACGTCGAAGCTTACGGTGCGCTCGCCGAAGAAGCGGAGAATGTCAGCGATAAGCTCGTTGAATATCGCGCTTCTCGACTTGACCGTCTTGCCCTCGGTCGCGGACTCCATAATGGTAGCTCCGGGGAGACCGTAGGGAGCGTAAACGAGGCAGGCGGAGCGGTCATCTGCGTAGCCGAGATGGAAAAATCTCTGCTTGCCGTTCTCGACGCACATAACCTTGTTTGCACCGATACCGAGCTTCTTTACTACCATCTCGATGTCGTGGATGATATATTCGTCAGCCGACGAGCCCGACATAAATACCGTGATATTGCGGCAATCCTCTACGTCGTCAAGAGAGGCTTCGTAGCGGAGAGCCGAGGACGAGAAGAAGGGAGTGCCGTGCTTTTCTGCAATAGCGAAGATCTCCTTTGCTTCATCAAGGTTCGGAGCGAAGGTCTTATCGATGTAGGTAGGCTTGCCGTAAGGAAGCACTGCCTTTGCGTAGGGAAGATGCTTTTCGGGGTTGGTGGGAGCGAGAATGAAGATAACGTCCGACTTCTCGCAAAGCTCCTCGACCGTCGCGCACTGCTCTGCGCCAAAAGCTGCGCACCATTCTGCCGAGCTTCTGCCGTCTACGGGAGAGATATCCTGCTCAGCCCACGCGTAAGCGAGCTCGTACTCAAAGCCCTTGTCTGCGCAGACCTCTTTGATCCACGCGGGATAGTTATTAGCGTGCCATTCACTGAGGTAAAAATCAACGAAACCGATCTTTTTCATTTCAATACCTCTCAGAGCTGGATCTCCTTGCCGATCTCTGCAGACTTGTAGAGATAGTCAAGAAGCTTCATGCTCTCAAGAATGTTGTCGATGTTGTTCTTGTTCTTTACACCCGACTCGATGGAGTTGAAGAAATCAGCGTCCTCGCAAAGATACATATTGGGGATCTCGTGCTCGGTCTTTGTGGTCTCGAGAGTCTCGCCGTCGGTAACCTCGAACTGACCGCCGTAGGTGAGTCTTGCACCCTTCTTGTCGCCGAGGAAGTCGATGAACATCTCGCCCTTGTCGAGATTCTGTGCCCACGCGCCGTTGAAGGAGATGCTTGCCTTGTCGGTTCTGATGTAGCCTGTGATGAAGTCGTCAACGTCGTTAACGCCGTTCTCGATGTCCTTGGTGTCCTCAGCCCACATGCTCTTGTACTTGTAGGACTTCATATCCTTTGCCATCTCGGAGTATGCGTCGCAGGTAACGTTCTTGAGCTTTGCGTCGCCGAGGATGTAGAGGATGAGGTCGAGGAAGTGAACGCCCCAGTCGATGAGCGCGCCGCCACCCGACTGAGCCTTATCCGTGAATGCGCCGCCGAGTCCGGGGATGGAACGGAATGCGCGGAAGGAGCAGTAGATGTGGTAGATCTTACCGAACTCGCCCTGTCTGTTGAGCTCTTCAAGAAGTTCTACCGACTTGTGATAGCGGTTGCAAACGCCGATGTTGAGGATCTTGCCCTGCTTGTCTGCCTCAGCAGCCATCTCGCAGGAGAGCTCGTAGCTTACCGTAACGGGCTTCTCGCACATAACGTGCTTGCCTGCGCGGAGAGCGTCCATAGTAACGGTGTAGTGAGCGAAATTGGGGGTGAGCACGAATACTGCCTCTACCTCGGGGTCAGCAAGTGCTACCTTATAGTCAGTGATGACCTCTTCGATCTTGGGGAACTTCTCCTTAGCGGCAACAGCCTTCTCGAGTATGAGGTCACAAGCGTATTTGATTCTTACGTTCTCGAGCTTTGTGAGAGCGGGAAAATGAGCGTTGTTAGCGATTCTTCCGCATCCAACGACGGCAACAACAGTAGTTTTCATAATTTTTTACCTGCCTTTTTTGTTTTAGATAAGAATGCAAAGATTGCATAACATCTTTGTTACATCTATTATATAATTCTTTTGCCCCTTAGTAAATAGCACAACTTTATTTTTAATTTTGCACTATTTTGGTTTTTTGTGCAAAAGTAGCGCAAAAAAAGGATAAAATTTATTATTTTTATTGACATTGAGGTGTTGAGGTGCTATAATCATAAAAAAGGGGGTATGAGTATGAGCAGCACTAACGTAAAATACGCGATAGACAAAAATTATATCCCCGCGCCGCGCCGCTTTGGCGACTGCCTTTTATATCAGGTGGGCAAGATCCACTGCGAAGCCGACAACGTGATTCCGCTTCACGCGCACCTCAATTGGTACGAGCTCACGGTAGTGACGGGAGGCAAGGGAAGCGTTATCACAAACGGAGTTTCGGTCGATGTGAGCAAGGGTGACATATACCTCTCATTCCCGAGTGAGTTCCACGAAATACGCTCGAGCAGCGACGATCCGCTCAAATTCCGCTTCTTTGCTTTTTGGAGCGAGAGGGAAGAGCTGAGGCATGAGCTTGAGGAGATAAGTCAGAGGTGTATGCTTGCCGACTGCAGAGTTTTTCGGGATGACAGAGTCGATTTCCTTGTCGGAAACGTTATCTCGGAGATCACCTCGGAGCAGATATATTCCGATCAGCAGATCAGAGCGATGATGGAGCAGATAATCTACTATACTATCCGCGGATTTGTGTCGCTCGAGAGCGTGAGCCGCGAGAAGAGCGTGAGCAAGCCCGAGGAATTCTGCTACCGCATAATGAACTACATAGACACGCACATATATACCATCTCGAGCCTTGCCGACGTGGTAGAGGTGATGCACTACAACTACAGCTATATTTCGGATATGTTCAAAAAGACCACGGGCGAGACGCTGAGCACGTACTACCGTCGCCGCCGACTTGACGTAGCAAGGTTGCTTTTGCTTGAAGGCAAGCTGAGCGTAACTCAGATATCCGAGCTGCTCAATTTCTCGTCGATATATACATTCAGCCGATCCTACAAGGATTATTTCGGTGTATCTCCCAACGAGAGCAGGAAAATGACACAGAGCCCGAGCGAGAGCGAGGACAAACAATAGGAGGAGTTTTTATGTCTGAAAGAAAAGTAAAAAAGGATTATGAGAATATGCACGGCTGGGAGTTCTATCCCGAGGCTGTTACGGTCGAATACGAGCAGTCCATCGAGGAAGGACTTGATATAGAGCAATACAAGGAGCTTTTCGATCTCGTGTCGAGAATGCCCAAGAACGAGGTAAAGGCGCAGCTTGGCGACGTTATCTATAATATCGTCTCGAATGCACCGATCAAAGAGGGATACCCCTACGTTGAGCCCTCCGATCTTGAGGGCATCCGCGCGCTTCGCAAGGAGCATAGGATAGCTAAAAAGGAGCTTTCCCGTGACGAGCTTTTACCCAAGATACACGGCGCGTGGATGGGAAGAATATGCGGCTGTATGCTCGGCAAGACTGTCGAGGGCGTGCGCACCGATGAGCTCGTACCTTTCCTTGAGGAGAGCGGAAATTATCCTATGCACCGATACATAGTAAGCACCGATCAGCCCGAAAACGTAAGGGAGAGATACAGATTTGATTTCTGGAACAGACCTTATGCCGATCGAATAGACGGTATGCCCGTCGACGACGATACCAACTACGTCGTGCTCGCGCAAGAGGTGCTCCGCCGCTACGGCAGAAGATTTACGGCTGACGATATGGCAAGGGCATGGATGGATCTTCAGCCCAAGTACGCGTACTGCACCGCTGAGCGAGTTGCTTTCTGCAATTTCGTCAAGGGCTACAGAGCTCCGCATTCGGCGACCTATAAGAACGCATTCCGCGAGTGGATAGGCGCGCAGATCAGAGGCGACTATTTCGGATATATCAACCCCGGTAACTGTGAGATGGCGGCAGAGATGGCATTCCGCGACGCGTCGATCTCGCATATAAAGAACGGAATTTACGGCGAGATGTTCGCATCCGCTATGATCGCGGCGGCGGCAGTCTGTGACGACGTCAAGGACGTTATCCTCTGCGGACTTGCCGAAGTGCCGCACACCTCGCGACTCTACGAGAGCGTGATGGGAATAATCGAGGGCTACGAGCGCGGCGTTGGCGAGCGCGAGTGCTTTGAGAATATACACAAAGCCTACGACGAATACTCGGCGCACGGCTGGTGTCATACGATCTCCAACGCGATGATCGTCGCGGCGGCTCTGCTTTACGGCAAGGGCGACTTTGGCAGATCTATCTGTATGTCTGTCGAGACAGGATTTGACACCGACTGCAACGGTGCAACGGTCGGCTCGATACTCGGAATGATGCTTGGCATCGACGCGATCGGAGAAGAGTGGACCGCGCCTATCAACGATAAGCTCGAGACCTCGATCTTCGGAGTCGGCAGAGTCAGCATATCCGAGAGAGCGAAAATGACGCTCGAACACTTGGAGTGAGAAATGGGAAAAATACTTGTAATAGGCAGCGCTAACGCCGATATGGTGGTGCGCTCGCCCAAAATGCCCGCGCTCGGCGAGACGGTCATAGGCTCGGGCTCGTCGGTGGGAGCAGGCGGAAAGGGACTTAATCAGGCGGTCGCCGTAAAGAAGCTTGGCGGAGACGTTCGATTTGTGGGCGCGCTCGGCAAGGATGCAAACGGCGAGATGCTCGGAAAAACGCTCGACAAATACGACATTCCCGCGACCTGCCTTGAGGTAGAGGACTGTGCCACGGGATGCGCGATGATAGTCGTGGTCGACGGAGATAATTTTATCGTCGTCGACGAGGGGGCAAACGCGCGCCTCACACCCGACGTGATCGACAGCGTGGCGGGGTACATCGAGAGCGCTGATATCCTGCTCATTCAGTACGAGATACCGATAGAGAGCGTGATGAGGATAGCCGAGATCTGTGCCGAGAGCCGCGCGATGCTCGTCGTAAATCCCGCGCCCTTCAAGCAGCTTCCGACGGAATTTTATAAAGACTGCGATCTGCTCGTGCCAAACGAGCACGAGGCGTACGCGCTTACGGGAATATATCCGTCCGACGCGGAAAGTGCCAAAGCGGCGCTCGACGCACTGCTCGGAATGGGTGTTCGAAGCGCGATAATTACCTTGGGCGAGCGCGGATCGGTGTACAGTGACGGAGAGGTATTCTTCGAGTGCCCTGCGATAAAAACTCGGGCTGTCGATACGACGTCCGCGGGCGACAGCTTCATAGGCGCTCTCTGTGTAAGACTTGCAGCAGGCGAGAGGGTAGAGGATGCGATAAGATACGCGACAAAGGTCTCTGCGATCACCGTCAGCCGTTCGGGCGCATCCGATTCGATACCTTTTGCAAACGAAATAATATAAAATTATGATATATAGGAGGACAGTAAAATGAACGTAAGACTCAGCGCATTTTCCGATGAGGCGGGCGTCAGCCTGCGTGAGCAGATCGACGCGCTTCACCGCAACAATATTGCACTGACCGAGCTCCGTTCCGTAGACAATACAAACGTCGCGGAGCTTACGCTTGAGAGGGCAAAGAGCATCTGGGCAACACTTAAGAGCGAGGGAATAGCTCTCTCGGCAGTCGGCTCGCCTATGGGTAAGGTGAAGATAAGCACCGATATCGAGGTATATCTCGACACGGTCAAGTACATCTGCGAGCTCGCAAATATCTTCGAGACCGACAGAATAAGAAGGTTCAGCTTCTTCGAGTCGCACGGCGAGCGCGAGAAGGTGATCGACAACCTCAACAGAATGGTCGAGGTAGCTGCAAGCTACGGTGTGGGACTCTACCACGAAAACGAAAAGGGAATTTACGGCGATACCGCGGAGCGCGTGCTCGACCTTCGCGAGAACGTAAAGGGACTCCACTTCGTTTATGACCCTGCAAACTTCTTGCAGGTAGGCGAGAGCGCAGATAAGACTCTGCCTCTGCTCGCGCCTATCAGCGATTATTTTCATATCAAGGACGTCATCTCGGAGGGCGGAATTCTCGTTCCCGCAGGTGAGGGCGACGGAGATATCCCCGGACTTATCTCGATGCTCGATCGCGACACCGTGATGACCATCGAGCCGCATCTTATGGTCTTTGCAGGCTACGATAAGATCGACGGCGAGAAGATGAACCACAAATTCTATTTTGAGAGCAACTCTCAGGCATTTGACGCTGCAGTTGCTTCGCTTAAGGGAATATTTAACAACCAAGGATTTACCGAAATTGAAGGAGGATTTACAAAATGATCAGAGAAGGACTTGGACTTAACCTGTTTTCAATCAGAAATTATCTTGACACCGAGGAGCATTTTCTTGAAGTTGCCAAGAAGCTCAAGGAGATGGGCTACAGCTATATGCAGTTCTCGGGCGCGCCCTTTAACGCAGAGATGATCAAGAGAGTTATCGACGCGACCGGAATGAAGGTAGTGCTCACTCACGTTCCTATGGACAGAATTCTGAACGATACCGAGGCTCTTATGGACGAGCACGCAAGCATCGGATGCTACAACATCGGTCTTGGAATGATGCCTATCGACGCGATGAAGGACGAGGCTCTCTGCCGCGAGACTATCGAAAAGCTCAACGACGCGGGCAAGAGAATGGCGGCAAGAGGATTTAAGTTCTTCTACCATCACCACCACTTCGAGTTCTTCAAATTCGGCGAGAAGAGCGTTTTCGATATGCTCATCGACGCTCCCTACATCAACTTCACGCTCGATACATATTGGATCCAGTACGGCGGTAACGACGTTGTAGAGACCATCAAAAAGCTCAAGGGCAGGATCGAGTGCGTTCACCTCAAGGACTATATGATCGCGCTCAACGCAGAGGGCAAGGGCTTTGAGCCGAGATTTGCTCCCGTGGGCGACGGTAACATCGACTTTGCAAGAGCTATCGAGGCGGCTCGCGAGTCGGGTGCTAAGTACTTCCTCGTTGAGCAGGATAACGCGGCAGTTCTCCCCGACACTCTCGGTCAGGTAGAGAGAAGCGTTAAATACGTAGCAGAAAATCTTATATAAATTACGGAGGATATAGAAATGAGCGTAAGATACGGAATTATCGGACTTGGAAATCAGGGTACGAGCTACCTTTTCAACATTTTTGAGGGCGGTAAGGCGGTCGACGCGGTCGTCAGCGCGGTCTGCGACAACAATCCCGCCAAGATCGAGGCTGTAAAGGCACGCGCACCCAAGTGCGAGCCTGTATATTTTGAAAATTACATCGAGATGCTTGACAGCGGTCTTTGCGATGCAGTGCTCGTTGAGGTCCCTCACTATCAGCATCCCGAGATGGTTATGGAATGCCTGAAGCGTGGCATCAACGTCATCTGCGAGAAGCCTGCAGGCGTTTACACCAAGCAGGTAAAGGAGATGAATGAGGCGGCAAAGGACGCTAAGGCTCTCTTCGGTATGATGTTCAACCAGAGAACCAACTGCCTCTACCGCAAGATGCGCGAGATCATCGCAGACGGCGGCATCGGCGAGCTTCAGAGAGTAACTTGGATCATCACCGACTGGTACCGCACTCAGCAGTACTACGACAGCGGTAGCTGGAGAGCTACCTGGTCGGGCGAGGGCGGAGGAGTGCTTATCAATCAGTGTCCTCACCAGATCGACCTCGTTCAGTGGGTAGTCGGCGAGATGCCCGTAGAGGTCAACGGCTTCTGTCAGTACGGTAAGTGGCACGACATCGAGGTCGAGGACGAGGTCACCGCGTACTTCAGATATAAGAACGGCGCTACCGGTGTATTCGTAACCACGACAGGCGAGACTCCCGGTACGAACAGATTTGAGGTTTCGGGAAGCCGCGGCAAGCTGCTTTGCGAGAACGGCAAGCTCTGGTGGTACAAGAACGAGGAGGACGGCTTCGAGTGGTCGCGCACCTGCCCTGAAGGCTTTAAGAAGCCCAAGTGCGAAAAGGTCGAGGTTGAGACCGATGGAAACAACCTTCAGCACGTTGGAATCATCAACAACTTCACCGCGGCAATTCTCGGCAAGGAAGAGCTCTTCGTTGGCGGAACCGACGGTATTGCAGGCGTTGAGCTTATGAACGCTATCGAGCTTTCGGGCTGGAACGGTGGCGAGACCGTCACTCTCCCCGTAGACGAGGACAGATATTTGCGCGAGCTTGATGCTCACAGAGCCGTATCGAGACTCAAGACAGTTGACGACAGCAAGGTCACAGACACGGCAGGAACTTACGGAGGAAAATAAAATGAAATTACGTTGTGCCGTCGTCGGACACGGCGGTATAGGTAAAGTACACGCAAGGATCGCGGCAAAATACGGCGATCTTTGCGCGGTCTGCGACGTCGACGAGAGCAAACTTCAAAGCTTTGATCCGTCGATACGCTACAGCGATTATAAAACGATGCTTGATGAGGTGCGCCCCGACGTCGTACATATCTGCACACCGCACTATCTGCACGCAGATATGGTAGTCGAGGCACTCGGAAGAGGGATAAACGTGCTTTGCGAGAAGCCGCTTTGCATCAAGCGAGAGGATATTGACAGGATTCTTGAGGCAGAGAGACAGTCGGGTGCGATGCTCGGTGTGTGTATGCAAAACCGATATAACGCGGCTAACCTTTTCGTCAAGGAGCACCTTGAGGGCAAAAAGGTAGATAACGCGAGCGGTACTGTTTTCTGGCACAGAGACGCGGCTTATTACGCATCGGGCGAATGGCGAGGCAAATGGGATACAGAGGGCGGCGGAGTGCTGATAAATCAGGCTCTGCACACGCTCGATCTGCTCATCTGGCTCTGCGGCGAGCCGAGCGCAATCACGGCGGCGATCTCTACTCTGACGCTCTCTGAGCATATCGAGGTCGAGGACACGGCAACTCTCGTCTGCCACGGCGATAGCCCGTTCATCTTCAGCGCGACCAACTGTTCTTCTCGCGACTGCCCCGTAGAGCTTACTCTCTTCGCGGAGGGCGAGTGCATCAAGGTGCTATCGCGCGACGTACTTGTGAGCGGCGAGCTGCATCACTTTGAGGATTTCTACAAGCCTCTTGGAAAGGACTGCTACGGAAGCGGTCACGAGGCGCTGATAACAGACTTTTACGACTGCATTGAGAACGGTCGCCACTTTGCCATTGACGGCAGCGAGGGTTCAAAGGTAGTCAAGGTCATTCTCGGAGCATACGAGAGCAACGGAAAGAAAATAGAGATCAAATGAGGTAAAATATGAAAAACGGAGTTATCTGGCAAGATATCGACGGCAACGATATTCAGGCGCACGGCGGCTGTATAATCAAGCACGGCGACACTTACTATTGGTACGGAGAGCATAAGGGAGCGGACAACTGCCCCGGAACGACTCGCGTTGACGTTATCGGCGTTTCCTGCTACTCATCAAAAAATCTTCGCGATTGGAAGTACGAGGGACTCGCACTCGAGAGCAACAAGGACGATCCCGAGAGTCCTCTTTACTACAAGAAGGTGCTTGAGCGTCCGAAGGTCATCTATAACGCGAAGAACAACAATTTCGTCCTCTGGGCGCACGCAGACAGCGCGGATTACGTCTTTGGCGGAATTGCGGTCGCAGTTTCGGATACCCCCACGGGTCCCTTCAAGTTCCTTTACGCAAAGCAGCCCAACAAGCAGGACTCGAGAGATATGACGATATATCAGGATATCGACGGAACGGCTTATCTGGTTCACTCGAAGGATTGGAACAAGACTATGAATATCTCGAGACTCAACGACGACTACACCGAGACCGACGGATTTTACGTTTCGGTGCTGATAGATCAGGAAAGAGAAGCCCCCGCGCTCTTCTATAAGGACGGAATGTACTATATGGTAAGCTCGGGATGCACGGGATGGTTGCCCAATCAGGCTCTCTTTGCAAGATGCGAGCATATGCTCGGCAAGTGGAAGCTTATCGACAATCCCTGCCGCGGCGAGAAGATGGATACCACCTTCGACGGTCAGAGCACCTACATATTCGAAGTAGACGGCGAGTTCTATCTTATGCTCGACCATTGGCATCCGAACGATCTCAAGACCTCGGGTTACAGCATTCTCAAGATAGATATTCTTGAGGGCAACAATCTGCGCGTAAATTGGGCAGACGAATGGAAGGGAATATAAGATGGCAAACGAGTTGATCAAGGGAATGGGCTTTCACCATATCGCACTCAAGTGCAAGGATATCGAAAAGAGCCTTCAGATGTACAAGGCACTCGGAATGACCGAGGTCGCTCGTTGGGGCGAGGGAGATAAGCTTATCGTTATGCTTGACGTCGGAGACGGCGGCAGAATAGAGCTTTTCGCAAACGGCTCGGACGAGTACAGCGTCAAGGGCAAGTGGCAGCACTTTGCACTTAAGGTCGACGATGTTGACGCGGCTTACGCTGTCGCGAGAGCCGCAGGCTTCGGTGATCACACCGCGCCGAAGGTAGTTCCGCTCAAGGCGACTCCTGCGGATATGTCGATCAACATAGCATTTGTCACAGGTCCTGACGGAGAAGAGGTCGAGTTCTTTCGGGAGGTATAATTATGGATTGGAAAAAGGAGCTTTACGGCAAAGACGAGAAGCCGCTCGAGCGACTTGTCGAGAGCTATAGCTACACCTCGGTGTTCAGAACTATGGCGTTCGTCGGAGACAGTCTTTCCTCGGGCGAGTTTCAGCTTCGCGATCCCGAGGGCAAGAGCAGATACCACGATATGTTCGAGTATTCCTGGGGACAGTACATCGCTCGCGCAAACGGTCTGCTGGCGTATAACTTCTCTCGCGGCGGAATGACCGCGTCCGAGTATATCGACAGCTTTGCAGAGTCGCGCGGCTATTGGGATAAGGACAAGGCGGCGCAGGCGTACGTAATCGCGCTCGGCGTGAATGACATTTACAATCAGCACCGCGAGATCGGTACGCTCGAGGACGTTCACCCCGAGGATTACACCAAAAACGCAAAGAATTTCATCGGATACTACGCGCAGATCGTCAGCAGATATAAGGAGATCAGCCCCGATGCAAAGTTCTTTTTCGTGACATTCCCCAAGGAGACGCGCAGAGCGGACAACGAGGACACCGCAAAGGTTACCGAGCTTCTCTACGGTCTTTGCGATATCTTTGAGAACTGCTACGTTATCGACCTTTATCAGTACGGACCCGAGTACGACGAGGAGTTCCGCGAAAATCTGTGGATGAACGGACATCTCAATCCGATGGGATACATCGTCACCGCAAGACTTGTGGACTCTTACATCGACTATATCGTCCGCCACAACCCGAAGGACTTCGAGACTATCGGCTTTGTGACGAAGGATATCGAGTATAAATGGTAAAAAAAGAGGACAGAGAGTTTAATGGGTGATGTCCTTATCGGAGAAATACGAAACATTTACCTAACACCACACGGTAGGGGCGAACTGTGTTCGCCCGCGGGAGACACGCAGTTCGCCCCTACGAAAAATGCTCCACAGTAAACAAATAATGAACCCCGACAGATTTTACATAAGTCTGTCGGGGATTGTTGTATTGTTCGACAAATTGGAATTTACTCAGTTAGTAATCTTTCAGTTTCTTCCATGTCCTTTTCAATCAGGGGTCGCATACTGTCATTGTACTTCGATAAATCAGCGCCATGAAAACAGGACAGTATCCTTGGAATGTATTGTGGTTTTGCCATACCTACTTGCGCAAGAGCCTTAATGCATTGTCTGGCAGTAATCGGTTTTTCATC